>JAUVGH010000013.1 GCA_030593885.1 Methanomassiliicoccales archaeon
GGTTATCATTATGATGCCCTTGACGCCCTTCTTTCCGCAGTTCCTCACTACTTCCAGGGTCTTCTCGGCAGGGACGATGATGACGGCCAGGTCCACCTCATCTGGGACGTCAAGAATCGATGGATAGGCCGGGATCGAATGAACCTCTTCAGCGTACGGGTTTACCGGGAAAAGCTTGCCTTGGAACTCATAGTCTATCAGATTGTGAAGCAGCTCCCTCCCGATCTTGCCCTTTTTCCTCGAAGCGCCTATGATGGCTATGGACTTCGGATTGAACACAGGAATGAGTCTGCGAAGCATGAGTGATGAAAGTCGGTTTTTGTTTATCAAACTATCTAGTTTGGGGGACTGTTGCGGTTAACTCTAAATAGCCTCCATTCTTTTCCTGTGTCCACGGGGGTGGAAGGTTGAAAGCAGCCGTTTTCTACGAGAAGGGTCAGCCCTTAAAGATAGAGGATGTGGAAGTTCCAGCGATCGAAGATGACGAAGTTCTGGTGAAGGTCGCGGCTTGGGGTCTGTGCAGGACGGACATACATTATCTCCACGGTGTTCCGACGTTCAAGAAGCCGCCGATTATCCTGGGGCACGAGATCAGCGGGACCGTTGAGAAGGTCGGCGAGAAGGTGGATCATTTCAAGGAGGGCGACGCTGTGTTGATACCTCCTGTTTTCTCTTGCGGTCATTGCACCTGGTGCAGGCAGGGTAGGGGAACGATCTGCACCAACCAGATCATGGTTGGGAATCATCGGGACGGTGGATTCGCCGAGTACGTTTCTGTTCCTGCCGACAGCATTTTCAATTTACCGTCCAACGTTCCATTGAAAGAGGCCAGTATCATCTCAGATGCCATATCAACGCCCTATCATGCAGTTGTGAACCGGGGGAAGGTGAAGGCCGGCGAGACCGTCGCGATATTCGGTTGCGGTGGCGTCGGACTTTCGGCAGTGCAGATGGCCAGTGTCGTCGGAGCGAGCGTAATCGCGGTCGACATCTTCGACGAGAAGCTCGAGATGGCGAAAAAACTTGGCGCGTCGGAGACCATCAACGGCAGGAACGAGGAGGATGTGGCCAAGAAGATCAGGAAGATGACCGGCGGAGGCGCTGACGTTGCCATGGAGGTCATCGGGATCCCCGCCACCATCCAGCAGGCATATGAGGCGGTCAAATGGGGCGGAACCGTCGTGGTCGTCGGTTACACCCACAAGGATATCACCATCAACGCTGGCAGGATGATGTTCAGGGAGATCGAGATGAAAGGGTCTCTCGGGTGCGGTCTGCAGGATTTCCCAAAGATAATAGAGCTCGTGAGCTCAGGCAAGTTGAAGGTCGAGCCACTAGTTACTCACCAATACTCATTGGACCAGATAAACGAAGGTTTTGAGCTCCTGGAAAAGGGCGATGCTTCGCTGATTCGTTCGATTGCCATTCCGTAGAGACGCTATTGTATGCTGTCCCTCGCGGCACCCATTGGGTCTATTCTCCTCATATGCATCAATTCTTCCTGAGTGGGCAGAGGGGTCTCACCAACATCACTCGGTATGATGAGATCAAATCCAGTGTTCTCGGTCACCATCTCCACCGTGACCCTTGGATGCAGGGACTTGAGTCTCATCTTCTTGTTCTCAAAATCCATCACGCACAGCGGCGTTACCACCATGGACGGTCCGCTGCTCAGGACCTCTTGATCTACGAATCCAGGTCCACTGATGAAGTCCACCTCTGGCACGAAGATCCTGGTGTTATGTGCCATGGCGTAGATTATGAACCTCCTCGCTCTGGAAAGGAACGGGAGACCTACTGAACCAGGTCCTCTGAACTTCAATTGTCCCGGCTCACCGATCCCGATAAGATTGCAGTTGCCTTTGGCATCAATCTGGAGCCCTCCGGCGAAGAAGACGTCGATCTCTGGTCTTGCCTCCAGGTCTATCACGTCAGGCAGTGGATATATACACTCAGCCTTCAGAAGCCTGTCGTCGCAGGACGAATATGGCAGAGGTTCGAGAACAGGGTTTATGGCCCCGCTCCCCCCGCAGATGAAGGTGAGGTTCGGCGCGTGAGTGAGCTGGGCAACCCGGCTAGCCAGCATGGGCAGTGCGCTGAACGCCCCCATAATGACCACTTCCTTGTCCTTGAGACCCCTGGCCAGGGCCGTTACCATCAATTCTCCCTTTGTGACATCTACCATGGGATATCACGCTCCATGAGCTGGGTGGCCTTCTCCCGACCTCCGATCACCTCGAGATAATCCTCGTTCGTCTTGGTTCCGTACACATATTTGTCAAGATATACCGAGAAATCCTCCTTGCTGGCCTTCAGGTACTCCATCAAGTGGTCCTCGTCGTAGGTGTAGTACTTGTGGGAAGCCGTTGGATGGCAGCCAAATGGGGCGTCAATGACCGCGTCCACCAGCATGCCAGGCACGTCTATCCTGTTCGACTTCTGCAGAATGTACTCGTTGGGGACGACCTCCTCCACCTGAAGTATGACCTTGTCGCTGGCCTTTATCATGTCGAAATCGGTGAACTTGCTGCCCTCGAAGATCGCATTCCCATACGCATCCGCCTTCTGACAATGCACGATCGACACATCCGGCTGGACCGATCTCACACAGAGAACATCCTCCCCGGTGAAAGGGTCCTTTGTGACCTTGTAATCCTCCTGGTTCAACTTGGGCACCGATGTCGTTTCCAGACCCTTCGGCAATGGATGGAAAGGAAGGGAACTGGCTCCGCCTCTCAACGAATATACAGAGAACGCCTCGTCACATTCCCTCACTTTCAGCTGCCCGCTCTCCGCGAACTTCCTGAAGTTCAGTGCCAGTCCAAGGTGTTCGAATCCAACGTATGAACAGTAGATCTCCTCGACCAATCCCGCCCCTATCAGCATGTCTGCGTTCGTGCATGCAGAGGGGCTCGTGACCAACCTCTTGATGCGCTTCTTCTGCCTGATTATCTCCCTGATGACCGCCATGGCGTTGTTGTGCATGTGCATCCCGCCGACGCCCAGAACGCAACCATCCTGGACGTACCTATCAACTGCTTCGCCAACCTCAATGACCTTCTCTTCCCGAGCCATTTCCTCCCACTCCTCAAAACGTTTAATAAAGGTAGCGCATTATCAATGACTGTCTATTAAAATTGTAGGGTTAGGGGGTAGGAATGGAGCTAGAGAACAAGAACGCTATAGTGACAGGAGGCAGCGTCGGTTTGGGTGCTGCCATTGCCATTGGCCTTGCAAAGGAGGGAGCTAACGTTGCGCTCAACTTCAGGAAGCACGACACCGAGGCAAAGCAGGTGGCGGAAGAGATCGTGAAGATGGGTCGGAAGGGGCTCGTGGTGCAGGCGGACGTTTCCAACTTCGACGACGCTCAGAAGATGGTGCAGCAAGTCGTCAAGGAGTTCGGAGGCCTGGACATTCTGGTCTGCAACGCTGGGATCAATTGGGACGGCGTCATATGGAAGATGACCGAGGAACAGTGGGACAGGGTCATGGAGGTCAATCTCAAAGGTTACTTCAACTACATCAGGGCGGCCACACCCATATTCAAGGAGCAGGGACACGGAAAGATCGTGAACATAACATCCATCAACGGTCTTAGGGGGAAGTTCGGGCAGACGAATTATTCCGCATCCAAAGGCGGTATCATTGCTCTCACCAAGGCGCTGGCAAAGGAAATGGGCAGGTCCAATGTGAACGTCAACGCGGTCGCTCCGGGCATGATCGCGACGGAGATGATGCTCAAGATCCCAGAGAAGTACATGCAGATCGCAAAGGACGAGACCGTGTTCGGAAGGATCGGCGATCCAGAGGACGTCTCCAATGTTGTTAATTTCCTGTGCAGCGAGAAATCCAGACACATCACTGGCGGAGTGATCAAGGTCGATGGCGGTCAGTACATCTAGGTGGTTATTATGAAGGTTGGAGTTGTTGGAATAGGACACGGGAAGTTCGGAAGGAGAGAGGACAACACCGTTCAGGAGCTCGCGTTCGAGCCCTTCAGGGATGCTCTGGAAGATTCGGGCCTTTCCAAGGATGATATAAAGGCGACAATAATCGGATCATCACCAGAGTATCACAAACAGAGGTCTATTGCGGGTGTAGTTGCAGAGTATCTAGGTGTGAACCCGCAGATGACATTTCTGGTTGAAGCTGCCTGCGCATCAAGCAGCGCGGCTCTTCACAGCGCCGTAGCCTACATCAAGTCTGGCATGTACGACATCGTGGCCGTTCTGGGACTGCAGAAGATGACCGAGCTCACGACACCCGAGATACTGGCTCTGATGGGAAGGGTCGGAGATGTTCAGTGGGAATCGGTGTTCGGCACAACATTCCCCGGATACTACGCGATGTACGCGAGGAGACACATGTACGATTATGGGACGACAGAGGAGCACATGGCCATGGTGGCCGTGAAGAATCACTTCCACGGGGTGGACAATCCGAACGCCATGTTCCAGAAGGAGGTCGTGCTGGAGAAGGTATTGGGGTCCAGGCCCGTTGCATCCCCGTTGAAGCTGTACGACTGCTGCGGGAACGCCGATGGGGCTGCATGTTTGATAATTGCCGGCGAGGAAAAGGCCAAGAAGATCAGCGACACACCGGTCTGGCTGAAGGGAATGGGAGCTGCAAGTGCGTCCATGTCCGTTCTCAGAAGGGAGAAGTTGAACACGATACCAAGCGCAGTGGAAGCATCAAAACAAGCCTACAAACAGGCCGGGATCGGACCCAAGGACCTGAGCCTCGCAGAGGTGCACGATTGCTTTACGATTGCCGAGATCATCGCATACGAGGACCTGGGACTGGCAAAGAAAGGAGAGGGTTCCAAGCTCATAGAAGAAGGTCAGACCTACAAGGACGGTGATATGCCGGTGAATGTGGACGGAGGTCTCAAAGCCAAGGGCCATCCGGTTGGGGCCACTGGCGCATCCATGGCCGTAGAGGCGGTCAAGCAGATCAGGGGTGAGGCCGGTAAGAGGCAGGTGGACGGTGCTGAATACGCTCTGATGCACAACGTCGGAGGGATCGGACAGTACTGCTTCGTCAATATATTCTCGAGGTGATAGGCATGGAATTAGGAAAGATCAGTTTTGTACCCCCTTCGAAGATCAAGGAATACCTGACATATCTGGAAGATGGTAAGATCGCCGGCACTAAATGCAAGACATGCGGGAAACTGCATTTGCCGCCAAGAGCGGATTGCGATGACTGCATGTCCGACGATATGGTGTGGATGGTCCAGGAACCCAAGGGCCAGATCGTCACCTACACAACTATCCACATCGGTCCAACTGGCTTCGAGGACGTGGTCCCCTACACGATCTGCATGGTGGAACTGGAGGGAGGCGGAAGGCTCCTCGGCTGGCTGGACGAGGCGAAGGAAGAGGACATCACTGTAGGTCAGGATGTCAGTATCAATTTGAAAGAATTTGAGGGTGACAGAATTATATATGCCGTCCGTTTGTAGTGCCATACTGCCTGTGAGGTGCTCGGACTGGCTGAATACGGTCTCATCTACTCCGATGGCTTGCTGAAATACGATTTTGGCTCCTTTCATCCCTTGAACCAGCTGAGGATGAAGTTGGCTTTTGAACTGATCAAGGATTTTGGACTGGTGGACAGGCCGCATGTGAAGGTGGTCCAGCCGACCATGGCGAGCGAGGAAGAAGTTCTCCTGGCCCATGATGAGGAATACGTCAGCGTCGTCAAGGACCTCTCGTCCGGTGTACATCATCCCGATTCTTTCCGATACGGCTTTGGACTTGGGGACAACCCTGTCTTCAAGGGCATGCACGAGGCTTCATTGCTGCACTTGGGAGGCACGCTCAAGGCCTGTGATATGGTACAGAACGGTGATGTCCAGCATGTCTTCTCCATGGGGGGCGGGTTCCATCATGCGCTGAGGAAAAGGGCATCCGGGTTCTGCATCTACAACGATGTCGTGGTCGCCATCAGGCACCTTCAGAAGGAACACTCGGTCAGCAGGATAATGTATGCGGACGTCGACGCACATCACGCGGACGGCGTTCAGATAGCGCTGTATGATGATCCCAGTGTCATGAACTTCTCCATACACGAGAGTGGGAAGTTCCTCTATCCAGGCACCGGTCACTCTGATGAAATCGGTGAGGGCGAGGGAAGGGGGTACACGTGCAATCTTCCCCTGCGGCCAGATACCCATGATGAATCGTTCATGAAGGCCTTCGAAGAGATATTTCCACCATTGGCACGTGCCTTCAAACCGGACATCCTGCTGACACAGTTCGGGGTGGACATGCACTTCGACGATTCCCTCAGCCACATCAATCTGACAACAAAATCCTATGACATGGTAGCACGGACCTTCCACAAGGTTGCCCACGATGTATGTGACGGCCGCTGGGTCTGTTTGGGAGGGGGAGGCTATTCATCTCGGTCGGTCTCAAGAATATGGACCATTCTTTTCGCAAGGATGATAGAGGCGAATCCGCCGACATACCTTTCCGAACGCTGGAGAAACCTCTACAGGAAGATCGCAAAGGAGGACCCGGGCGAGGAGCTTTTCGATGATCCCACGCTCTTCGGAGCTGAAGACGCGGTCGTCGTCTCCGAAACCAGGAAGGCGATTGAGAGGGCCAGGAGAGTTGTGTCGGCTCTTGAGGAAAAGGGGGCAGAATGAAGAACGTTGTCGTCACCAGGGACCTGGTCAAGAAGTTCGGAGATCTGACTGCCGTTGATGACCTGAACCTTGAGATACCAAAGGGCGAGATATTCGGGTTCATCGGACCCAATGGTTCCGGCAAGACCACCGCAATAAAGATTCTCTGCGGGCTACTGAAACCCACTTCCGGCGAATCGTACGTCCTCGGAAAGAAGATCCCCAATACCAGCATCTTTCCAAGAATTGGCTACATGCCCCAGGAAACCGCTCTCTATCTGGACCTGACCGTCAGGCAGACGATTCAGTTCTTTGGTGAGATTTACGGATTGTCGAAGGATGCGATTGCCAAGAGGGAGGAGGAGATGCTTGATTTCGTCGATCTCAAAGCCAGACGCAACGAGATTGTGGACAATCTGAGCGGTGGGATGAAACACCGCCTGTCCCTCGCAGTGAGCCTCATCCATGAACCCGAACTTCTCCTCTTGGACGAGCCGACAGTCGGTGTGGATCCCGAACTCCGGAGTTCTTTCTGGAGTTACTTCAAGGACCTGGCCAGCAAAGGTGTGACTGTTCTGATAACGACACATTACATGGACGAGGCCAACAGGTGCGACCGGGTCGGGATGATCAGGCTCGGCAAACTGGTGGCTGTCGGCTCACCAGCGCACATGAAGGAAGAGACCGGACAGTCATCCCTTGAGGACGCCTTTCTCTGGTATCTCAGGGGGGAGAAGTGATGGGCCTCCGAGTCAGCGTCGCAATCGCCAAGAACATCCTGCGCCAGATAAGCCATGACAGAAGGACCGTCGGGATGATCGTGATGATGCCGCTTATGTTCATCTTTCTCTTCGGGTACACTTTCGCTGGTGAACCAGAGAACATAAGGACCATTGTTGTCAATGAGGACAACGGGGTTCTCAAGTACCAGCCCAATAGCTCCGACAGGTTCATCCTGTATTTCTCGGAGGTCGTCCTGGACAACATCGACACGAAGAAGCTCTCTCTCGAATATAAGGACGATCTTGAGGACGCCCTCGAGGAAGTGGAAGATGGCAAAGCATGGGCTGTCATTCATTTTCCGTCCAACTTCACTCAATCTCTTGAACTCAGGATTTCTGGAATACCGAACCAAAGCCTTCCTGACTCGGTGATGACCCTACATCTTGACGGCAGCAATTCCCAGGTCGCGTCCAGCATCGCGGCGGAGGTCAACGGTGCGATATTCGAGACCATTGAGGAGCATAACCCAGATCTCTCCATGTCGTCACTGATCAATACCAATCACGTTTACGGCGAGAACGTCCGCTTCATAGATTTCTTCGCTCCGGGGATAATCGGCCTGATAACCACCATGATAACAATCATTCTCACCATTGTCGCCTTCGTCAGGGAAAGAACGAATGGCACACTTGACCGACTGTTCGTCTCTCCAGCCCAACCCAGTGACATCGTCATGGGCTATACAATGACCTTCAGTTTGATCGCGCTCTTCCAATCCGTCGAACTCGTGGCAGTGGCAAGCCTTCTGTTCAACATAGCCTTCGTGGGTAGCATCTTCTTTGCTCTTGCTCTGATCGTGATCTACGCAATAGGCATACTGGGTCTCGGGATTCTGCTGTCCACGCTGGCGAAGAACGAGTTCCAGGCCATCCAGTTCGTTCCTCTCATATTCACACCCTCCATTCTGCTGGCAGGCATCCTTTGGCCCATCGAATCAATGCCTGGATTCATAAGACCCATCTCATCGCTTATTCCCCTGACCTATCTGGCAGATGCACTTAGGTCTGTGATGATCAGGGGTTGGGGGCCGGTTGAGGTCTGGGTCCAATTGACCTTCCTTGTTGTCTTCGCACTTCTCACGATTGGGGCCAGCATTGTGCTTTTGAAGATAAAATCGAATCGCATGGGCTTCAAGAAGAAGTGACCTAGAGCTTCTCACCGCACTGTCCGCAGTACTCGAACATATCAGGGATCCCTTTTGCGCCGCATTTGCCACACTCTTTCTCGTAAGGTCCCCACACGAACTCGGATGATTTTCCCTCTGCCGCCAGGTCTCTCAGTTTTCTGTAGCCGGTCTCCCTCTTCTCGACAAAGGATTTCATTCCTTCCCACGTCTCATAGCTGGAGAAATGCACCGACAGCCAATCTCTTGCGTGTCCAACGGTCTGGTACCACGAAAGGTCCTTCCAGAAATTCACCTGCTGTTTGGTGTACCTCATGCACTCCGGGAACTTGTCTATCAGCTTCGCGGTCATCCTGTCAACGGCAGCGTCCAGTTCCTCGTACGGTACGACCTCGTTGATGAGTCCCCAATCCATCGCCTTCTTTGCTGATATCTTCTCACACAGGAACAGGATCTCCCTGGCCCTCCGGTCCCCCACGATTATCGGCAGGAACTGGGTTGCTCCACCAGCCGCCACTGATCCGACCTTTGTACCCACCTGCAGTACGGTCGCGTGTTCCGCAGCAATGGAAAGATCGCAGGACATATGGAACTCGTTGCCTCCGCCAGCCACGACTCCGTTGACCCTTGCTATCGTCGGCTTCCCGCAATTCCGCAACATATCGTGCGCGTAATTGTAGTCGCCCATCCACTTCCAGAAGTCCCTGGGTTTGACGGTGTAATTGTCCGCGTATTCCTTCACGTCCCCGCCCGTGCAGAACGCCTTGTCCCCCGCTCCGGTGAGTACCAGGACCGCTATCGAATCGTCCCACGACGCGTCCTTGAACGCCTCGCCCATCTCCCTCAGCGCCAGGATGCTGTACGCGTTGTAGACCTCCGGTCTGTTTATCGTGACCTTGGCCACATAGTCCTTCTTCTCGTAGATGATGTCCTTGAAGCCGAACTCCTCTGCCGTTTTTGGTTCAAAATTCCCCATATATACTCCTCCCCGTTCAGGCGTAAGCCAACTGCGATATTTATTGTTTTGGAAGGCCTGTTCTTACCTGTCGATATCCTCCCATTATTCGTTTCAGAACTGTCGACCAAATTCTTTTTATATGGGGAGATATAGGCGTTTTCAGTGGATGGTATAGGGATTGGAGGATATTAGATGTACGAAGTAGAACACTCCCATTTGGCACCCTCTGGTGAGCGCGGTATGAGGATTTTCGTGCTAGCGGTAGCGGCACTGATTCTTGTCGGGACGATCCCCGGACTGATCGGTCTGGTGAGGGCCTCGGATGGAACGCTAAATCCGCCCCATTCGGATTACGCGGTGGACACGTCCATGCCCTCCAACGGACTGTACGATGAACTCATACTCAATGTCAGCGTCGATGTGACCGTTGCCGGCATGTTCTTCTTTTTCGCCGATCTGTATGACAACTCCGGCTCCTTCTGGATAGATGGCCAGTTCATCATGGCCAATCTGCTGGCTGGCCCCCAGAATGTCACTTTCAGCTTCCCCGGATTCACTATTCGATCTTCGGGCTACAACGGTCCATACTGGGTCGACATAATAATGCTGGACGAAGTGTTCATGTTCTTGGACATCGGCGTTCACATGACGGGTCCATATCTGGCGAACGAGTTCGAGGCGCCTCCTGGCTCATTCAAACCGCCCCACAGCGACAGAGGTCTCGACACGAACAATGACACGCTTTACGATTTCCTAATCATCAGTGCGAACGTGGCCAACAATGCCTCTGACATGTACAGTATTTCGTGCGACCTCTTTGATATCACCGGAATGAACTACATCAGCTCTACCGGGAACGGGAGTTTCCTGCCTGTCGGCAATCACACCTTGGATCTTGGTTTCCCGGGTTATCTGATTCGAGCATCTGGTTTCGATGGGCCTTATCGGGCGGAGATGTACCTGTATGACGGCATGATGAATCAGATGGACAATGATACCTATTTCACCGGTCCATACCTGGCCACCAACTTCAGCCTTCCTCCAGTGCAGTTCGCACCTCCTCACAGCGATTATGGCCTGGATACCAACGGGAACACGCTGTACGAGTATCTGATGGTCAATGCATCGGTGAACGTAACGGTCGATGGCACCTACACGATCTCCGGCTTTGCCCCGATCGGGATCTCACAGGTCAATACCTTCCTCACCGCTGGACTTCATACTATTGAGCTGAGGTTCTACGGATACGAGATCTTCAACTTCGGTATTGATGGTCCTTACATGATCGACCTCGAGGTGGTCGATGACATGTTCAACCTGCTCGATACGGACACGCATATGACGGCACCCTATCTCTTCACTGATTTCGAACCCAATCCCCCCGTGGCATTCTCTCCACCGCACTGGGACTACGGGCTCGATACGGACTCGGATACGGATTTCAACTTCTTGGTGATAAATGCGAACATCACAGCAAACACTTCGGGTCAATTCACAGTTTACGCAGACCTCTACGATTTTACGGGTATGACCTGGATCGATTCGCAGACGAACTCCACATGGTTGAACATGGGCAATCAGACGGTCGACCTGGCACTCTACGGGCCCACGATACGATCTTCCGGGATCGACGGTCCCTACATGGTGCGGCTTTACCTCGTTGACGAAATAGGTTGGAATCTCGATTTCGACACCCACATCACCAATGCATACCTGGCCACTGATTTCGACCAGCCTCCGGCCGTTTTCAACCCACCCCACAGCGACTACGGTCTGGACACGAGCTTCCCTCTTGACGGAATATACGAGTTCCTAGTCGTAAATGCCTCGGTCCTGGTGAACGATCCTGGCATGTACTTGGTAATGGCAATGTTGTTGGATCCGTTGATGAATCCCATATCCATGATTCAACAGGTTGCGAACCTCTCGGCTGGACCTGGAAACGTCACCCTGCAGTTCAACGGCATCGACATCAACAGGAACGGCGTCGATGGTACCTTCGCCATCATGATGGACCTTATGGTCTTTGGACCAATGGGTCCTCCGATATCCATCGACAATGACCTGCACTTCACGAACTTCTACAACTACACTGACTTCGTGTCCCTTCCAGTCTCACCACTGTGGGGATATGTCTACGATGGAAGAACGGGAGCTCCGCTCTTCATGAGCGAGGTTCTCGCAGTCAACTACTCATACGGCTGGATGATGAGATTACAGACCGATCCGAGCGGTTACTATGAGTTCCAAGCGTTCGACGGGGATTTCTATGTGGTCATGGATGACCCGGCCTTGCAGGCAGTTCTCTCTCCTGTGACCGTTCTTGGGTCAACGGAGGTTACGAGGACTCTGGACGTGCCTCCGCCAGGAGAAATGAACACTGACCTGACGTTCTCCGATTGGGACAACGCGGTCGCCAACACAACGGGCTTCATGGCAGACGACAACCAGAGCATCAGGTTCATGATTGACTACATGTACGGGAACAGGAACGCCTACCTAGACCAGTCCGAAGCAGATTGGTGGATCTCAATTATGATGGGTAGTGGTGGCGGATTCCAGCCCAATCTCTCGAGCACAATTGACATGCTCTATGTGGACGGAATCCATTACGACCTTGTTCCGGGAACGGACTTCTTCAACTTCGACTTGACCGGCCCGGTGGCTTCCACGAATCCTTTCACCATGAGCATAGGTGGCGACTACACATCAAACTCTACCATCCCGGTCGCAGCTACGCATCTCATGGAGTTGAACAACACATACGACATGGTCGATGAGCTCTCCATGTTCTCAGGGCAAGCACCTGCTGGATGGAACCTCTATTCATACGATCCGGTTGCAAATGTGACCGTGAGCGGTATCGGAACTCCAAACTTCGTTGCAGATCCTCTGATGGATCCCGATCCAACGGACACGATCGACTGGGTTTGGCTCAATATGACGTTCAGCCAGGGTCCACCTGACACGAACGCACCTCAGACACTTTCAGTGACCATAAACGGTCAGGCCGCTCCGAGCTACGGACTGTCGGCCCTGCCCCCTGTCCTGTTCATAAACGCCACGATCGACGATAGCGCCACGGGCAACATCCCGATCGGCGGGGCGAACTTCACCGAAGGTCCGCAGAATTGGGCCCTGAGCTGGCCGATGAGCGCCGTGGATGGGGCCTTCAACTCCCCCGTCGAAGATGCCACCGGAACGATAGTTTTCCCACCGCTTGGAATGACGCTCTACTGCGTGTATGGCTGGGATATCGTGCCCAATTCCAACACGACAGACGCCTGCGCATCTCTCACCATCTCGGACGATATCGGACCTCAGATCAGCAACGTGATGATAGACGGCGCACCAACGCAGACCTACTTCCTCTCAACAGCTCCGCCGACTGCGACTCTGACTGCCACATTGGACGAGACAACGACCGGAATGGCCGACATTGGAGGTGCCAACTACACCACACCGATGATAGATTCATGGCCAGGAGCCCCGATGAACCCATCCGACGGAACATTTGACAGCATCACGGAAGATGTTACGAGGGTCATTCCTGTTCCCAACGTTGCAGGAACTTACGACTACTTCGTTCATGGATGGGACGCATTCGTTTATGCGAACGTCGCAGGGCCTGCCCAGATCACGATCGTTGATGATTTGGCTCCGACAACTAGCAGCGTCCTGTTGAATGGGATGTCTTCGATTCTGGTAATGCCCGGAACGCCAGTTACCGTCGATGCTTTGATCGACGACACCGGAGGTCGAGGAGATAACATCATTGCGGGCGCGAATTTCACAGTTGGGACGGCAAACTGGCCTGGACAATGGATGTTGCCAACCGATGGCCTATTTGACGAGACTTCAGAAGTGGTTACAGAGACGATAGACACGACCGGTTGGGTTGACAACGTCTATCAGATTTGCGTTTACGGCTGGGACAACGTCCCGAATCGCGGGACCACTGATGTCTGCGCCCAACTCACGATTTCATCCGTGGACAATGAACCTCCATTCGTTCTCAACGTTCTGCTGGACGGATCGGCGAGTGTTACTGTTGGTCCCGGCGCCATTCTCACTCTGAACGCTACGATTGACGACGCGCCTGCCCTAGGATCGGACATTCTGGGGGCGAACTACACCATCGATGGAAACTGGTTGACCAGTCAGCCCATGTCCGCTCTGGACGGTACATTCGACAGCCCAACCGAAGATGTTCAAGCTTCAATCGATACCACCGGCTGGACAGATGGCGTCTATCAGGTGTGTGTTCACGGCTCGGACATTACACCAAACGGCAACATTTCCATGACCGCCTGCGCACAAGTGACTATCGTCACTCTAGATATCACACCACCGAACATCATCAACGTCCTTCTGGATGGTAGCGCAACCTTGACAGTTGCTCCGGGAGCTGCAGTCACTTTGTCGGCAACGATCGATGACAGCATCACAGGCAACGGCATAATCGGAGGCGCGAATTACACGATCGATATGACCTGGCCGGGCATCCCGATGTTCCCGACAGACGGCGCCTTTAACATCGATACAGAAGATGTCAATCTGACCATAAATACCACCGGCTGGGCGGATGCGACCTACCAGATATGCGTCCACGGTTGGGACGATGTGCCGAATAACCACGACGCGTTCGATGCGTGTGCCCAGCTGACCGTTCAGTCTGATACGACACCACCCAACATTTCGAATGTCCAGGCAGACCCAGATCCCGCAGGACCGGGCGATGACGTCAGAATCTCAGCAGACGTGTACGACGATGTTGCACTATCCGAGGTCATAATCGAGGTCAAGGATCCAGACGGTTCAGCCATCACCAACGTCACCATGAGCTACGATTCAGCCAATGATGAATACTACCTGACGGACTCGTACAACACTGAAGGAACCTATTCGTTCACTATCTGGGCAACAGATACAAGCGGCAATTCAGCCTCCGAAACGGGTAGTTTCGAGGTTGTGGAGCAAGACCCACCGATTATCGATGTGACCGTTAGCAGCGAGAAGCCCACGGTCGGGGACACCATCACCTTCGAAGCAGACGTCACGGACGACAGCGATGTTGACGACGTCACGATCACAATCGTGGACCCAGACGGAACAACTGTTGTGAACAATCGGCGCATGACCTTGGACAGTGGTGTGTACATCTTCGAGTATGAATTCGAGACGGCGGGAGATTACACATACACGATCACCGCGGATGATGAACACGGCAATTTCGATGACGTTTCGGGCACCATCACCGCATCTGAGGTCGCCGGATCATTCTTCGATGAATACTGGTGGTTGATCTTGGTCATTGTGATCATCGTGGTCGTGCTTCTCCTAGTGGGGCTGCTCATGAGGAGGCCCAAGGTTGAAGAATTCGCTCCAGAACAGGAGATGGAAGCGCCTCCAACTGAAGAACCAGTCGAATCGCCGATGGAAGAGCCGATCGAGGAGTCTATCGAAGAACCAGAGGAACCTCCATCAGAGGAAATTGCGGAAGAACCACCACCTCCGGATGACCTGGTTGAGGACGAAGCACTGGATGAGCTGGAAGAATAGGGATACAGCTCCCTCCAGCCACCTAATCTCACGCCATAGTTCAAAGGATTCCAGTCCAACCTCTCCTGAGAGAAATAGTTATAATGTAGTTGCGTTATAACGATAATGTAATCGTATTCGGGGGCAGGCATGACTAAGAGAAAGGACTCCAAATTCGAGGTTTTCGGCCAAGAGATGATAGAGAAGGTAGTGAAACCAGCCGGGAACAGCGGAAGGGTCTACCTCCCCCCTGACTGGGTTGGAAAGCTGGTCAAGATCATAAGACTGGAATGAGGCGGGGCATGAGCGCTGGCAGTATCAGAAAGATGCGTAAAGAGGACCTAGCAGCGGCTGGGAAGATAAGGAAGAGTATCACCAAGAGAAAGGCGCCCAAGAACTGGGAGAAAGAGGTCGAGGTGAGGCTCGAGGACAAGGAGAACCAGTGCTACGTCGCCACATCCGGAAAGGATGTCGTTGGTTTCATCATCGGCGAGACAAAGACACTGGATTTTGGCGTTGACAAGTCCGGCTGGCTGGTCGAGGTGGCCATCGATCCCGAACACATGGGAAGCGGCATAGGTAAGAAGCTCGGAAAGGCAATGCTCAACGGTTTCAAGAAGATAGGCATCAGAGAGATCTACACGGCGGTGAGGTGGGATTCCACAGACCTGCTTTCATTCTTCAAATCAATCGGCTTCGAGAGAAGCGAGTTCATCAACCTGGAGAGGAGGATGAAGAAATGATAGAGATGTTCAAAGAATGGTACGAAGCAAGACACGAGTACGCTAAGGAATGGAAGGAGAAGACCGGTGGAAAGGTATTGGGCTACTTCTGCACCTACGTGCCGGAGGAGATACTCCTGGCAGCCGACGTTCTGCCTGTGCGCATTCTGGGTAGCCATGAGCCACAGGATGTTACGGAACCGCATATCTTCGGTATGTTCTGTCCGTTCTGCAGGGATTGCCTGGCTCAGGGATTGAAGGGGAGGTACGACTATCTGGACGGCATAATGATCGCGCAGTCATGTCTGCACATCAGGCAGGCGTATACGAGCTGGGAGATGCACATACCCGTCCCGTTCAGCTATTACCTTCCAATGCCCAACCACGTCCAGAGCCCGAGGGCGCTTCCCTACTTGAGGGCCGAACTGGAGACATTCAAGAAGGCGGTCGAGGAGTGGACCGGGAAGACGATAACCGACGAGGACCTGGATAGGGGAATAGAGATCATGAACAGGAACAGGCGTCTGTTGAGGGACGCCTACGACACCCGAAAGGCGGCCGACCCACCGATGTCCGGCCTGGAAGCGATGTACATGGCGGTCTCGAGCCAGATGATAGACAAGACCGAGCACAGCGACATAGTCGAAGAGTCCCTGAAGGAACTGCAGACCAGGAAGCTGGAGACACCCACCGGTGAAAGGCTGATCCTCATCGGCAGCGAGGACGACGATACCACATTCATCGACATGGTGGAGAAATGCGGTTCGACCATCGTGGTGGACGACCACTGCACCGGAAGCAGGTACTTCTGGAATCAGGTGGAGACCAACGGAGGGGACAGGCTTCAGGCTATCGCGCAGAGGTACATCGACAGACCGAGATGCCCGACCAAGGACTGGGAGGAAAGGTCGAGGATCCCACACATCATGAAGCTTGCAAAGGACTGGAACGTCAGCGGCGCCATACTGCTGCAGCAGAAGTTCTGCGATCCTCATGAGCTGGATATCCCGATCATCAGGAAGACGCTGGAGGCAGACGGCATCCCGACGCTTTTCCTTGAGCTTGATGTTACCGTTCCCGTAGGCCAGTTCCAAACCCGTGTTGAAGCGTTCCTGGAGATGCTCATGGAGGAGGACCTATTCTGAGGAGGTAGAAAGATGGCAGAAGACAAATATCCAACTGAACCCCTGAAATGCTGGGAAGAGGCCAAGCAGCTGAGATTCAAGTATTATGAGGACTACAAGAACGCCAACGAGACCGGAGGACTGAGATGGGCCGGCGGTGCATGGTCGTTCGATGCTGTGCCCTACGGCCTGGGTGACGACGTTTACCCGCTGACCGGGGAGCCTTACGGCGCATCAACGGCTTTTGACAAGGAGTTCTCGAAGCAGTGCCTGGAAGCAGCCGAGGCGGCCGGCTATGCAAGGGACCTGTGTTCATACATGCGCAATTACTGGGGATCGATCCTCCTGAACAAGTTCACATTCGGCGGACCTTTCCCGAAACCCGACTTCATCTGGCAGGACCACATCTGTTGCAGCCACGCCAAGTGGTATCAGGTGGTCTCCGAGCTGGAGGGCGGCATTCCGTCATTCGTGGTCGATGTCGGGGTTGGAACGTACGATGAAATGAACGACCACAAGGTCGAGTACGTCGCGGGACAGCTCCTGGACGGCATCGACTGGTTGGTCGAGACGACCGGAAGAACCTATGACGACAACAAGTTGATCGAGGCCGTCAAGGCGGAGTTCCGATTGACGAGCACCTGGGCAAAGATATGCGAGCTGAACAAGGCCGTGCCCGCACCCTTGGACGAGAAATCGATGTACTCCCTGTACGTGTTCGGCGTTCTCAGCAAGGCCAAGAAGGAGTACGCTGACTTCATGGACAAACTCTATGCGGAGGTCCAGGACAGGGTGGACAGAGGGATCGCCGCGATTGCCAATGAGAGGACCAGAGTGATGAGCGACACCCAGCCGCCATGGGGATTCCTCAAGGTCTTCAGGTATCTGGAGAAGTTCGGATGCGTTTCCATCGGTTCTCTCTACACGTTCGGTCTTACCGGGCTCTGGGAGGACAAGGAGGACGGTTCATGGGGGGCCAAGACCACGCCGATGGAGGAGGGGATAACCATCAACACCAGGGAAAAGGCGATCGAAGAACTCGTCAAATGGAACCTGGCCAAACCCGAGTGGCAGCATTTCTACCATCCACAGCTCAAGAGCGACATGATGGTCAGGATAGCAAAGGAATGGAAGCTCGACGGCGTCATGCTCCATTACAACAGGGGCTGCGAGGGCCTATCCCTTGGGATCGCAGAGAACAGGCTTGCGTTGCAGGCCGCCGGATATCCGGTCCTGGTCTTCGAAGGGAACATGGGCGATGAGAGAGAGTTCGATGAGGCTGGCACGATGGGAAAGATGGATACTTTCATGGAGACCCTTGGGGTGATATGAGATGTACGTTGCAGGAATCGATATGGGCGCCAAGTTCGTGAAGGTCGTTATCCTGAACGACGGCGAGATCAAGGGCAAGGGAATGGCACCCACAGGTTTTGACCTGGATGAGGCGGCCAACAGCGCATTCAACAGCGCGCTTGAGAACGCCGGCATCCAGAAGGATGACCTCAAGCACATAACTTCGACTGGAGCCGGCAAGAAGGAGGTCGACTTCAGGGACACCGAGGTTACCGAGGTCGGGGCCGCGGCGAAGGGGGCGATATCCCTGTTTCCGAGTTCTAGGACCATCATCGAGGTTGGTGCAGAAGAGGGAAGGGCCCTCAGAAGCGACGAGAACGGAAGGGTTCTGGACTTCGTCATCAACGAGAAGTGTGCGGCAGGTGCAGGAGCTTTCACAGAGGCAATGGCGAGAGCTTTGGAGGTACCCGTCACCGAGATGGGGCCACTCTCCCTGAAATCAACCAAGGAGACACCGATGAACGCTCAGTGTGCCGTGTTCGCAGAATCAGAGGTCGTATCACTCGTTCATTCCAAGACATCCAAAGAGGACATAGCAAGAGCGATCCACGACGCGATTGCGAGCAGGATATCCTCGATGGTCAGAAGGCTCTCGATTGAGAAGGATGTTACTCTGATCGGCGGACTGGCCAAGAACATCGGGTTCGTTGAATCCTTGAAGAGGGATCTCAATATGGACATTAATGTCCCGGATGACCCCGATTTCGTGGGGGCACTGGGAGCGGCTCTTGTGGCCCAGAAGAAGGCAAAGGGGGGCTAGGAAATGGCAACAGAAGATTCTGAGTATTGGAGATGGAAGGAATACAACTGGAAGGACCCCGAGATGGACTGGAAGGACGCCGAATTTATTACGGCTGGAGTCGATGTCGGCTCGGTCAGTTCACAGGCGGTCATAACGCTGGACAGCAAGCTTTTCGCTTACAGTAACATGAGAACGGGTTCCAACAGCCCCGACAGTGCGAGGAACGCGATGAAGTGGGCACTTGAGGACACCGGACTTGACTTGGAGAAGATTCAATATGTCGTTGGTACTGGATACGGCAGGGTGAACGTACCTTTCGCGGACAGGGCGATAACCGAGATCGCTTGCCATGGACGAGGTGCGAACTACATGTACGGCCCCACTGTGAGGACCGTTCTGGACATGGGCGGACAGGATTGCAAGGCAATAAGAACTGACGAGAAGGGCAAGGTCACCGCTTTCCTGATGAACGACAAATGTGCAGCGGGCACAGGCAGGGGAATGGAGGTCTTCGCAGATCTGCTGGGCATTCACATCGAGAAGGTCGGCGAGGAGTCGTTCAAGGTGGAGAAAGAACCCCCGGCGGTCAGCAGCACGTGCGTCGTGTTCGCAAAGTCAGAGGCAACTGGTCTGTTGAGAGCAGGCTGGCCGAAGAACAAGGTCCTGGCAGCCTATTGCTCCGCAATGGCTCACAGGGTCGTGACCCTCCTGGAACGCTTGGGAGTCGAGAAGGAGTTCGCCATCACCGGTGGAATAGCGAAGAACAGCGGTGTCGTCAAGAGGATCGAGAAGGAGCTCGGACTAACCGCACTGGATGCCAACCTGGACACCCAGATCGCGGGTGCTCTGGGCGGTGCGCTGTTCGCAGAGGCTCTGGCGAAGAAGGCGCAGAAACAAGGGTGAGAAGAATGCAGGCCAATTACGGGTATAGGGACGGTTCGGGCGAGTACTACATCACTATCGACACCGACAAGTGCGACAGCTGTGGCAAGTGCGTCGAAGCGTGTCCGTCAAAGATACTCGTGATGGTCAGCGACCCATTCGATCCAATGTCCGATACAGACATTCCGATAGTGATCGAAGCAGAAAGGAAGAAGATCAAATACACCTGCGGCCCGTGCAAGCCGGTGGACAAGGAGATAGAAGAGCCCTGCATCAAGGCCTGCGAGCCTTGCGCCATCACGCATTCCTGGTAACTTTCGTTCGGTCTGATAGGGAGACAGGCGTTTCCCTCCAGAGGTTCGGATACTATGAGACTGACCATCGATGATGTTCCTGTGGAAGTTCCCGAGAACACTACCATTCTAGAGGCGGCCAGGTCGGCCGAGATTTACATTCCCACTCTGTGCTCCCACCCGGATCTGCCTCCTGGAAAGGGCATGAAAGGCGGAGATTTCGTTTACTGGGGTAGCGAGAAGATGGAAGGAGAACCCCATGAGTATGAGGGTTGCAGGTTATGTCTGGTGGAGATTCAGGGCGACGATGAGCTCAAACAGTCTTGCGTTAGCGTCGTTTCCGAAGGAATGATCATACATACCAACACCCAGAGCGTCCGGGATGGGCGGCAGGAGAACCTGATGGAGATAATGAAGGACCATCCTCATGCCTGCTTGTTGTGCGCTCAGGTGGAAGGGTGCAGCCGGGAACCGTGTTCCTTGAACGTGCCGGTGAACGAGAGATGCTGTCCCGAGCTAGGGAAGTGTGAGATACAGAAAGTCGCCGCCTATGTGGGCATCAGAGAGGACACCCCGCGCTATGTTCCCAAGGACAGGCCAGTAGTTGAAGATGAACCATTGTACAACCGGGACTACAACATCTGCATCGCGTGCAACAGGTGCGTCAGGGCATGCAACGATCTGAGAGGTGTGGGTGCGCTTGGCTCGACTTATCATGATGGCAAATTCGTCACGGGTCCGGTGGCTCCCACATTGAAGGAATCGAACTGCAAGTTCTGCGGGGCCTGTGTGGAAGTGTGCCCGACCGGGACTCTCACCGATAAGAAGATCATATCGGACAGGGAAAGGGACCTTGTGCCGTGCATGGGAGAATGTCCGGTTGGTATGGATGTGCCCAGGTACAACTATCTAGTATCTGTGGGAAGACACGCTGAGGCTGCGGCCGTTGTAAGGGAAAGCACCCCCATCGTCTATTCATTGGGGAACATATGCTTCCATCCATGCGAGACCGAATGCACCAGGAACGAGGTCAACGAGCCTATTGCAATATGCGCTCTAAAGAGATTCGCCACAGAACAGGACAATGATGCCTGGAAGTCACTTATTCTGACACCAACTCCTACTGGAAAGAAGGTCGCCGTCATCGGATCTGGACCGTCTGGACTTTCGGCCGGTTACTACCTCCAGAGAAAAGGTCATTCTGTCACGATTTTCGAATCGCTTCCCGAGTTCGGTGGGATGATGAGATACGCATTCCCTGAATACAGACTCCCTGTGGAGACTCTGCAGAAGGACATCGATACCATTGCTGGGTTCGGCGTGGAGTTCAAGGCCAACACTGCCATTGGAAAGGACATTACCTTCCAGGGCCTGAAGGACCAGGGCTTTGACGCGATCTTCATAGGCGTCGGAGGTCAACTCAGCAAGAAGATACCTCTTGAAGGTTCTGATCTGCCAGGCATTCTCTGGGGACTGGATTTCCTGAAGGATGTGAGGATGGGCAAGGACATCAAACTTGAAGGCCGTGCGGTCGTGATAGGCGGCGGGAACGTTGCCATAGATGTCGCTCTCACCGCTATGCGCCTCGGTGCTTCGGAGATTCAACTTGCTTGTCTGGAATGCGAGGAAGAGATGCCAGCTTTCGGACATGAGATCGAGCAGGCGGTCGAAGAAGGGGTCAAGATCAATGTATCCTTGGGGCCCAAGAGGATAATCGAGACCGACGGCAGGATTACCGGCATAGAGCTCAAAAGATGCACGTCAGTGTTCGACGATGATGGCAGGTTCAATCCTAAGTATGATGAATCCGAGACCACCATCATTGAGACGGACAATGTCCTACTGGCTATCGGCCAGTCAACCGATCTGTCATTCCTAGAAGGTAGCGGAGTGGAGACCGTCGGTCCCGGCATCAAGGTGCAGGAAGGATCTCTTCAAACTAACGTTCCGGGAGTCTACGCAGGCGGCGAAGTGGTCAGTGGACCAGCATCCGTGATCGATGCGATTGCCTTGGGCCAGAAGGCCGCGGTGGCCATGGACAAGTACTTGGGCGGGGACGGGAACATCCAGGAAGTGCTTCTGGAAAAAGAAGATACTGACCCCTACCTCGGCAAAGAAGAAGGCTTCGCTGACAAGCCAATGGTCAAGATGCCGGTCCTGTCGATGGAAGAGAGAGCGGGTGGTTTTGGCCAGATCGAGCTCGGTTATGACGAGAGCTCAGCAATGGAAGAGGCGAAACGCTGTCTTAGATGCAATCTCAGGTTGACGCTCGGATGCAATCCCTTACCCCCGGAGAAGTGGCTCTCTCTCACCGAGGAGAACATCTCCACCGTGCCGGATTCAGAGGGCGTCTTCCAGCTCCTGGACGAAAGCAAGATGATAATCTACATCTCAGGCGTGATGAACATGCAGGAGGCTCTGAACGAGCAGCTTCGAACCAGTCCAAATGCCAAGTTCTTCCTTTGGGAAGAGGACAAGATGTACACCAAGAGGGAGAGCGAACTGATCCAGCAATTCCTGCAGGCCCATGGGAAGTTGCCGGAAGGGAACGACGAACTGGACGACCTGTTCTGATGTGATTCAAATGACGAGAGAGGAAGATCTGAAACTAGAAGGCTGGACGAGGATGTTCAGCGCCACCGAGCCGAGAATCAGCGAGTCCGTGGAGATGTACGAGTCCCTTGGCATGGAGGTCCGACTCGAGGACATCGAGACCGAGAACGATGATGACTGCAACGAATGCGTCAGCGGATTCGAGGACACCATCAAGGTCATCTACACCAGGCCCAAGAGGGTCGAGTGAAAAGGTTAGATATATCCGTATCATTTGCCTAACGGGGGAAGAGGAGGAGGAACCATGAGACCGGGAGAGGAGAAGTACCCGCACATTTTCAGTCCAGGCAAGATCGGGAAGCTGGAGGCAAAGAACAGGATCAAGTACGCGTCCACAGAGACCAACTTCTGCGACAGGGACGGATTCGTAACGGACAAGGAGATCGCCTACATGGAGGCCCAGGCCAAGGGCGGTTCTGGGATTGTCACAACTCAAGGCGCTTATACTGACGAGAAGGGGGAGGCCAGAGGCTACGTTGGAATGGCCGGCATCTGGGATGACAAGTTCCTACCTGGTTTGAAGAAGATCGCGGATGTCATACGGGAGAACGATTCGCTTTCATGTGCCCAGTTGATGCACTGTGGGAGGTACGGCGGCGTCGGCTTGGAGTATTGTGCCGGTCCATCGGCCGTTGATCAGAAGATACCGCTCTTCCATCCGGTCAGGGAGATGTCGGTCGATGACATCCAGCAATGCGTACAGGAACACGTCGACGGAGCCAGGAGGATCGTGGAAGCCGGTTACGACATGATGGAGATCTCCGGCATTGTGGGCTACTTGATAGCCAATTTCGTTTCAAAATTCACCAACAAGAGGACGGACGAGTATGGCGGCGATATTCGTGGACGATCCAAGATTATGATAGACATTCTGAAAGGTATTAGGAAGGAAGTGGGCAACGATTTCCCGGTTGGCATCAGGCTTTGCGCGGAAGAACTGATAGACGATAGAGGTGGAAACACTCCGGAAGAGAGTCTTGAGACCATCAAGATTGCAGATGAGCTGGGTGTGGACTTCCACAGCGTCACGGCAGGCTGGCAGGAATCTCCTATTTCCGTTATCACCAGGGACTGTGAGATGGGTAGCTGGCTGTACATTGCAGAAAGAGTAAAGAAGCACGTCAAAGCACCCGTTGTGATGGCGTACAGGTTGTTTGTACCGGAACATCCAGAGGCGGCAATAGCCGCTGGGAATCTGGACTTCTGGGAGGCCTGCAGACCGATGATCGCCGACCCTGCACTGCCGAACAAGATAGCCGAGGACCGACAGCAGGACATCATACCCTGCACTGCGTGCAATCTCTGCCTGACCAGGCTGTTCAGGGACCAACCCATATTGTGCATGGTGAGACCCAATCTCGGACATGAAGGGGAGCCGGAATGGGGATACTACGGTTTCGAGCCAGCACCCGAGAAGAGAACAGTTTCAGTAATCGGTGCCGGACCTGGAGGTCTTCAGTGTGCAGCCGTCGCTGCCGAGAGGGGTCATGACGTAACCGTCTACGAGAAGGAGGACCATATCGGTGGTCAAGCGTATACTGCATCCATGGGTCCCTACGGCGATGATGAATTGATGCGGCCGATCAAGCAATTGGAGGCCCAATGCAAGAAATATGGAGTCAAGTTCGAGCTCAACACGGTGGCTTCACGAAAGATATTTCCCAGGCCTCATACGGGACTTCCAACGCCAGGTGCGATCGTGCTGGCAACAGGCGCGACGCCCAAGGCCGACTACATTCCGGGATCGGACAAGCCACACGTGGTCAATTGCATGGATGTCGTTGAGAGCAAGGCGGAACTGGGTGAGAATATCGTCATCATCGGCGGTACGGCAATGGGCGTATCCACGGCACAGTTCTTGGCTCACAAGGGCGGTCACAATATCTCTATCATCGGAGAACAGAAGAAGCTGGGGATGGACATAGACGCTTCCTATCGATGGCGGTACATGAAGAAGTTGAGAGAAGGCAACGTGCAGCTCTACACGAGCGCCAGGGTCAAGAAGATCAAGGACGAAGGTGTCAAGATCATAACCGCGGAGGGGAAGCAGGTCATACCGGCAGATACGGTGGTAATCGCCACGATGGTGTCGAACGACGACCTGTTCTTCAAGCTGTACGATTTCTGTGAAGAGATGTACCTGATCGGGGACTCAGCAGCACCGAGGAACCAGACGCAGGCCATCAGAGAGGGCTTCCTGACAGGAATGAGAATCTAAGGTGTTCGAATGGATATCCCATTGGAGAAGAAGTTCAACATGCTCAGCCAGATACAGAGAGCGTCCCATTTCGAATGGTTGAGGGCGGCGAAGGAATTGTGTCCGGATGTGAGCGAATTGGATCTTGTTCTCAAGTACTGGGAGATCGTCGGGCACGATACCGCCAAGAACTACCTGAAGCATCTGGACCCTGAGAAACCTCTTCCTGAACAGATCGCCAAGAACTTCGTGTTTAGTAGTCAAGCAATGGGTGAGGACGCCGAGTTCGTCGAGGGGAAGGATGAGAAGGAGGCGTTCGCGCAGCATGTAGGTTGTCCCTGGTTCGAGTGGCATCAAAGACTTGACAAAATGGATCAGGACCAGGCCGGTTGTGACAAGTGGCTGGAGACCTTTGTGGACGACATCAACAAGGAGATGGGAACGAACCTGAAATGGGAAACGGTCAAGTCTATACCGAAAGGGGACGAGGTCTGCCTTAGGCGGTTCTGGGTTGAATGAGCCTCTGCAAAAAGACTAATAGAGCAGTTAGTATTCCTTTGAATGTCACCTGAATGATTGGTGAAAAGGGGGTCTGGAGGAGAGATGGCTATCTCAAATGTGGCTGGTAAACCCGGGGAGAAAACGCTCCTACTCGGCAACGAGGCCATCGCGAGAGGTTTTATCGAAGGTGGGTTGCGTGTCGGCGCATCTTATCCCGGGACTCCCGCTTCTGAGATCCTCAACACCCTGATCAATGTCGGAGACAAGTATGGCATCTACACGGAATGGTCCACGAACGAGAAGGTGGCCGCCGAGGTGGCCATATCCACCGCAATCAGCGGTTTGCGTTCCATGGTCTCGATGAAAGGCGTCGGCGTCAACGTTGCTTCTGAGCCTTTCCAGGCATTCTCATACATGGGCACCGTGGGTGGCATTGTTCTTGTTTCCGCAGATGATGTTGGCATGCACAGCTCCCACACCGAACAGGATAACCGTTTCTTTGCCAGGGAGGCGTACTTACCAATCTTCGAACCTCCCGGTCCAAAGGGCGCGCATCAAATGGCCAAGGCCGCTTTGGACTACTCCGAGAAATGGGGTCAACCTGTCATGTTCCGCACCACCACAAGGATCGGACATTCCGCTGCCGATATCACTCTGGGGCCGATCCAGAAGACCAAAGAGAAGGGCGAATTCAAGCGGGATCCCAGTCGATGGGTCAATCTTCCGGTCAATGCCAGGCGGATGAGAAGAGAGCTCATAGAAAGAATGGAGAAGATCGGGGAGGAAGTGGAGAGTATCCCATTCAACCAGATCGTCGCAGAAGGTGACGGTCAGTTCGGCGTGATTTCGTGTGGCGTTACATTCAACGTGGTCAGAGAAGCGTTCAAGGCCATGGATCTGGGCGACAAGATTGGGCTCATGAAGGTCGGTACTCCATATCCCCTTCCAAAGAAGATGGTCCAGCGATTCCTTGCCTCGAACGAACGTGTTCTTATCGTCGAAGAAGTGGAGCCGTTCGTGGAGACACAGGTGAAGAGTCTGGCTCATGAAGGGTCCTTGAGCACGCAGATCCTGGGAAAGGAGCACATCCCGCTGGCAGGCGAATCGGGTCCAAGAGAGGTCCTCATGGGCCTTAGCCAGTTCATGGGCATGAAACCTCCTCATCGGTTCGAGCGGGCGGACAGAATATGGAAGGAAGCACAAGCTCTGATACCTCCCAGACCTCCGGTTCTCTGCCCAGGTTGCGGTCATCGAACCGCCTTCTTCGCTATCAATGTGGTCGAGAAGAAGCTCGGTCTCAAGAAGGAAGGGGGGATAGTCAAACCCTCCGACATCGGTTGTTACACCTTAGGCTACCAGAGTCCTCTGAACGCAGTCGATACCAACTACTGCATGGGGTCCAGCATCGGGGCATCATCCGGGTTCTCACACGTCATTGACAACAAGATCGTGTGCACCATTGGCGATTCTACCTTCTTCCACTCGGGCATCCCTCCGCTTTTGAACGCGGTCTACAACAAGGCTGACATCAACGTGGTGGTACTGGACAACAGCACAACGGCGATGACCGGGTTCCAGCCGCACCCGGGCGTTGGAAAAACTGCAACGGGTCAGGATACGAAGTGTGTGCTCATCGAGGACGTCGCTAAGGCATGTGGAGCTGACACTGTGGACGTGGTCGGCTCTCTGGACCTGGATGGACTCGTGGAAGCCCTGGAGAAGGCCGTGAACACCAGTGGAGTTTCCGTCGTGGTCGCAAGACAACCGTGCGTCCTATTGGACGTCAGGACCAGATTGAAGGAAGGAGAGAAGATCAATAAGTACCAGGTCGACCAGGAACTCTGCACAAAATGCGAACTCTGCCTGAACCTCTTCGGATGTCCAGCATTCCGTAAGATCGATGATGTGATTGATGTGGACCTCGCCCTGTGCAACGGCTGCGCCGCTTGCGCGAACATCCTGGTGTGCCCCCAGGAAGCCTTCAAGGAGGTGGACTAGGTGGCGGTTGATGTCAAGGTGGTGCTTGCCGGTGTTGGCGGTCAGGGCGCAGTACTGGCCGGCTATGTTCTTGCAGCCTCTGCTATCAAGGAAGGACTCTCGGTCAGGACCTACGGAGATATGGGCATGTCCAGAAGGGGCGGTTCCGTGAGCTCGTTCGTCAACATCTTCGACAAAGAAGGCACATCTGCGACCGCGGTCGGAACTGCAGATCTTTTGGTGGGATTGGAGCCCATTGAAGCAGTTCGGTACTGCAGATATCTCAAAGAAGATGGGATCGTGGTGGTCAACTCGTATCTTATCTTACCATCAACTGTCGGAAAGAAGGAGAGAGCAGAACTATCTGAGGTCCAAAACCTCCTAGAATTCCTCAAGAAGAACTTCAAGAAAACCATCGTTTTTGACGCTAATAAGATCGCTTGCGAGATTGACTCACTCACGACAAACGTTGTCATGCTGGGTGCCGCCTTTTCGACCGGAAAAATACCCGTTTCGACCGAAACATTCAAACAGACGCTACGAGATTCATTTGCCCCCAAAATCGCCGAGATGAACATCGAGGCGTTCACGAGAGGGTACGATGAGTGTAGTGGAAAGTGAAAGAGGAGAGTGACATGTTTTCAAGTCGTATGGACAATATTGAGCAATCAGGTATCAGGAAGATCTTCGGCATGGCGGACGAGAAGTCCATACATCTTGGGATCGGAGAGCCGGATTTCAACCCACCACCGCACATTGCTGTCGCCTTGAAGGAAGCGGTTGATGCTGGATACAACAAGTATTCGCCCGTGCTCGGACTGCCCGAGCTGAGAGAGGCCCTGATCGAGAGGATGCGAAGGTACAAGCCTGACGTGACCGTCGACAACATAATGGTAACTATGGGAGCCTCTTCCGGATTGGCGCTTTCCTCAATGGCGTTCTACGAGCCGGGTGACGAGATACTCTTCCCAGATCCGGGATTCGTGTTCTACAAGCCCCACTCGATACTCTACAAGGCCAAGCCGATCTGCTATGCACTCAGGCACGAGCACAACTATATTCCCCAAGTGGATGAGATCAACGAACTTGTCACTAAGAACACCAAAGCGATAATCACCAACTCGCCTTCGAACCCTTGTGGTTCGACTTTCCCCAAGGATGTGGTCAGGGGGATAATAGAGGTCGCGGAGGACAACAACATGGTGGTAATCTCCGACGAGGTCTACGACGAGATAATCTACGAGGGGGAACACCATTCCTTCCTGGGAGATTATGAGAATGTCGTACACCTGAACTCCTTCTCCAAGACATTCGCCATGACCGGCTGGAGGATAGGCTACATGGTCAGTTCTCCCGATATCATCGAGCACATCTCCCGGCTTCAGTACTACGCCATCGCATGCCCGTCCACACCTCTTCAGAGAGCTTGTCTGGCGGGTCTGCAGGGTCCCAAGGACTTCATCGCCGACATGGTCTCCCACTTCAAGCACAGAAGGGATGTCATCGTTGACAGGTTGAATGCCATCGACGGCTTCAGCTGCCTCAAGCCCACGGGCGCCTTCTACGTCTTCCCGTCATATGACTTCAAGATCGACGATACTGACCTCACCATGCACATTCTGAAGGCAGGAGTTGTCTCTACATACGGATCCGCCTTCGGGAACCGGGGCAAAGGGCACATCAGGTTCTCATACGCTAACTCCGTCGAAAACATTGAAAAGGGAATGGACATTGTCAGAGATGCAGTTTCGGAGCTGGAAAGAAACTAAGTGGTCCAATGGGCAAACTGGTGTTCGATGCGAATTTGTGCACTGGCTGCAGAGCTTGTGAACTAGCTTGCAGTTTCAAGAAGGAAGAAGTTTTCTCTCCGACCAAGTCCAGGGTCCGCGTTGTGAAGATAGATGAGGAAGGGGTCGACGTCCCTGTTGGCTGTGAACATTGTGATGATGCCCCTTGTATCGCCGTTTGTCCCGTTGATGCGTTGTATGAAGATGTGGAAACAGGGGCCGTCCTGATAAATCATGACACCTGCATCGGCTGTAGATTGTGCATTCCAGCCTGTCCTTTTGCTGCGATTTCCCATGATCCTGTTGCAAAGAGGGTGTACAAGTGCGACATGTGCCACGGCGAACCTGAGTGCGTCAAGTGGTGCTTCACTGGTGCGATCAAATATCTGGAATCGCTTGAAGAGTACACGCGGGAGAAGAGGAAGGTGATAGCCGAGAAAGTCTCGGAAGGAACGGGGGTCGGCCAATGACGTTCAACCTGGGAGGTTATGCTGGCAAAGAGTTGCATGTAGACCTCACTCGCGAGAAGATCACCAAGGTAGAACTTTCAGAAGCAGACTGCAAGAGGTTCATCGGCGGTCGCGGTATGGATGCCAAGACCCTGTTCGATTCTGTTTCACCTGGTACGAATCCTCTTGGTCCTGGAAATGTTGTCTGTCTATCAACTGGTCCCATTGCCGGTCTTCTTGGTCCAACAACTGGAAGGGTGAACGTTGCGAGCAAATCCCCACTGACGGGGATCTATGGTAACGCAAATGCAGGCACTAATTTCGGCCCTGAGATCAAGTACGCTGGCTATGATAGAATTGTGATTCGAGGCAGGGCAAAGAAACCCGTTTACATTTCAATTGAGGATGATGACGTTCAGATACGGGACGCGAAACACTTGTGGGGAGAAGGCGTCTTCGAGACCAACTACCGTTTGCAGGAAGAGCACAACGGTTACGATACCAAGGTGGCTGCCATCGGTCCAGCTGCTGAGAAAGGAGTTCTGTACGGTAGCGTGATATTCGACTTCTGGGACGCCGCTGGGAGGTCTGGTGTAGGTTCGGTCATCGCATCCAAGAACCTCAAGGCAATCGCGGCAACAGGCACTGGAGAGCTCAAGGTCGCGGACGTGGACAGGTATCGAGAAGTGATCGAGGACGGATGGAAGGGCATTCTGGAAGATCCTGGATTCAAGACCGGGGAGCATTCTTCATTGGGTACATTAGTGTGCGTCGGCTGGGGCAACGCCCAAGGCTGGCTGGCAACAAAGAACTTCACCGAGGGTGAGTTCGACGGAGCCGACGGCATCAGCGGCGAGGAGTTCCGGGACAAGTATTCCACAAAGGACACTCCACTACCCGGTGGAAGGGCGTGCATGTCGTGTCCCAACAGATGCAAGAGGTTCGGAAGGATCGAGAAAGGGAAGTATGCTGGCACCAAGGGGAACATCGAGTTCGAAGGCGTCGGTGCGTTCGGTTCCAAGTGCGGCGTTTCTGATATGGAAGCTGTTTTCCATGCCTACATGCTGGCCAACGATTACGGAATGGATTGCATCTCATGTGGCAACACGATCGCTTTGTTCATGGAACTGTTCGAGAAGGGGATTCTCACCAAGAAGGATACTGGCGGCCTCAACCTGAAATTCGGCAACGGGGACGCGATGGTGGAGATGGTGCATCGGATCGGCAACAAGCAAGGCAAGCTCGGAGAACTTGGTGCACTGGGTACCAAGAGAGCAGCCAGGATGATCGGGAAAGGTGCTCAGAAGTACGAGACCACCATCAAGGGAATGGAGACCATAGTTTGTGATCCAAGGGCATCCAAAGGATTCGGTTTCGGGTACGCAGTTGGGAGCAGAGGTTCTGACCATCTTAGAGCGCATCCGGTCTTCGAGATGCTAAGAATCCCAGAAGATGTCGGGAAGGAGATATTCGGTTCGAGTGAGTCGGTCACGCTGAGAACATACGGCGGGAAGGTCAACATGGTCGTCTGGCACGAGAACGTTGCAGCGATTTCTGACTCCATGGGCACATGCAGATTCATGCATGCCTCTTACTATGCCGGTTATCCGATCCCAGAGATGCTTGCCAAATCAAAAGGCGGAAAAGATACTCATTCCATCAAGTACCACGAATGGATCTCAGCTGCGACCGGAATGGAACTGGACTATTATGGAATGCTCGAGGCGGGAGACAGGATCGTCAACCTCGAGAGGGCCATTAACGTGAGATTCGGCATAAGGAGGAAGGATGACACCCTGCCCAGGAGATTCATTGAGGAACCCCTCACCTCGGGTGCGGCCAAAGGCCAAACATTTCCCGAGGACAGGCTCAACAAGATGATCGACCACTACTACCGGATCCGTGGCTGGGATGCGAAGACGGGTCTTCAGAAGAAGACGAAGTTGATCAACTCAGGGCTGAAGGACGTGGCAGAGGACCTCGGAAAGAGGAAGCTCCTGGCCAAGAAGTGATCGCGATGCCAGTATGCAAGTTGTGCAAGAGAAGGATCGACCTCACCAAGAAGTTCGAGAGGGTGTACAAGTGCTCCAAGTGCGGGAGCGCGGTGTGCAAGGACCACTACAAGGAGACCAAAGAATTGTGCTATGCGTGTGCTGGGAAGGATGTCACTCCCAAGAGAAGGTCTTTTGTGAGACGGGTCTAGTAGGGACGATAGCGATTTATACTCTGCCAGCGTTGCCAATGTCGGAGTGGACTTATGCCGAACTACAATGTCCAAGGAGTATCCAAGATTGTAAGGCAATACTTCGATGAAATCAAGAAGAGCAAGTTTATCTTCGATGTAACATCAGTTAAACATGACGAAGATGAGGATGTCTGGAAAGTTCACTGCGAAGTTTCCAATGTTTTCGAGGAGGAACCGAGGTTCTACGTAGTCACTGTCGATGATGATAGTGGGGATATTAACGATGTCCAGGAAACCGATTAGGGTTCGGCCTCCAATTCTAATCGACACTAGCCCCCTGCTATTGCTGTTGGTAGGAAGATATGATGAGAATCTGATCGACAGTTTCAAAAGAATGAGTGGTTATGATCGAACGGATTTTGATCTTCTGATTCAGTTCCTAGCCAGACGAAAACTGAATGTGACCCCAGGAGTTCTTGCGGAGGTTTCAAACTTGGCCATGCAACTCAAGCGCGGTGGATTCGAGAGGATGATTGAATACAACATTTCCGAACTCAAGAGTATGGGTGAACATTACGTGCCGAAAGATACGATTCTTGAAGCGAAGGAGCTTGTGAGGGTCGGGATCACTGACACATCCTTGCTTATCGCTGCCAAGGAACACAATGTGGGGATACTCACAGACGATCATCCTTTGTGGTCTAGATGCCAAACTGAAGGAATCCCAGCTATCCATATGGCAGAGTTGCAGGGGAGAGGTGATTTGTTCCTGTAGGCAGATTGAAGTGGCTATTATCGACTGACAGCGAGGACAATGGAAAAGGTCTTTTATCAGAAAAACAACGTAAGGGTTCGATGCCTCGGGTCAAGGTGAAGTTGTTCGGGACGTTTTCGGAGCTCGCTAAGACAAGATACGACGAATTGGAGTTCGGTGGCGAGACACTGGATGACCTGATTGAGCTCATGTGCTCCAAGTACGGAAGGAAGTTCCGGGACAGGGTCGAGGGGAGCGCTGACGGCCCAGAGGTGTTGTTCGCAGTGAACGGGAAGATCGGCGAGAAGAACGTTTCACTGAATGATGGTGATGAGATACTTGTTTCCTATCCGGTAGGAGGTGGATGAGTTGGACGTGCTAGAATCTGGAATGGGTGAGGTGCTTCTGCAGGACGTGGACGACGTCAGAGAATGGATGAGGGACAAGAAGACCAGGGCGCTGGAAGAGAAGGTCATGGACGAGCATGAGGCCGTGAAGCAGTTCGTGCGTAATGGCGACTACATCAGCTATGATCTGAGCTCCATGGTTCGAGGCCCCATGTCAATCGAGAGGGAGATCGTCAGGCAGAAGAAGAAGGACCTGTGGATCGCTGCAAAGTTCACTCTGCTGGATACCACACTTCTTGTCGGAGGAGGCTGTGTCTCGAAGATCGATGTGGGTTTTGCCGGTCTTGGTAGGCCTCTATTCGAGGCTATTGAGAATGGTCTGGTGAAGACTATCGATTGGTCCAACGGGACTCTTGCCTTGAGGCATCTGGCTGGGGCGATGGGTGTTCCTTTCCTACCCGCTCGGTCCTTGCTGGGGACGGATACTTTCAAGCATTCTGGAGCAAAGGTGGTCGAGGAGCCATTCACAGGAAAGAAGGTGGCTTTGGTGCCTGCCATAAATCCAGATGTCGGGATAATCCATGTGAACCAATGCGATGTTTATGGGAACTCCAGAGTCTACGGTCCGAGCATAACTCCGCTGGAGACTGCAGCGGCATCGAAGAACGTCATCATATCCACTGAAGAGATCATCAGTACCGAAGAGATCAAGAAGGACCCTGGGAAGACCACGATTCCCTACTACATGGTGAACGCGGTTGTTGTGGCACCCTATGGCGCTCATCCAGGGACTGTACCGGGTTACTACTCTTACGACTCAGAACACTTGGAGGAGTTCTTCGCCGCTGGAAGTCTGGAGGAACTGGCTGAGTACATCGACAAGTATGTTCATTCAACTTCAGGTCACGAGGACTACATGGAAATGGTCGGCGGGGATGCGAGGATGGAGGAGCTGAAGAAGGCGGAATGGATCAAGGAGGGATACTATTGAGCAAGACGTATACTGACGTCGAGCAGATGATATGCCTCTCTTCCAGGTTGATCGAGGACAACAGGACGGTCTTCGTTGGTTATGGAATGCCGCAGATTGCTGCCATCTTGGCTCAGAAGTTGTACTCACCGAATATCTGCCAGGTGTACGAGTATGGTGCGATTGGTCCGGAGGTTGCGACCCCGTTCAAAAGGAACATGATGGCGGATGCTAGGAACAGCTACAGATCATTTTCTTGGATGTCCATGAACAGAATGATGGCGCAGGCTCAGATGGGATATATCGACTATGGGTTCTTGGGGGCAGCTCAGATCGACAAGTACGGCAATATCAACTCAACAATCATCGGCAAGGACTACGAGAGGCCTAAGAAGAGGTTCACTGGCAGTGGTGGCGGGAATGAGGTCGCATCCTTGTGCTGGAAGACGATCGTGCTGATGCAGCATGAGAAGAGGAGGTTCCTGGAGAGGGTGGATTTCATTACTTCTCCTGGTTATCTGGATGGCCCTGGTGCGAGGGAGAATGCGGGACTTCCGAGAGACAGCGGACCCCATAGGGTTGTGTCATCGAAAGCCCTCTTCGATTTTGATGAGGAATCCAAAGTGATGCGGTTGATCGGTTTGTGTCCTGGAGTCACTAAAGAGGACGTTCTGGAGAATATGGATTTTGAGCCCGTTGTGGCCGATAAGCTTGAGCAACTGGGACCGCCAACAGAAGATGAGCTCAAGATTCTGAGAGAGGAGATAGATCCGGATAGAGTCGTAATTGGGAGAGTAGAACACTGACCAGTTGGAGGGTCATCTAGATTCGGTAGATTTTTAGGCTCGATTATCTCATACCGGCTCAGATGTGGAGGTCTCGCCGGTCGGAAGCACCTGATAAGGATTCAAAGTCATCTAGAAGGAAATGGTGGTCCAGCAGGATTTTCAGAATCTCCGCGGGTGAGAGAGAACGCATTATCTCAATAATCAAGGGATCGCCGGGTTTCTTTCAGATGGGTCCTGCATGGGATCATTCAATCATACCTTCACTTGATGAGAAACTACTGTGGTATAACCACAAACCAGATGGGAACCTCGTTCTGAGTTCTTCACCTTCTCTTGACAACATATACTTGGAGCTGGACTATCGGAGCAATGTGGTTCCCCTCGATTCAACAAAGTTCCTTGCCTTCTACGATCAGGCATTATCCCCAGATAGGATGACGACTCGTTTTATGCTGTTCGACGTGACGAGGTTGAAGGAATTCAAATATGTTCGCGAGAAAGGACCCCCATTGGCGAAGAAAGTCAAGAAGACTAGATACAGAATATCTCCTGAGAGTGAGGTTGTCTGCGTGTTTGACATCTCCTTAACTGAGGAGCCAGGTGTCCACGAGTTCGACTTCCCTCAACCCATGAAGAAGTATGAAGATATCCTCGCTCTTGGTGAGGTATCTCTTCATGGCCTTGTCATATACATCATGAAGCCAAGAAGAGGTGAGTTGCACATATCTCCGCAGAAATGGTGGAACAACGGTGACTGGGACAAGGGCTATCAGGGAATAACAAGAATCGTGCGTGATCCTGTAACTGACAACATTGTAGGCGAAGGTCTGAGGATGGGCGTGTTTCTTCTGAATCCGAATGCCACTCGCTTCCTAGGATGGGTTGTGCATTGGTCAGAATACGACATGGATATGAGGGATTTCTATTTACGATTCAGACCTAAATGATTCCATCTTCTCTTAGTTGCTTAATGTCGTCGTGCCCGAGACCCACTATATCTCTGAGCATCTCTTCCGTGTGCTCCCCAAGCTCAGGTGAAAAACGATATTCCTGCTCAATATCCTCTACCTTCACTGGATTGCCCACAGCTTCTGTCTCTCCCCCTTCTGGAATCTCAACCTTCACGACCATGTTCCGGTGCCTGACCTGCGGATCCTCCAGTACCTTGTCGACCGTCTTCAACGCCCCGCATGGAATCCGTTCCCTGCTGAGGATGTCCACCCACTCGTCAGTTGACTTCTCTATCAACTTCTCCTCGATCATCGGAATGAGTATCTCCCTGTTCTTGCTCCTGTCGTTGTTGGTTGCGAATCTCTCGTCTGTGGCAAGTTCGGTCATCCCTAAGATGTCGCAGAAGTTCTTCCAGAACCTCTCGGTGAAGACGGCTATAGTAATCCAACCATCAGCAGTTCTGAACGCACCGTATGGAACCACTGAGATGTGGCCAGATCCTATTGGTTCTGGGATCGGAGACCCTGCGATGAGGTATTGCGCAACGTAAGTGTGAAGCGAGACCATGCAGTCCAACAGACTGATGTCCAGCTTGCTGCCCTCTCCCGTCGTTTCCCTTTTGTACAGCGCTGATGAGATTGCGTAGGCCGCCATCATCGCCCCAGCCAGATCTCCCATGGGAAGGCCCAATCTTACCGGAGGTCTCCCCGGCTCTCCGGTGTATGACATGGCCCCGGATATCGCCTGAAGCGTAAGATCAAAAGCCGGACGATCGGCGTACGGACCCGTGGGCCCAAACGCGGTTATGGAGCACGAGACGATCTTGGGATTGTGCTTCTTGACTTCCTCATATGCCGCACCAAGCTTCTCCAGCGTCGAAGGCCTCAGGTTGTCCAGCACCACGTCGGATTTCTTCACCAGCTCGTAGAATATCTCCTTCCCTCTATCCGACTTCAGGTTCAAGGTGACGCTCTTCTTGTTCCTGTTGACGCTCAGGAAATACGCGCTCTGCCCACCGATTTTGTAGATGCCCATTCGCCTTATCCGGTCCCCTTCGCCAGGTGTCTCGATTTTTATCACTTCGGCCCCGAGGTCGGCCAACATCAGGGTGCAGTACGGGCCAGCCAGCATGTGGGATAGGTCCAGGATCCTAACTCCATCCAAAAGCGGTTTCATTCTACAACCTCACAGGTTCCTTGAACTCCCCGTAGACATCCTTCATCGTCGCAGTGATCTCTCCGACCGTGGCATATGCCCTGACAGCATCGATCACCGTATCCATCAGGTTATCTCCAGCTTCCGCAGCCTTCTTCAGTTCCTTGAGAGCTTTGGACACTTTCGAGTCATCCCTCTCCTTCTTCACCTTCTTGAGCCTCTTGATCTGCTTCTCCGCTTCCTCGGCCTTGTAATCGTGGAACTCGATCTCCCTCTCCTCTTCCTCTTCTCGGTACTTGTTGACGCCCACCTTGATGATCTTGCCTTCCTGGATGCCCTTTTCCAGTAGGAAAGCCTGCTTTGCCACTTCGCTCTGGATGTATCCATCTGAAACTGCCTTGACTATCCCGCCTTTCTTGTCCACCTTTTCCATCATCTCACAGATGAGCTTCTCCAGTTCACATGTCAAGCTCTCGATATAATAGGAGCCAGCCAGCGGGTCAACCGTATCTCTCAATCCCATTTCGTCTAGGAGTATCTGCATCGTTCTGAGTGAGATCACAGCCGCTTTTTCGGAAGGTATGGTGTAGGCTTCATCGTAGGAGCACAAAGCCATCGTCTGGGTCCCGCTGAGTGCGGATATTAGTGCATAATAGGCACCACGGACGATGTTATTCTCTGGTTGCTCTATGGTCAAACCTCCGCCACCACCACCGGCGATCATCTTCATCTGCATCGACTTCGGGTCCTTGGCGCCAAGGTCTTCCTTCACTATCTTCGCCCACAGCCTTCTTGCGGCTCTGAACTTCGCTATCTGCTCGAAGAGGTTGCCGTGAATGTCGAAGTTGAACGAGAATCTCGGAACGAAATCATCTACATCCAGTCCCCGGTCCAGAACATGTTGGATGTAAGCCTTCGCAATCAGAAACGCATACGCGATCTCTTGTACTGGATTTGCCCCCGATTCCCTGATGTGGTAGCCGCATACGCTGACTGGGTAGTACTTGGGCGCATACTTGGAGCAGTACTCTATTGTGTCCCCTATCAGTTTGATGGAAGGATCTACTGGAAACACCCAGGTCCCTCTGCCTATGTATTCCTTGAGAATGTCATTCTGTAATGTCCCTCTGACCTCATTAGCCGGAACACCCTGCTTCTCTGCGACCGTCATGTACATGGCCAGCATTATCGGAGCCATCGAGTTGATTGTCAAAGAAGTGCCGATCTTGTCTATCGGTATCCCCTTGAACGCATCCTCCATGTCCTTCAGAGTGTCAATGGCCATGCCAACTCTGCCGACCTCCCCCTCTGCCAAAGGATCGTCAGAATCCAGACCACATTGAGTGGGCAGATCGAAAGCGACATTCAATCCAGTCTGTCCCTGCTTGATGAGATACTTGAACCGCTTGTTGGTCTCCTTAGCGGTCGCAAACCCGGAGTACTGCCTCATGGTGAACGGTCGGAACCGGTACATGTACTTGTGAATCCCACGCGTGAACGGATACTCTCCCGGTTCCCCAATGTCCTTCTCGTAATCTATGTCCTTGACATCCTCTGGCCCATAGATGGGCTTCACCTTTATCCCTGATTCGAGCACAACATCTGGCAGCTCCACCTTTTTCTTCATCTCTCGCACCTTACTGGATGACCATCAATTGGGAATGTTGGATCTAATGAACGTGACAATATCCTCGAACCTGGAACCCGTTGGGAACACTTCCTTGACGCCTAGTGCCTTCAACTTCTTGACATCATTCTTGGGTATGTTGCCCCCTATCAACACCATTGCTTCATCGAGCCCTTCTTCTTTCATCATCTTCATCAGTTTCTTGGTTATCGGCATGTGCGCACCGGACAGGATGCTCAGACCGACCACCTGGACGTCTTCCTGGAGTGCGGCACTGGTTATCTGCTCCACGCTTTGTCTCAGGCCAGTGTAGATGACCTCCATCCCGGCTTCCTTCAAAGCAATAGCAACGACCTTGGCTCCTCTGTCATGCCCGTCCAGGCCTGGTTTTGCTATCAGGACCCTTATGGGGTTCTTCATATTACTTCGCTCCGAGGATGGTTATGGATGCGACTGCGCCAGGTCCACCGATGTTATGCGCCAGTCCCAACCTTGCGTTCTCGACCTGTCTCTTGTCCGCCTTGCCCTGAAGTTGTTTGGTGAGCTCATATAACATTCTAACCCCAGTAGCACCCACTGGATGTCCGCAGCTCAGCAGTCCTCCGCTAGCGTTGACCGGAAGTTCTCCACCTAATGTGGTAACCTCATTGTCGATCAGTTCGCTTGCCTTGCCCTTCTCGCAGAGTCCCAGGTCCTCGTACGTTATGAACTCCACCACGTTGAAGCAGTCATGCATCTCGGCCAGGTCCAGTTCCTTGAACGGGTCCTCTATCCCAGCCTGCTTGTACGCATTCTGCCCCGCGACCTGAGTTGCCCTGTAACCGAGGAAATCATAATCGGGATCATAGAAAGGAAGGTCCCAGCCGGTGGATATTGAAAGTGAATAGCCTTTGAGAAGAACGTAATCATTGGTGTACTTCTTGGCATCCTCTGCCCGGGTGAGCACCACAGCAGCAGATCCATCCGTGGTCGGGCAGCTTCCCATTATATTGACCGGATAGGCCACCATGGGTGATTTCAGGCCCTGTTCCATTGTGATTGGCTTCTGGTAATGCGCCTTCGGGTTCAGGGAGCCGTGGTAGTGGTTCTTCACCGAGATCTTAGCCAGTTGCTCTGTTATGTCTCCATAGACGTGCATGTATCTTGTCCCGACGACCGCGAACGTGCCGGCAGCGGTGAAACCCTTCTGGTAGATTGGATGGCCGGTGTCCACCATCATTCTTACAATACTATCTTGGGGAGTTCTGTCCCTGAGCTTCTCAGCACCCAGCGCAAGAACCAGATCGCTTTCCCCAGACAGCAGACTGTTGCATCCGTTTCTGAACGCATCCCCTCCTGTTGCGCAGTAATTGGAGACTCTTGTGATTGGGATATCGAACATGCCCAGAGGTTCTGCCAAGTCCATTCCAGACCTTCCCTTATAGACACCAGCGTCAGGAAAAGCAGTCCCGAGCCACGCGGCGTCTATGTCCTTCCCTTCGACACCAGCATCCTCGAACGCCTCCTTGGCAGCCTCGAAGACCATGTCCCCGTAGCTCATGTTGAAGTTCTCGCCGAACTTGGTGCATCCCGCTCCGATGATGGCGATCTTGTCCTTGAAGGTCATTTCGAGCCGCCTCCTCTAGCAGCTTTGCATTTCCAAGAGTAGTTGACGAACCCTCCTCCGGTGTGAAGTCTCCTGAAGGTCAGGTCTACCAGCATGTCCACCTTCACTTCCTTCGCGTCAGTGTCGGTCATCTGTGACAGTATCCTTCCGCCGCCCTCCAGATCGATGACCGCCATCGTTACCGGAGGCTCGGGTGTCGGGTAGTAATGCTCCTGGCTGTACGTGAAGATCTTTCCCTTCTTGGACAGTCTGACGTCCATGAACTCCTTTGCCGATTTGCAGTGGGGGCAGACCTTCAGTGCCAGCGTCATCACCTTGCCGCATCCGTTGCACTTTTTCCCATGCAGTCTAATGTTCAGCTCTTCCTCTCTTTTGAGGAGTGGGATGGACGTGAACGCCGTCTCCAGCTGATAGTTGCCGACCAGATTCCTGAAAGTGAGATACTTCGTGTACGAACCTATTGATCTCCTCCCTTTCTCGACTTCATTAAGCGAGGCGTTCTCATTGTCCTCGATGAACTTGGTGGCCCTAATGGCGAACGCATCGGCACCGTCCCCATAGTTGGCGAAAAGTATCAGGTCGTCCGGCTTTGCCTCGTCAAGTGTGGCTGCCAGCATCATGAGCCCGTGGGCCGAACCGATCAAGCCGGTCTTCAGCATCAGCGTGTCCTGCACTTGTTCTTGCTGGAAACCGAGGTTCTTGGCTACGGTCATGTGACTCCTCCCGTCCGGGGAGAAGATAACAGCCTTGGAGAAATCCTCGACGCGGTAGTTGCCGTCCTCGAAGAGCCCCTCAATGGCGTTCATCATGTTCCTTCCGTAGTGCTCTGTCCGCGAATACCGCACATCGTCGTGGCGCAGGAACTGGTCATCCTGCTTTCTCCAAACATCCGGCAGTCCGTCGTAAACTGAGTGATAGTCCACTATGTCCGCTATCGGGTTACCCTTGCCGATCAGGAATGCTGCCGCGCCGTCCCCAAGGAATGGCTCTAAGTAAGAACCTGGCTCAGCCATCCTGCTGTCCGAGGCCACCATCACGATGTTGGTCTTCGAACCTGATGAAATAGTGTCAAATGCGACCTTCAGTCCGTTGGACCCAGATCGAAGGGAAGAGCCTATGTCCATCGTGAAAGCATCTCTGTTGAGGTCCAGCGCTGTCGCGATGACCGACGCGTTCATCTTCTCTGCATATGGAGCTGTCGTTGATGAGAAATATAGGCCGTCTATGATGCCCGCTCCCAGATCCTTGAGGCACTCCAGGGAGGCTGCCACTGCCATGGTCAGGCTGTCCTCATCGTAGCTGGAGACCACCTTGGTACCCTTTCCCGCAGGTCTCCCCCAGGCTTTCTGAAGGACATCTCCGGACATCTGGTAGTTGGGAAGGTATACTCCGTACGAGATTATTCCAGCCATGTGCTCTCCTCAGAACCCCACGCTTATCCCGCCGTCCACGAATATGACCTGGCCTGTGATGTAGGCCGCTTCTTCCGACGCCAGGAAAAGGTGCGCGTTGGCCAGTTCCTCCGGTTCTGCGAACCTTCTCAGTGGTATCTTCTTCATGAACATCTCGGCGATCTCATCAGGCATTTTCGCCAGCATTGGGGTCTTGGTTGCTCCTGGTGATATGCAGTTTACAGTGATACCGTATCTAGCGAATTCCAGCGCTAATGTCTTGGTCAATCCCATCACGCCCGCCTTGGAAGCGGAGTAGTTGGCCTGGCCGACGTTGCCCAGTGCGCCTATGGATGCGGTGTTGATTATCCTTCCGTAGTTCTGCTCCATCATTGGTCTCGCGGCCGACTGGGAGCACAGGAACGTCCCTTTCAGATTCACTTCCAGCACTTGGTCCCACTGTTCCTCGGTCATCTTCTTGGTCATCGCGTCCTTGTTGATGCCCGCGTTGTTTATCAGAATGTCAACTCTTCCGAACTGATCCAGCGTTGCGGCCACCATCCCGTCCACCTCATCCTTCTTGACTATGTTGGCTTGATGAACGAGCGCTTCTCCTCCTTTCTCCTTGACCGCTTCTGCGACCTTGTTGGCGCCTTCCATGACGACATCCACGATGGCGACCTTGGCCCCTTCTTCCACGAATCTCAGCACGGTGGCCTCTCCGATCCCGCTTCCACCACCTGTTACTATGGCAACTCTGTCCTTTAATCTCACGAACTCGCCTCCCTCTGAAGCATGATGACCCACTGGCCTTCTACGACCGATTCGTCTTTCTGATTGAGCGTTGAAACGTCAAAGGTGATTACTCCCTTGTCCGGCTTGCTGGTCTCCTTCTTCTCCGCCACCTTGAGAACGGTGTGGATGGTGTCCCCGAACCTGACCGCACCAGTGTACTTGAAGCTCATGCTGAGGAGCGCTATCGTCGTACCCTCGAAGATGCCCAACTGATTTGCCTGACCCGTCGAAACCGCCACGGCCAGCAGTCCATGCGCGATCCTGCCCCCGAAGGGTGTTCCTTTTCCGTGTTCTTCGTCCGTGTGCAACGGATTGAAGTCGCCTGATAGACCGGCGAACGTCGAAACATCCCCCTCGGTTATCGTCCTGGATGCAGTGGTGAACTCCTGCCCAACATCGAACTCGTCGAACTTCTTTCCCTTGAACTTGTATGTCATTCTATCACAACCCCAGCTCTCTTCCAATGATCAGTTTGAGGATCTCGGAGGTGCCTCCTCCGATCAATAGGAACCTCGCATCCCTCAACAGTATCTGGATGGGATATTCCATCGAGAATCCGTAGCTCGCAAACACCCTTGAAGCGTCATCTGTGGCCTTGACGGCCATCTCTGTCGCGAACAGCTTTGCCATCGCCGATTCCTTTCCACATTCCTTGCCCTGGTCCAACATCGATGCGGTGTTGTACACCAGAAGCCTGGCCGCTTGCAACTCTGTGGCTACATCAGCCAGTTTCATCCTTATCGCCTGGAACTTCCCTATCGGTCTTCCGAACTGAACACGCTCGTTCGCATACTTGACTGCCATATCCAGTGCCGAGCGACCGAGGCCAAGAGCCAATGCGCCTGTCATGATGCGTATCTCTGCCAGGATCGCCATTAGGGAATCGTATCCCGTTCCTTCCTCTCCCAGCCGGTTCTCACCAGGTATGCGGCAGTCCTCGAAGGACAATTCTGCCGTTTCAGTCCCTCTCAGTCCGAGCTTCTGTATGTCCTTTCCAATTGTGAATCCAGGTGTGTCCCTCTCGACCAAGAAGAAATCCACGCCTTTCAGCTTCTTCTCCTTGTCAGTGACCGCCATTACAGTGAAGAAATCAGCGACCTGTGCATTGGTGGCCCAGGTCTTGGTGCCGTTGAGAACGTATCCATCGCCGTCTTTCACTGCGCTTGTCCTGATCGAACCCAGGTCCGATCCCGAATCCGGTTCTGTGAGGGCGAATGCTCCTATCTTTTCTCCTTTGAGCGCCGGGACGATGAACTTCTGTCTCTGCTCCTCCGTTCCGTGATTGAATGGAAAATGAGTGCTCTGCATCGCCTGCATCATGACTCCCGCTGCAAAGCTCAGTGAACCTCTGGCCAGTTCCTCACAAAGAATGCAGAACATGATGCTGTCGCCATCGGTCCCTCCGTACTCCGTCGGATACCTCAGGCCGAAATAACCGAGGTCACCAGCCTTCTTGAAGAGCTCATGTGGGAACTTCCCCTTCTCGTCTATCTCCATCGCGACAGGAAGAACTTCGTTCTCGACGAATCTCTCCAAGCTCTTTCGGAATAACTCATGTTCCTCATCGAAATCGAAGTCCATTGTGAAGCCCCTTTTCCCACTTCGAGAGGACGCTCCAAAACGTACTGGCTATTTCAGACCTCCTCTCCCCTTTACCAACGTCTGCGAAATCTGGAATGCAGTATAAAATGGTTGTTGCGTGTGGTTTCTGGGTTAATGTTACTGAAGATTCAAATCTCACTGCCGCAGGAAATGTGCCATCACCAACCCCTGCCAACTTGATGACTGGTTGGAATCTAATCGGTTATTCAGACCATGGGCAGATATGCACAGCTGCCGAATTCAAGAACATCACAGGCGCGGTAAGGGTAGAGGAATACGATCCAATGAGCCCACCTTTCTACACAAGAGAACTGAACGATTCTGAAACATTCGTGGTCGGTCATGCCTACTGGGCGTGGGTGCTCGAGAGCACCTCTTGAGTGACTAGACTCAGATGTAAAGGGTCTTAAGTTCCTCGCTCGATTTGGTGTCGTGGTTTCCGAAGAGGATTTGAATCAAGATTCTGAAGGATATGAGTTCCTGACGAAGTTCGGCATAGGAGAAGTGAAGAAGATTTATCTCAAAGTGGCCAAGACTGGCACAACAAGGGACGTGCATTGTCCAGAGACTTTCGAGGAAGGTGTCAGACTCCCAAATCTGATTGATGAGTTCGGAGAGGGGTTCAAGGAGAGACTTGGCAGTCGACTTCCATGTACTAACATAGCCGCTTGGGCCTTTCATTTCTTCACTTTCAATCAGCCATTGAAGAACTGCAATCATCGGACCGGACTGGAGATCATGAAGATTGTCCTGTTGGCCTTTCGGAAGAAACTAACCATAGAATCCAACGAAGAACTCCTTGAAGTTCTTGAGAATTTCGAGAGAAAACACACGCCTGCCACTGAGATCCAAGAATGGCTGAGTCAGAACCTATCGGCTATTTGATTCAATAGCTCTCTGTCTTCTTCAATGAGCTCGTGCAGGTATTCTTCAAAGAGCTTCTCAAACTCCTGGTCTGACATATCCTATTCAACTCTCTTGTTTGTATCTGTATAAACCAATGCCTGGGGTGTGTATTAATAGTTTTCTTCCCGAGACGTGGAATGAGCAAATCTAAAGCCAGATTCTGAGAAATGCAGCTTATACAAAGAGTGAACCAGAAAGAATATTTACATGAAATGTGCTACGAAGTCTGAGGATGCTTGGGACATGAATGAGAGAAAACGGTGCTTGACAGTCAGTGTTCTTCTCACCCTTACTTGCTTCAGCTACGCTCTGTCAGTTCTACCTGACAGTGTAAGCGCAACCACCCATTACGTAGGCGGAGCTGGCCCCGGAAACTACACGACCATCCAGGCAGCAGTCGATAACACGAATCCTGGTGATACGGTGTACGTGTTCAGCGGAACATATCCTGAGTACGTTCGCATCTACACTCCCCTCTCCCTCGTTGGTGAGAACAGAGACACGACCATAATCGGTGGAAACTACGAACGGAGCGGAATGGTGATCCAGGCTGATTGGGTCAATGTGACTGGATTCACTCTGACTAAGAATGATGATTGGGTCTCGGCAATATCATTGATGTACGCGGAGAACTGCTCAATATCCAATAACAGTGTCTCTCATTTCATGGATGGTGTGAGTCTCTATGAATCACATAATAACTCCATCATGAACAACATAATAATCTCGAGCAATTCAACTGGAATGGACCTCCATAGGTCCAATGACAACCTGATTTCTGGCAACAACATATCGTGGAGTAACTACTATGGGATTGGGCTAATTCGTTCCAGTCGGAATACCTTCACCAACAATACATTGGTTGAGAACGGTTTCTTGGTCTACAGTAGCGATGTTGAACATTGGAACACCCATACAATAGACTCATCCAATTCTGTCAACGGGAAGCCTGTACGGTATTGGAAGAACGCCACTAACGGAACTGTACCTTCAGATGCTGGTCAGGTGATATTGGGCAATTGTACGGGCGTGGTCGTGGAGAATCAGTACATTAGTAACGCGACCGTGGGGATTATAATTGGCCTCTCATCCGGTAATTTCATTTCGAACAACACAGTCTTGTCCAATATTATGTGGGGCATCCACTTTGTTTACTCTGACGAGAACTTCGTGATCAATAATACTGCAGCGTACAATGGAGATGGTTTTGAGCTGGATGACTCCAATAACAACATCTTCGTTGATAACACAGCATCATTCAGCAATTGGGATGGGTTCTACCTTGAGAAGTCGCATAACAACACTCTTTCTGGTAATATTGTGTCAAATAACAACATGTCAGGGATTGCTGTCTGGGAATCAATCAATGGTAAATTCTCCACGAACTCGATGTTAGAGAATGGAATCGTGTTGTTCGGCAATTCTCTTGAGTTCTGGAACACTCACATTATTGACACATCTAACACGGTCAATGGCAAACCCGTCCACTATTGGAAGAACGTCACTGGCGGAACAATCCCGTCCGGTGCGGGACAGGTTATCCTTGCTAACTGTACTGGTACGATTGTGGAGAATCAGAATGTCAGTAAAGGTGACATAGGGGTTGCCACCGCCTATTCCTCAAACCTCGAGATTACGAGCAATATTGTTAACTGGAACACAGGAAACGGGATCTACTTGTTCTATACCGACCACAGCCACATCACTGATAACAGTGCTTCTTACACAAGTGGATACGGCATCACCCTCTACCAATCGGACGACAACACTCTGGACAATAATGGGGCCGGGGGCAACTCATATGGAATGTATCTGACTGGTTCCGACCGTAATGATATTCGCAACAACTCCTTCTCAGGGAACACTCATGACGGCATCAGATTTGGCACATCCAACCACAATAACACAGTAGATGGCAATTCCATGTCTGGAAACGATGAGAATGGCATCCATTTCTACTCGACAGGGAATCTGAACAATGTGATATCCAACAACACTCTGAGAAACAGCGATATGAATGGGCTTCTTCTGAATCACTCCAAGAGCAACTTCATCATCGACAACCTATTTCTCTATAACGACGAGGTGGGGATTCTCATCTGGAATAGCCATGAGAACACTATTGCCAGGAATGGGTTCAGCGATAGCAAAGCAAGCATCTCCCTCTACTCATCCTCTGAGAACTTACTATATCACAATCGCCTCAGTTATGCATTCGACGACGGTACGAACTTCTGGAATAGTAGCTACCCTGATGGAGGTAACTTCTGGGCTTCCTATAACGGAGATGATGCGTTCAGTGGTCCTAACCAAGATCAGGCTGGTAGCGACGGAATTGGTGATGTGTCGTTTGATATTCCAGGGGCATCTAACAGAGACTGGTATCCTCTCATGGAATTCGATATCCCCTCTTCCCCCTCGGAACCGTGGGATTTTCAGGCTTTGCCAGGAAATGGAGAGGTAGTGCTGACGTGGCTCGAGCCTTTGTGGAACGGCGGACGTCCGACTCTCCATTATACTGTCTACAGGGGAGACGTTTCTGGCGGGGAGACAGAACTCGTCGAGGTTGGAGATGTCTTGACCTACATAGACAGTGGCCTGACGAACGGTCAAACATATTTCTATCAAGTCAGCGCGACTAATGTTTTTGGAGAAGGTCCCAGGTCAGGCGAGGCAAACGCGACACCCTTCAATGAAATCCCGATATGCACTATCACGTATCCGACCAATGGGAGCGTTGTATCAGGAACTTTCTTCCTGGATGGTACAGCTTCGGATTCTGATGGGACGGTGGAGAAGGTCGAGATGAAGATTGATGACGGCTCTTGGTTCGAGATTTACGGTACCGAATTATGGACTCAACTATGGGCGTCTACCGATGTTTCTGACGGAAATCACACGATTTACTTCCGATCCTATGACGGTGAGGACTATTCCATTGTGGTGAACATGACGGTGAGGGTTGACAACTATGAACCACCTCCTCCGACTGAACCAGAAGACGCAATATGGATAGCAGTCGCCACTGCCGTCGCGGCCCTTCTAATCTTGCTTTCAATCGTATACTTCTTGTCTCGGAGGAGGAAGAAAGAACCAGAGGAAGACGAGATTGTCGACATAGAGGAGCCACCTTCTGAATGAGAACTGTCAACTTCTCCATGCTCGGTTAACTACAAATACCGACTTTCCTTTTCCAGAACCAACCCTTTCATAGCGTGATTCAGGGGAGGAGACCGATGCGACTGGGCATAGATGTTGGGGGCACATTCACCGATCTAGTTCTGATCGACGATAAGACAGGAGAGACCACATACGAGAAGGCCCTGACCACCCCGAAAGATCTGTCAATGGGTGTCCTCAAAGGACTGGGCAGCGTTCTCAAGATGAGCGGTGCGTCGATGAAGGATGTCGATTACGTCGTCCACGGGACCACCATCGGCACCAACGCTCTCATCCAGAGAAAGGGCGCCAGGACGGGGTTGATCACCACCGATGGGTTCCTCGACGTGCTGGAGATCGCCAGGTTCCAGAGGCCCCAGGAAGGCCTGTACGACTTCTACGTTCGAAACCCAGAACCATTAGTACCCAGACGATGGAGAAAAGGAGTTCCAGAGAGGGTGGACAGGGACGGCAAGATCATCAGGCGACTGGACGAGGATGCAACCAGGAATGTCATCAAGTTCTTCAAGAAAGAGAAGGTGGAATCCATTGCAGTTTCCCTCCTATTCTCATTCCTCAACCCCAAGCACGAGAGAAGGATCGCCAAGCTCATCAACGAGGTCTACCCCAAGGCCTACTTGTCGCTTTCATCCGAAGTCTCCCCAGAGTTCAGGGAGTACGAGAGGTCCTCGACTACCGTGATCAATGCATATCTCCAGCCCATACTGGACAGGTACCTTCAGACCCTGGACAAGAAGCTCACTAAGAAGTTCGGGAAGGTCGACCTCCGCATAATGCAGGTCGGCGGGGGCATGATAACTCCCGATTCAGCGATCGGGATGGCGGTAAGCATCGTGAACTCCGGACCGGTCGGCGGTGCAGTGTCAGGTTCTCACATCGCTAATCAAACCAAGAACCTCAACGCGCTTTCGGTGGACATGGGCGGTACTAGCTTCGACATCTGCCTTATCGAGAAAGGGGAGCCAGCGATCTCTACCGAGGGCAAGTTCGAAGGGTTTCCGGTGAAGATCCCGGTCGTTGACGTCGCAGGAATTGGTGCAGGCGGAGGCAGCATCGCATGGTTGGATGTCGGTGGAATCCTCAATGTCGGTCCTCAGAGCGCCGGTTCGGATCCCGGTCCTGCATGTTACAATCTGGGAGGGTCGAAGCCCACGGTCACTGATGCGAATCTGGTTCTTGGAAGGCTGAATCCAGACTACTTCCTCGGGGGAGGAATGGGCCTCAATCTAGAACTGGCCAAGAAGGCGATCCGAGAACCCATCTCCAAGGAGCTCAAGTGGAGCGTCGAGAAGGCCGCAAACGGCGTCATCAGGGTGGTCAACGCCAACATGGTCAAGGGAATAAGCATTAGTTCCACCGAGAAGGGGCACGACGTCAGGGACTTCGGTCTGGTCGCGTTCGGCGGCGCTGGTCCTCTGCATGCGGTCCAATTGGCGAAAGAGATCGGGATTCCAAGAGTTGTCATTCCCACGCTCCCGGGTAACTTCTCGGCCTTTGGGCTTCTGATCACCGATACAAGACACGATTACTGGAGGACGTTCAAGGCATCTCTGGCGGAACTTGACGCAAAGAGGCTGGTCACAGAGTTCACCAAACTGGAGAGGAAAGCGATCCGGCAGCTGAAGGCCGAAGGCGTGTCCGAGAAGCAGAGCCAGATCCTGTGGACCGCGGATATGAGATTCCACGGACAATCTTACGAACTGAACATCCCCATCAAGAGGACCAAGAAGCTGACATCCAAAGATATGGGGAAGATCGCGAGAGACTTCAACAAGCTGCACCAGGAGGTCTATCAGTACAGTTCCCCCGTCGAAAATGTTGAGATCGTGAACATAAGGGTCAGGGCACTGGGTAAGTCACCAAAGCTCAAGCTGCCCAGGATGAAGAAAGCCTCTAGGGATCCAGAACCTGCACTGAAAGGACAGAGAAAGGTCTTCTTCGACGAGACTGGCTTCAGGAACAACAACATCTACGATAGGTCCCAGTTGCGGTACGGGAACGTTCTGAAAGGCCCATGCATCGTGGAGGAGAGGATGTCCACATCGGTGCTTATTCCGGGCTCGGTTGGGGAAGTGGACGCCTACGGCAACATCGTTGTCAGAGTGGGGGGTGGTAGATGATGGCGAAGTACAAGGCCGACCCCATCACCATGCAGGTCATTCGGTTCGGGATGGAACAGATCGCCGACGAGATGGGCTACACCCTGGTCAGGACGGCCAGATCTCCGATAATCAAGGAAATAATGGACATCACATGCGCGATTTTCAACGACGAGGGAGACACGATCGCTCAGGCTCACCATGCACCGATGCTTCTCACCGGTTTCGAACTCACCATGAAGACACTGGCAAGCCACTTCGAGCCCAAGGACCTCCATCCCGGAGACGTGATAATCTCCAACGACCCGTACATGGGCGGGCAGCACATCATGGACGTCCAGACATTCTCTCCGGTGCACTACGGTAAGAACCTGGTGGGCTTCGTCGGAACCATCGCTCATCAATCAGACATGGGGGGAATGGTCCCTGGCGGAGTAGCCGGCGGCATGACCGAGATCTATCAGGAAGGTCTCAGAATACCCATGATCAAGCTCTACAAGAGGTACAAGGAGAACGATGACGTCTTCGCGATAATCAGGAACAACATCAGGGTTCCGGACAACACGATTGGCGACATCAAGGCGCAGGTCGCTTCCAATTACGTGGGCATCAAGAAGATCCAGCAGGTTTACAAGAAGTACGGAGTGGACGTGGTCCACAAATGCCTGAGGCGGTTGCTGAACTATTCCGAGACCAGAATGAGGGAGGGATTGAGAAACCTCCCGGATGGGACATACACCGGAAAGGCTTACATCGACGACGATGGAGTGACGGATGATCTGATCCCGGTCCAGGTGAACATTCATATCAATGACGACAAAGCAAAGGTGGACTTCAAGGGGACCAGCAAGCAGGTCAAAGGCAACATCAACTGCCCCATCGCGACAACCCACGCAGCCGTTTTCTACACAATGATCGCTGTCGCGGACCCGCACGTTCCTCCCAATTCCGGTTGTTACAGGCCCGTGGAGATAGACGCCGAAGAAGGATTGATCATCAACCCCAAACTTCCATCTGCAGTTGCGGCAAGGACGAATTGTTCACAGAAGATCGTGGAGGCCATGCTCCAGGCACTGGCCAAGGCGGCTCCAGAGAAGGTCATGGCTGGGAGTCACGGACAGATAACCACATGCGGATTCAGTGGGTTCTACAAGGGCGAACGGTGGGTGTACACAGACATTCAAGGTGGAGGCGCTGGTGCACTGCCAACCATCGACGGCAAGGACGGCCAGGACTCCCATTTGGCGAGGTTCATGAACACTCCGATTGAGGCGATTGAGCTGGAGTATCCGGTTAGGATCGAGAGGTTCGAGCTCATCCAGGACAGCGGCGGACCGGGCAAGTTCAGGGGCGCCATGGGATTGAGAAGGGACATCATGTTCCTGGTGGACGACGTCTCATGGGCGAGATACGGGGACACACAAGAGAAACCTCCGTTCGGGCTGTTCGGCGGCAAGGAGGGTGCAAAAGGGATATTCTATCTTGTTGACGACAAGGGTGAGAGGAGGGCCAAGGCAAAAGGCGTCAGCTTCCTCAACAAGTGGGACATCGTCAGTTTGAGACTCCCCGGCGGCGGAGGCTACGGCGACCCCAAGAAGAGGGACAGAAAGCTGGTAGAAGCGGACCTCCTGGACGGCAAGATATCAAAGAAGAGCGCTCAGCGGGACTACGGATACAAGAAGTGAATCACTCCACCTTCTCGATGACGAAACGGCAGACCTTGTCCCCTTTGGCTTTGCATTCCTCCTCGGTCGATCTCACATTGGATCCCAGGACCGTGCTTCCCATTCCAGCCATTACGCCTTCTATCATGTGGCAGATGGCGCTCTTCGATGAACCATACTCTTCCGCAAAGGGAGAATTGTGAACCTCGACCACCAATCTTTCACCAAGCTCGACGAGCTCGAACCTTCCCCAGCCAAGCTGGGAACCCATGTTGCACATGAACTCCGCGACCTCCTTATTGGACAGATTGAACCTCTCTCTGTAAGCCTTGGTGGACAGCGAACCGCCTTCAAAGCCGCCCAGTGACATCGCTGCCGATGTTCTCTCTCCTATGGCCTTCTCCACCTCCTTCTGGAACCTCACTATGGTCTCTGGCCTGATGAGAATGTACCTCACGCCGTTGAAGGACATCTCTCCCTCTCCCATATCGAACTTGAGATTCTCCGCGACTTGCTCACCTTTGTTCATGAGTCAACACCCGTTCGACTTCCATGTGGTCGTCGCCAGCGAGATAGATTATGTTGTATAAAGAGATTAGAGATATGCAAAA
>JAUVGH010000044.1 GCA_030593885.1 Methanomassiliicoccales archaeon
AATGAGAACAGGGGTGGAACGGAGACATGGGAACGTCAGCCAGAGGAGTTGTCGAGGAGATAACACGGACTCATGATATTTTCGACGCCATGAAGTTCGAGAATAGGGGCGAGCTCTTCCCTATGCTCGTCAGCATGGGCATCAGGAACATGACCTTGTGGGAGGCCATGAACAAGGCTAACGAGATAACAACTCTCTCCTGCGTCCCAGAGCGTTACTATGAAAGATTGGTCCACACCAAGAACCTCGCTACTCTTTTCACCGTTCTGATTGACGACGTTGTGGACAAGCAGAAGGACAGAAAGCTGTTGAATGAGATATCCGCAATCCCTTACGAAGAGGAGATGGGCGTCGTCCTGGTTTCCAGTCGAAGCGATACGTCTTCCCTTTCCTTGGCCAGAGAAGCCTGGAAACAGATCCTGTCCTTCCTCAAGACCGGACCCCAATTCAATCAATACAAGGATCTGCTGCTTTTCGACATAGGCGAACTGATCCAGTGCCAGAGATACAATTTCACCATCAATATTACCCCCTCCCTCTGCAATACCGAGGAGTATATCGCATACGGGACCCACAACTTCAACGTGAAACCCCACATGACCATGGACCTCATATTCTCCCCCGAATTCGACAAGAATGAGCTCTCCACCTTCAGGTCGGCTCTGCACCACATACAGATCGCGATACAACTTGTGAACGACGTATACACCATCGAGAGGGAAATCAGCGAAGAGGTCTCTTTTGGCAATTATGCGACCATTTACGCTCTGGAGAACTTCGGCATCGGCATCAATGATGTGTACGACGGGACCGCATTCGAGGTCTTGGAGAACTTCGCCATGGACAAGTTCGACAGGCTCTGGGAGTTCCACATGGGTGAGGCGAAGAGATCCTTGAGGGACGTAAGGTCCTTCGACGTCGGGAGGTTCCTCACATCCGTCTTCAAGATCAAACTGATGTACGAACTGGCGTGCGGTCTGATATAAGTTGTCTTCTCATAACACAGGATTGGATAGCCCTTATCCTTTCACTACCTTTCTGACCAACCTGGGCATCTCTTCCAGTCTCTCTCTGGCTATCGCTTCGTAGAATTGTATCATGATGCCTACGGCTAGCAGGACACCAGTTCCGCTTGCATTGCCCACGGTCCCTATCATGTCGGCTCCAGCGGCCAAACCACCGACGGCAGCTCCGCTAATCACGGTCACTGCAGGGATATACCTCTCCAGCACCCTCTTGAACGTTCTTGGCGTACGACGGAATCCCGGGATCTGCATACCGCTTGACTCTATCTGCTTCGCGACCGCCTCAGGCCCCATGTTGGTCGTCTCTATCCAGAACTTGGCGAACATGATGGATCCCAGGACCATGGCAGTCACATAGACCAGCACATGGACTAGAACCTGCCAGTACTCATGCCCCCGCATAAGATAGCCGTAGCTATCAGGGTTCATTAACGGTAGGAGCCAGTCCCCCACACCCATGACTGTTGAGAGATAATATGCAATGCCGGACGTTGCCGTTGTTTGACTTATGCCCAGTGTGTCAGCGACATCCCTCGTCGGGTACGCTCCTATCATCCAATTCTGTCCGACTATCGGCCAGTCAGGGTTCTGCCAGAACAGCAGGGAGAACATGCTGACGTTCGCCAGGACAGCCGCCATCAGGATTACCGGGATGTTGGACGCGTAGATGAGCCTGATAGGATACCTTCCTCTGGCACCTCTGACCGTAGCGTGAGCTAACGGGAGCTCGATCCGCATGGATTCTGCATACGCTACTATGAGGAATATCACGATAGTTCCCACTAATGCTATCATCGGGTTCGGGTTCGCCAGAAGGATTCCCTCGTATCCGCCCTGCGCCATCTCAGAGGCGCTGTTGTGTGTGAGATAATAAACTGTCTTGGGGATCGTTCCCGCTGGAATGGGACTTCCCGCTCTTGCCGGTAGCCAGTTGAATGTCCCAACGAATATCTGCTGGGCAACTCCTGCTGCTATGAAAAGGCTGATACCGCTCCCTATCCCCCATTTGGAGACCACCTCGTCCATGAGGAAGACCAGATAGCTTCCCATGATGAGCTGCACTATTATGATGCTTCTCGCCCACTCCATACCAACAGAGCCCGTGAGAGCCGCAGAAGGCTGCAGAAAGCCGAAGACCTGAGGGATGGACTCGACGACTATCATCGTTATGACCAGGAACTTCTGTGTTCCCTGATAGACCGCCTTGTCTTCTTCCTTTGACAGGTCCAGCTTTATGATCTTGGCCCCGACGAAGAGCTGCATGATGATGGAGCCCGTGACTATCGGCCCGATACCCAGATGCATCAAGGAACCTTGCGCACCTGCCAGAATAACCCTCAAACTGGCGAACATGTCCACCGTTTCGGCTTGGTCCAGGCCGTACAGGAAGACGTTCGTCATGACAAAATAGAGACAAAGGATCAGGATGACCCAACCCATCTTCTGTTTAAAATGAACCGATTTGTCTGGGCGTGTCACGGCTGGAAGCCTGTCCGTAATCGGTTTCAGCCGGTACAGGAGGCTCTGGCCTTCCTCTGCCATCTATTACTCCTCTTCTTCTTGAACTGGCTCAGGCACTTCTTCCTCTTCTTCATGAAGTGTCTGAACTGCCCCGCCTGCCTCCACGATCTTGCTCTCAGCTTTGCTCGAGGCCTCCGGGACGATGATTGTCATCTTCCTGCTCACATGCCCACTCCCAAGGAGCTTATCGATGCCAATGGATGACAGGTCAAGTGTGACCATGTCCTTCTCTTCCTTGGCGATCCCCATCTCCACAAACTCCCCCAGCCTCTCTCCGATCTCTGATATGTTGATCGACCTCTTCTTGTTGGCAAGCGAGGGATGTCGTTTGAATCCGTGTCTGCCGAAGTGATCTGGCATGTATTTGATCATATGCATGACCTTGTGCTTGTGCAGCCCTGCGTTCCCCCTTCCACCCCGGAGTCCAGCACCTCTACCGGCCTTGTGACCTCTTCCGTGGGTCCTCTTTCCTCTGAACTTCTTGGATCTTCCCATGTCACTACCCCTCAAAGATCATCCTGTCGACCAGGTCGTTTATCTTCTCTCCTCGGTATCCCAACGCTCCGCCTTCGACGAAGGTCCTCTTTATTCCCTCGTACCCCTTGATGGGTGGATGCAGGCGGATAACAGGCTTCACAGATTCCAGGTTCACGAATCTCTCTTTGTCCTCGCAAACCGCTTTTGAGAACGCAATCAGTGATTTGTATTTGGTGTTCTTTTTCACATAAGCGTCAGTTATTCCCTTTCCGCTCTCCAGACGTCCTTTCTTCAGAATGAGCTTTGCCAGTGTCTCCGGCCTGAGCTCTCCCCAGGTGATGTAGTCCTTTGCCTTCCTCAGCATGCCTTCTGTTGCTGGATTATTGGGAAGTATCACGCAGTGGTTGACACGGTTGAGCCGAAGCATCTTGAGCGTGTCGCTAATGGTCCCGCGGACGTTGACTGTTCCTCTCACCCTGATGGCAGCGTAGCTCATTCCTTCACCGCCTTCTTCTTGTCTGGCTTATCATCAGCCTCTTCCTTTTCCTTGGATGGCTTCTCCTCTTTCTCGGTCTCCTTTTCCTCAGGTTCATCCTTCTCTTCAGGCTTCTTCGCTTCCTTCTCAACCTTCTCTTCAGTCTTTGCTTCGACCTTTTCATCAGGTGGAGATTCCGGCTCCTCAACGATCTCTATGGGGCCGGAGATTATGTGCAGATCCTCGATTTGTCTTCTTGTTATCTTCGTTTTGGCGGTCTGTATGAGCGCATCGAAGGATGCCAACGCGTAGTTGACGGTTGTCTTCGTGTGACCTTTGGAGAATCCCCAGACGTCATCGAGACCTGCCAGTCTCAGTACATGCTTGGGAATCTTGGCAACTGCCAGTGCTATGCCTCTGGGCGCTGGTTTGAATGTGACCGAGACCGATCCGGACTTTCCTGTAACCTGGAATGGTAGTGAATGGGCGGTACCGCAACCGCACTCCCAGGACCCGCAGCCTCTCTTGACCTCGACCATGTTCAGCTTCGCTGTCTCTATGGCCTTTCTGATGGTCGGACCGACCTCTCTTCCCTTGCACAAGCCCAGTCCCACGAATCCATCTTCGTTCCCGACGACAACCGTGACCAAGAAATTGACCCTTCTTCCGGAGTCCGTCATTCTCTGAACCATGTTGACATCCAAGACCTCATCTTCCAGGCGAGGGAGCAGAATATCCACTATCTGAGTCTCCCTCATAGGCAGTCCCGAGTTCAGGGCCTCGCTCATCGTCTTTATCTCTCCATCGAGGACTTTTCGTCCCAACCGCGTCTTCGGAATCCAGTCATAGGATCGGCTCACTCTATTCAGCCTCCATCTTCTTCAACACCTTATCGAAATCCGAACCCATCTTCTCGTCGATGTTCTTCCCTCGGATCCTGTCGTCACCCGGCAATATGTCCTCACTGTGCGGAACACTGACACCTGCGTCAACTATCCCTCTGAGCGTGGCGAACACGCTGGAATCCTTGGTCGGATTTTGGAGTCCAATGTCCAGGACGGCCTTGTCGACCCCAGCCATTGAAGCCCTCTTTCCTGCCAGATAACCAGTAAGATACGCTGCTGGCGCGTTCTTCTTGGAATGTTTCCACCCGAGCGAGTCGAGTTCTTTGGAGAATGCGGACGCGACGATCAAGTCGCCTCCCATGTCAAACGTGGCGAACTGAACGCGAACGTACATGTTTGAACACCTGACAATGGCTCTGGGAAGTCCTGACTTCAGCAGTCTCTTCCTCCTCCTGTAATCGGTCTTGCTGACCTTCCTTCTCCGGAAGGGAACTCGATACCTGGGACCGTGTTTCATTTGCTCTCCTCCTTCAACAGTCCCTGGGCCCTGAGTTGCTGTTCCAGGTGAGCCTTGCTCCTGAACATCCCGCCTTTGGATTGGCGGTAGAAGGTTCTGTAGGTCCTCCTTTCGATCTTGCCATCATCTCTCAGCTCTCTCAATCTCTCTCTCATAGGTCTGATTGTCTTTATCCAGCGTTCCTTCTTGGGATATCTGGCCTTCTTGGTACCCTTTCGGCTACCGTGGCCTTTGCGCCTGCCCTTCCTCTTCTGGGCCTTGGCCTTTCGGACGTTGCTCTTGGAGACGCCTTTTTTCTGCCTTGCCTGGATCAGACCTTGGTCTATGGCCGCCCGGATATCGCTTCTCGTGATCTTCTCGGACACGTCCTCGATATAGTCCGGGTGTATCCAGACCCTGTTCTCTCCGCATTTGAGAATCTCCGCTGCCATCCTTCTCTGGTTCTCAAGATTCATGCAGCATGCTCCTGTTAAGGACTCTTATTCCCTTCTCATCCGCGACCTTCTCTATCTGCTCTCTCTTCTTGGACCCGACCGAGTGGCCTATCCTAGCGGCCTGCTTCTCTGGGTCCACGTCTTTCAGGTCCTCCACTCTGAAGACCATTACTTCTTGGAATCCTGATGGATGAAGTCCTCTCACAGCCTTGGGACCTCTGTAGCCGGTTGAAACCAGATTTGGTCTATACTTGTATCCCCGTCTCATCTTGGAGTGAAGTCCTCTTGGCCTTCTCCAACTGTCACCTAGTTTCACATATCTGAACCATTCCTGCCTCTTGAAGGCAGGTCTGGATTTGCTGATGCTCTCCCTCAGCTTGAGCTGTTGCTTTGTTCTCTTGTCAAGTTTGGGCTTGACCTCTACGAAGTACTCTTCATCCGCGATATCGACCTCTTCTTCCTCTTCGGCCTCGACATAATCCGTCAGTCTCTCTCTAAGGTCTATGACCTTTCCCTCTGAGTTCAGACCCAACGCTTCGCACATCTCAACGAGCTCAGCTTTCCTTGCCTTCTTGATTTCACTGACCGTTGGCACTTCGGCCTTCTTTTTCTGTACCTTCTTCGCCTTGACCTCTTCCACGATTTCGGCCTCTTCTTCGACTATCTCAAGTTCATCTTTCTCGTCTTCTGGCAAGTCGCTATGCCTCCCTTCGCTTCTGAGTTATGTATATTCCATCCTGAAACACCCGTGGGTCATATCCTTTGATCACCGTCACCTGCTCTATGTTCGCAGCTGTCTGGCCGACACTCTGAATGTCCGATCCCGTGAGAATTACCTCGTCTCCATTGATGTTGATCTTGGTATCTCCGAGTATCCTGGCTATCCTGGGATTCCTCTCTCCCAGGAAGTTCTCAACCACGAACTCTCTCTCCTCCTTTTTGACGCTGGCCTTGATCGGAAAGTGTGAATACACGATCTTCATCTTGTACTCGAACCCTTCAGTCACGCCGGTGATCATGTTCCTTATGTGGGATATGGTGGTCCCCATGAGGGCCATGTCCTCTTTGGAGGGATAGTCACATATGACCAGCACCCTTCCCTTCTCCACTTGGACGCTGATCCTCGGATGACGGAACTCCCTTCTGAGCTCAACCTCTCCCGCGGTGACCAGAATCTCATCTCCTTTGAGCTCCACCTTCACCCCGTCTAGGATTTCCGTCTCTTTCTCGAGTTTCTTGGCTACCGGCATTCAACTACCTCAATAAACGTAAGCTAGGAGCCTTCCACCGACTCCCATCTCCTTTGCTTTTGAATGGGAAATCACACCTTGTGTCGTAGTGAGTATCAGTACTCCGAAATCCTGGGCCGGAAGATACCGGGACTCGTACTTCTCCAGTTCAGTCATCTTGACGGCCATTCGGGGCCTTATGACACCGCAGCTGTTGATGTTTCCTCTCAGAAGGACCTTGAACATGCCTGCCCTGCCGTCCTCCACGTACTCGAACTGCGTTATGTAGTCGTTCTCCTGCAGAACCCTCAACACCCGTCCTATCAGTTTGGAGGAGGGTTTCACTGTGCACTCGCCCTTACCGGTTCGCTCGGCATTGATTATGATTGACATTGCGTCGTTCAGGGGGTCGTGTCTCATTCATTTCCTCCTCATGAGTATTTCTTGAATCCTATGTCAATGGCAATTTCGCGGAAGCACTGCCTGCACAGATGCATTCGGTACCTTCGAATGATACCTCTCTTCCTGCCGCATCTGGCACAGCCTTCCTGCCTGCCAAACTTCTTTTTTGGCTTCATTCAATTATCTCCAGCTCATACTCGGTTCTGATGAATTCCATGCTCTCATCTCTCTTGACCTTGTGGCTCGGGGCGATCCTGGAACGGTTCCTGCGCCTTTTTCTGACTCTGGTTCCTGCCCTGTCCACGGTCACCGAGATGTCCATTCCGAAGATTCCTATGTCCGGGTCATACCTCATGCCCTTGAAGTCAGTGTAATCTGGTATCCCGAAAGAGAAATTGCCTTCGGAATCGAAATTGTAGCCCGCGATCTTGTTGGTCTTCACCCAGAACGCCTTCTTCAGGAACTCATCGGCGTTCTCGCCCCTCAGCGTGATCTTGCAGCCAATGGGCATACCCTCCCGGATGCCGAGATCCTTGTTCGTCTTCTTGGAGATGGTCTGGATCGACTTGTGGTTCGTCAGAATCTGGAGGACCTTCTGTGCCTTGACAAGTTTCTCTCCAGCTTCGCCTACCCCGATGTTGATGACGACTTTCCTCACTCTCAGTTTCCTCATCTTGTTCAATCGACCACCTATACTGCTGGGACCTCTGGTAATTTGATCTCGGGACTCTTCTTGCCTATGATGAACACGTTGTTCTTCACCGTCGCGAAGCCTTCCTGGAACGTTACCACGTTCTCCTTCGGGTTACGGGTCGGTGTGTAGTCATCGACATGTACAAGCTTTCCTGCGTGCTTTCCGGCTATTAGCACAGCCGAATTGCCTTTTGCGAGAGGATAATGTCCGAGGATCTTCTGCTCGGGCAAAGATATCTTCAAAGTATCGCCGGTCTTGTACGCATTCTTCTTGAGTAGTATGTTCTTTCCATCGTGAAGGTTAAGCTGGATGAGGCCACCTTTGACCGTTGTTTTGTTCTCGATTCTCACCATCTTCCACTTTGCATCCTTGTCGGTGAGCCTGACCGGAGTGAAGTGTCCTCGGGAGTCCAGCAAGAACCGGTAATGCTCCTTCATGTCCGGAATGGAGATAACGTCCATGAGGCCAACTGGGTGCTTGTGATTGGAGACCGGCCTTCCGTCTACCCAGATGTTCCTGGAACCTATGATCCTTTTTGCTTCTCTCCCTGTGTCACAGTGGTGGAGCAAATCCCTCATTATCACTGCCAGGGGCATGGCCAGGTTATGGGGATGTGGTCCCGGAGAGGGTCTGACTACCCACACGTTCGTCTTTCTCGGCAATGGCCAGGACCGTGGCGCTGCCAACCGTTTGAGATGCTTTTTCATTCTTCTTCCTCTGCTTCATCTTCGATTTCTTTCTCCGATTCCTCGTCTTCGGTTTCGTCTTCGATCTCTTCTTCTGCCTCTTCCTCGACAATCCTTCCGAATTTCATCAACCTTCTTCTGTCAGACATGTCGGGTCTAATGATCATGATATTTGACGCGTGTATCATCCGGGCAGACTGGCTCTCGTCCGCCTTCGCCTGCGTTACACCTTCTATGGTGATCGTGAGGTTCTTGAGGTTCACTTTCTCGACCTTCCCTTCCTCTCCCTTGTGCTCTCCCCGCATGATTCTTACTTGATCGCCCTTCCTTATGGTCAGGGATCTCTTCTTCCCCGCCTCGAGGTACTTAGGCGCAAGATGCCCTCTCACCATCTTCTTCCTCTGGTGAAGCGGGGCCTCTATCTGCCTCTTTCTTTGTTTCCTAGCTTTGCTGGATGGTCTCATGTAACTCACACTATCATTGACGCCGTGGCTGCGATCCTGGGCCATCTCTCTGCTGCCTCACGTGCCACCGGACCCTTTATGTCGCTGCCTTTCGTCTCGCCTTTCTCCGTCGTAATGACGACTGCGTTGTCCTCGAACTGCACCATGGTCCCGTCCGACCTTCGGAACGGCCTTCTCTGTCTCACGATTACCGCGGTGAACAGTTGCTTACGCATCTCTGGCGTGCCGCTCTTGACCGAGACTATGAGCAGGTCAGCTATCCCTGCTGCGGGATACCTTCTCTTGACTCCGTGGTACTTGGGCACTTCCACGACCTGAACCACTTTGGCTCCGGTATTGTCCACGCAAGCTAGGTACGCTCCTTTGGGGATGCCTCTTGTCTGTCTTCCGGGAAGTCCTTTCATCCGATCTCCTCATTTCTTCTGGACCACGACGTACGATACCGTCTTTGCAAGTGGTCTGCATTCTATGAGCGTGACCTCGTCTCCCACCTTTGCCGATATGCAGGGCGGGTTGTGGGCGTTCTGCCGGCTAGTCCTCTTCTCGTACCTCTCGTACTTGGGCACATACATGGACCTCTTTCGGGTGACGACAACCGTGTTCGTCATCTTATCAGAGACAACGACACCATCGATCATCTGTCCCCTGACCGAGAGACTGCCGTGGAACGGACACTTTGGGTCCTCGCAACTGTCCTTGGGAGGGGTCACATCAATCCCGATGTCCCTGGCTTCTGGCTTCTTCTTTGCTGGCATGTCTATCTACCTGCCTTCTTTATCCTATCCTGCGGTCTGAACATCAGCTTCGCCCCGTTGACCTCAACGTCCTCGGGCAGGGAGAATTTGAATCTGGTGCCATTCTTGGGTATCACCTTCTCCGAGCTGTCCACTTCCATGACCAGCGTGTTCTTCGTCTCATCAACTATCAGCCCCTTCATCCCCACATAGCCGCTGTGGGTGGAACTGACGACCTCCGCGGGGAGCCCGATGAGCTCATGCTTGTAGATGTTCTTCTTGGATATCATTTGCAGATCATCTCGTTTCAACGTTGAATCCCATCTTTTCCAGGGCCTTCTGGACCTTCTTTCTGTGTTCTCCTTGCAGTTCTATCCTTCCGTCCTTCACTGTGCCGCCTGCAGCGCATTTGGTCTTCAGCTTCCTGGCAAGCTCATCCATGTTGATGTCGCTCTCGTCTATTCCCTCGACTATCGTCATGACCTTGCCGTACCTTCTCTTGTCGCTGTATATCTTGATACGCTGTTGCTCTCGCGCAATCTCTTCACACATGCACAGCTCTTCAGGCAGCCCACATGTCGAACATATCGCAACCATCACTTTCCTCCTTCCTCACTCCTGTTGTTTCATTCTTTCTTCTTCTCTAATGATCGTCAACATTCTGGAGATGTTCCTTCTTATGGCCTGGATCTTCCCAGGGTTCCTGGGCGCTCCTCCCATAGCTGCGACTCCCCTCTCGTGCATCAGGTCGCCTCGCAGCTCCTTCACCTTTGACTCTCTTTCCTCGGGGGTCATCGCGCGGATGTCCTTCGTCTTCAAGAGCGCCAACTACCCATCCTCCTTCTTAGGTTTCTCTTCCTTGGGTGGAGCCTCTTCTGCTTTCTCCTTCTTAGGTTTCTCCTCCTTGGGTGGAGCTTCCTCGGCCTTCTCCTCCTTCGGTTCCTCTTCCTTGACCTTGCCCTTGGCTTCTTCAGCTTCAGCTTCCTTATCCTCGGCAACCGATTCTTCTTCGGCCTCTTCCTCGCCTTCGGTCACCTCCTCTGAAGGAGTCTCCGCAGCTTCTTCCACGCTGGGCGGGATAATGTCGATCTCATCCGGGAGCTTTGCATCGCTCTGCATGATGAGGACCTTGACGCCGATTACGCCGAGTTTCACTTTGGCCACCGAAAACCCCTCTTTCATCCATATGAATTTGGGTTCGCCACAGTGCTTGATGTGACCTTGCTTGAACTTCTCTGTTCTGTGTCTCCTACCCGTGAGCTTCCCTGAGATTGTCACCTGACAGCCCCTGGCGCCCGATTCCATTATTCTTCGGACGGTGGAGTGGCCGGCCCTTCTGAAGTGCCAACCTCTCTCCAAGGCGCTCGCAAGCTTGTCGGCCATTATCTGTGCGTTCACCGCTGGATTCTTGACCTCTTCAACCTCTATCTGGGGGTTGTCGAACTCGAACTTGGTGATCATGTCCTGAGTGAGTCCCTTTATGGACTTCCCTCGCCTGCCGATCACTAGACCAGGTCTTTCCGCGAGGAGGGTCACCCTCGTCCCCAGTGGGGTCCTCTGGATGTCCAGACCGCCGAACCCGGCCCTCTCAGTCTTCTTCATCAGATACTCCTTGAGAAGGACCCTTCGTATGTTCTCGATCACTATCTTCCGTTCTCCAGCCAATCTATTCCTCCTCAATAATTTCGAGCACGACCTCGACGTTCGTCTTCTCATGGAACCAAGGAGTGCTCCTGCCCTGGGCCCTTGGTCTGTAGAACTTGTCTGGCTGACCCTTGGATGCGGCGATTGTGTGAATCCTCAGATTCTCCGGGTCCAGTCCCGTTGCTTCTGCGTTGCCTTGAGCGCTCTCGAGGATCCTGAGTATCGCCCCGGCGGCCTTTACTGGATATGCAGCAGGGCCCATGCCCTTCTTGTGCCCTATGTACCTGTTCCGTCTCCTGAATGGGACAGCCCTCTTCAGATCCTTCACGTCCTCCAGGTACTCCATGGCATCCTCTATGTGCATTCCCCTGATCGCCCTGCAGACCTCCTCGCTCTTCTTGGGCGAAATGGGCAGTTCCTTCCCGTACGCACGGGACATCGTCTTCGGGTCGAATTCCGTCGTGTAACCCATTCTTCTGGCTCCTTACTTCAATGGCATGTACTTTGATGATCTCGTCGCGCCGACACCCGGTCCTGAGTGTGAGACTATACCTCTGGTCAGAGCGAACTCTCCCAGTGCGTGGCCGATCATCTCGGGTTTTATCGGGACCTGCACGAACTCCTTTCCGTTGTGAACCGCGATCTTCTTGCCCACGAACTCAGGGAGTATCACTATCTCCCTTCTGTGGGTCCTTACGACGTCTTCCTCGGTCTTCCTCAATCTGTCCAGGAACGCTTGTTGCTCGTCGTTCAGTCCTCGTGTGTATGAACGTCTGGCCCTGGATGGCAACAGCTCCAATATCTCATCGAAGCTCATTGTGGAAAGCTCTTCCATGGTGAATCCCCGGTATGTGAACTCCTTCTTTCTCCGGGTCTCGATTACACCCTTCTTCTTCCTCGCCCTCCTTCTCGCCGCCTTGCCAGAGGAACTCGTCTTCTTCTTTGCCATCTATCTCCTTCCTTTCTTCTTTTTCTTCGGTGAAAGCCTCCCGACCTTTCGTCCTGGAGGCGCATTAGCTGAAACTGTGCTCGGCTTCCCAACATGCTGATGAGCACCACCCCCGTGGGGGTGGTTCACTGGATTCATGGCCACTCCGCTGACCCTTCGGGCTCTCTTCGCCTTGCTCTGATAAACGTGGAACTTCTTCCCGGCCTTGGCGAATGGACGCTCCGTCACTCCACCAGCAGAGACGACTCCGATTGAAGCCCTGCACCTGGGATTGAGGTTCTTGTACTTCCCTGATGGGAGCTGGACAACGGTCTCCCTGCCGTGGCTGATAACGACAGCCGACGATCCAGCAGTGCGGGCGAACTTGCCGCCATCTCCTGGCATGGATTCCACGTTGAATATCAGAGTGCTTTCCGGAATATCACCAACTGGCAAGGTGTTGCCCCTGTCGATGATCGTCTTGCCGATCGTGACGGTCTGACCTTCCTGCAAGCCTTCTGGGGCTATCATGAGAACGGTGCCAGATGGGAAGGAGACCTTGGCCAGTGTCGCACTTCTTCCTGGGTTTCTGAGGATCTTTGTCACGTTGCCCTCTTCATCCTCGTAAGGTGGGTGTGCCACCTTTCCGTGATGCCTGTGGCTGGGTGAACGATATGTTCGGGAGCCTTTCCCTCTTCTCCTGGTTCTGATCCTCTTTCCCACTTCACCACCTAGAATATACCGATCCTCATGCTCAGGTCCTTGGCGTCTTCTCCTTCTGCCAGCTTGATTATGGCGTGCTTGCCTTCCTTTGCGATCCTGGTGTAGACCTTCTCGACCTTGACCTCGAATGTCTTCTCGAACGCCGCCTTTATCTGAGGTTTGGTGGCGGTCCTCTTGACTATGAACTCAATCCTGTTCCCGTCCTTGAGATCTTGTGCTGGCGTTCCGTCTATGGCGTTCATGGATTTCTCTGTGACGTAAGGGTACCGCAGTATTTCATATCCGCTTTCCATTCTACCACTCCTTCAGTTCTTCAAACGCCTTTGCACTGAATAGCGTCAATCTTCCAGGGTCCCCACCTGGAGCGAGGGCCTCTGGGCTCAATTGCTTTGGCGAAATGATATCCACGCCAGGCAGGTTCCTGAATGCCTTGCCTCCCTTGGACGGGTCCGATATCACGAAAAGGAAGCTCTTGGGGGACTTGTATCTCCGTCCTCTCATCTTGCCTCTTCCGGCCCTGACCTTCCTTCCGTTGCTCGCCCTTTCCACGTCCTCATATACTCCCAGCTTCGTCAGGAAGTCCACCGCTTCCGCGGTCTTCTCCAGGTTCTCGACATCGTTCTCAATGACGACTGGAAGTGTCAGTTTCTTCTTGAATCTGTGACCTCTGCCCGCGACGATCTCCGGGTCCCTTATCGCGCTCAAAGCAGAGTTCTTGGCAGTGAGTCTCTCCTTACGGTTGATCTTCATTGACCAGTCCTTCCACGGGCGGGGTGGATGGGCTCTTCTGCCTCCGACCACTCCGGGTGACTGGACCGCTGTTCTCCCACCGGTCATCCTCTGGACACGCGCAGAACCTCTGCCTTTTCCCCACGTAGAAGCAGCATGTCTCATCCCGGCTCCCTTGCCCGGTCCATAGCTCTGCCTCCTGTTCGCTCTCGCGGCCAGGACGGCTCTCCTGACAAGGTCCCTTCGGACTTCTCCCAAGAAGACATGAGGCAGGTCTAGGACGTCGGAAGCCTTCCCTCTGAGGGAATACAGATTGATCTGGTCTGCACCCTTCGCCTTCTTCTTCGCTTTCACGGTCTTCTTCTTAGCCATCAGACTACGCACCTTGTTTGGATTGGGTCGACAAGTAAGTAAGCTCAACCTCAGCCGGCTCCACGCTCGGAGAGGTTGGACGTGCCGCATCCCTCATCCTTATGAGTCTCTTCGCCGGTCCTGGCACCGACCCGTGAAGTATCACATAACCATTCTTGACATTCCCATAGTGAAGGAATCCCCCATTGGGGTTGATCTCTTCTCCGCTGTCCCCTATCTTAAGCACCCTCTTGTTGTGTTCGGTCCTTTGATGGTATCCTATCTGTCCCGCCATCGGGACTGTGGGTCTTGTATATCCCGGATAGAATGTTCCGATGGTTCCTGCCAATCTCCTGTGTTTCGAGTTCTTGTGGTCGAGGAGCTTAATGCCCCAACGCTTCACAGGTCCGCCGAACCCCTTGCCCTTTGTAATGGCGGCCACATCGACGAACTTGCCCGCGGATGTGAAATCCGCTATCTCGATGGTCTTTCCGATGCGCTCCTTCGCATACTTGATTCTCTCCTTGCTGGTTCCTCCACCGATATGGAGTTCCATGATCTCCGGTACCTTCTTCGGGACGCCCGACACAAGGGCCGGCTGGGTGTAGGTGATCAACCTGACCTCGTCGACTTCTTCGGGATTCACGCTCTTCCATGCGTCCTTGGAGCTCTTCTTCGGAATCGGGAATCTCTTCCGAAGGTTCTCATCCAGCTTTGATGTCCAGATCTCGGAAAGCGTCTTGCTTCCGTCAGCAGTGTCTTGGTAGAACCTTACTCCTGCAACCTTCATCGGAGGAACTTCTATTATCGTGACAGGTATCTGAACTTCCTGGCCTGTGGTCGTGCTGCTCTTTCGGTAGTCCACTACGAAAGCGTGCGTCATACCGGCTTTGAATCCTGCAAAACCCTGTATCCTTGGACCATCATCGGTCTGTGGCCAGGAACTGAACTTGGGAACTTGAGAACTAGCTCTCTTCCGGGGCGAAAAGCCCATTGATCCGTGACGAGGGCGGTGCCTCTTTGGCATGGGATACCTCGATAGTTCTCTCTCTTCTCAATGTCTCGAGAGGTTCCTTCGCATTCTGTTGGTCCGACCGTGGCGATTCCTGCGATCCGAAAACGATTGGACCGCATTGTTGGGAGGGAAACCTTTTCCCACATCGTCTGGTCAGATGCGATGCGCTCTGTTCCAATATTCTATACCATATTTAATGTTTATGGAACTGGGTGATGGGAATTCGGCATGCATATTCTCCGGAATGGGTCTTTATTGACGATCCCGACGATATCAACTTGAAAGGGCAATATTACGCGGTTCTTCCATCATTCCTGATGGTAGCCGTGGCCTTCGCTGTCATCTCCGCTGATAAGGACAACGTGAACGCCGTCCCTGAACTGTCTGCTCTTGAGAACGACAACATCGGAAGGGCCGGTTTCGATAGATATGCAGCGGAGGGCATTGCCCTTGGCAGTTCTTGTTATCAATATCGCTTCTGATAAAAGAATGAGCACCTTTATTTTACATCCCCAAGTTGTTGATTCCGATTGTCGTTGAGTTGTCGTTGCGGCAATAACCAGGAGATTCACCCAGATGGTGGTGCGTAGTTCGACCGAGCCGGGCAAAATCGGAAAGCCTGATTCCAACGCTTCAAAAGAGGGAGCACCAAAGCCATCAGCGAATCGGGACCTGAAGAAGGAGAAGAGACTTCGGTCGCTGATTAAGAACGTCAGGATCCTCCTCAAGGATGCCAAGGAACTGGGAGCTGATGTGGCGACCGCCGAGGAATATGTCAAGAAGGCGGAGAAGGCTCTCAAATCCCTTGACTACAAAGAGGTTCCGGGCCTGGTGAGGAACTCCAAGGCGGAGGCTACCGAGGCCAAGAGATACTTCAGAGCAGAAAGGATGATCCAGAATGTCCT
>JAUVGH010000059.1 GCA_030593885.1 Methanomassiliicoccales archaeon
TTGCCTGTCAATGGGGCAAGTACTGGAGCGAACACCAACTTCTCGGTACACGCGGAGATCATGATTGCTCCCGAGGCGCTGGAATGGTCGACCGGGATCGGATGGGTGCCGTGGGTGATCATCGCAATCCTCGTGATAGGACTGATTTTGGGGCTAACGCTGATAGTGCTGCTAGGGAAAAAGAGAAGGAAGGAAGTTGTGCTACTGCCATACCAGGTGCCTGCATATGCAAGGGCTCAAGAACTGGTGACTTGCTCCAAGTGCGGCAATCCGGTTCAAAGGGGGAATTTCTGCGCTAAATGCGGTGGGAGACTTCAATAGAGTTATAACCCCGGCCACGTTACCCCGCCGACAATCATGTGGTTCGGAAAGGGCCGTTCCCTTTCCTCGGCGGAGGGTGCTTCGGAGAGATGCGAGTACCAGATGCGGACCGTCGGCGACAGCGTCGACCTGAATGTACTGTGCAAGAGCTGTGATGGCAAGGCAAGTCTGCTGGAGAGGGAATGCAGAAATGGCGTACTGGAGATCCTGCTGGAGGAACCGATCCCTGATTCGATCATCCTGGCGGGGTTCGTGGAGACGCTTTACGAGAATGATGCAGTGGAACTGGTTCAAGGGTTAACGGACACCTTGAGGGCGGTCGCAGGATTCAGCAATAGAAGGCCGGGAGCTGATTCGGAAAGATGCTTGAAGTGTAAGAAGGCGCCCGCATACATCTTCAACAAAATCGAGAAAGCCTTCAAGAAGAGCCTGCCGGCATTCAGCAGAGAGATGAGCATCCAGTCCTCGGGTCTGTCCACTAATCGGGATTCCTGCAAGAAGTGTCTTGAGTCGACCAAGAGCGATCTGGGGTCCTTGTCCAATGGATTAGATGAGCTGAGGTCTTGGATCCTCGGGCGCGCTTTCAAGATATCACCTGCGGGGGGAAATGAGGGAACGGCACTCATTGAAACGAGGTCGTTGGTGACGGGCATGAAGAGAGTTCTCAGGGAGAACAGTTCGGTCAGGCCCTGTTTTTCCTCGTCCTGGTTGACATCCGACCGTGTGAGCGGTTCCGATCTGATAGCGACATACAAGGTGAAGGATGAGGAAGTCGAGCTGCTCTATTTGAAGGACAATGGAGAGTGCATCTACCGGATAACACCGCTGGAATATCAGTTGCCTCTGAGCCACATGAAGCTGGTTCATTTGGTGCTCGAAGAGCTCATGGACCATTATCCCAAGAACGTGTCCCTGGAGAGTTTGGAACAGACGAGGGCGTACGTGATCAGAGAAGCCGAGAGATTGATCCCAGAGCTGGCGTCCAAGCATGAGATGATCCTCGGGTCGAACAGGGAGGAGGAACTTGAGAACGGAAGGACGATATCCGAGATAGTTGCCAAATACACCTCGGGTCTGGGCGTCATAGAGGTTCTGCTGAGGGACAATCACGTTCAGGATGTGTATGTTGACGCCCCCGCTTCATCGAGCCATGTTCACGTTGTCATGAGCGGGATAGATGATGAGCGGATGGGGACGAAGCTGGCGACGAACATCAGGCTGGGTGAGGACGCTGCCGAATCTCTGTTGTCCAAGTTCAGATTGGAGAGCGGGAGACCGTTCTCGGAATCCATGCCGATCCTGGAGCACAACCTTCCCTCCTTCGGCACCAGGGTGACGGTGGTCGGCCCGCCTTTGAGCCCCAATGGGATCGCAATCGCATTGAGAAGACATTCCACCAGGCCCTGGACGTTACTGAGGCTCATGGCCAACAGAACACTGACCGCTGATGCAGCCGGACTGATCTCCTTCCTCATAGACGGTCGGTCGACGATCCTTGTCGCCGGTTCCAGAGGCGCTGGTAAATCCTCCCTGCTGGGAGCAATGATGCTGGAGTTCCCCAGGAACCAGAGGATAATCACCATCGAGGACACGCTGGAACTGCCGGTGGCTGCAATGCAGGAGCTGGGATTCAAGGTCCAGAGCCTGTACGTCCAGTCCTCCCTGGGCGGAAAGGGGCAGATGACGGCCGACGAGGCGTTGAGGGTGTCGTTGAGGTTGGGCGAGTCAGTGCTTGTTCTTGGAGAAGTGAGAGGACAGGAGGCCAGAACGCTTTATGAGGCGATGAGGGCGGGCACTGCCGGGAGCTCGGTAATGGGAACGTTCCACGCGGACTCGGCCAAGGCGGTGTTCGAGAGGGTGGTCCACGACATGGGGATAAACGCGAAGTCGTTCAACGCAACTGATGTGGTGATCGTCTGCGGGCTCACGAGGCCCGGCGGCACGCAGAGGGAAATGCGCAGGGTTGTCCAGATCGCCGAGGTTGCCAAGGAGGAAGAGGGTAGCTTCACAGACCTTATGAGATTCAATGAGCTGGAAGACAGGTTGGTCTCCGGAGATGGAGAATCCGACAGGGTCCGCAACATTGCTAGGTCCTGGGGAATGAGCACATCGGACGCCGAGAGAAATGTGGAAGCAAGAAGCAGAATGAGAGAGGCGATCGTTGACTTCGCCATGCGGGAAGATAGACCGTCCCTTCTGGAAGCTGAATTTGTGATCCGTTCGAACGTTGCTTTCCGCCAGCTCATAGAGAAGCACCACAGCCAGGGGTCGATCGACTACGGGGGAGTTCTGAGAGAATGGAAAGAATGGTTCAACAAGGTTGCTGGCTATGCGTGAATCCTTCAATGCCGAGAAGAGAATCCAACTCGAATGTCAGGGCAGGGCGCCCGAACTGATAGGCTACATGGCGATGAGCATCCGGCTCTCGCCTTCACTGACGAGGGCGATAACGTTCGCCGCGAGGAACATGGAGGGTCCGATAGGCTCTGGACTGAAGAGGATACTGTGGAACGTGTACATGCGGAAGTACCACTCTGTGGAGGATTCCTTCACCGCGACCGCTAACGAATGGGGGAAGGCGAACGAGGATCTGAAGAGGGCATTGTTCGCGGTCAGGAGCGCCACATTGGAGGGGACAGATGAAGGGCGGGAGAGGAGTCTGGACAAGGCGATGGACATTGTCATTTCTGGAACGAAGAAGAAGATGGAGGAGTTCGCGAGTTCTCTGTCAACGCCAACGACCATCCTGTTCGCTCTCGGGATACTGCTGCCGATGATATTCGGTGCAATGCTCCCGATGGTTTCGCTGGGGGGATTGGACCTGAGCTACAGAACGGAGGGTTCTGGAACGGGTGGTGGAATTCACCCGCTTCTTGTCGTGCTATTGATGGATGTTGTCTTTCCGCTGGCCGCGTTCCTTTACGCATTCCACATACTGTCTGGAAGACCGGGTGTTGTCTCGTCAATTCAGATCGAGAGTAAAAGCGATTCTCGGAGGTGGACCATCCCCATCTTTGTGGGGATCGGATTGACATTGGGCGTGATTGGAATCTTGAACCTGAGCACTTTCGGGGCTTATCTCATCATCTGGAGTGCGGCTCTTCCTGCTTCAGTCCACTTGATATCGAGAACTCACAGAAGGAAAAGGGAGAGAGAGAAGATCCTGAGAACGGAAGAAGAGTTTCCAGATGTCTTGTTCCAACTGGGGAGGAGGATTTCGGAAGGGGCGCCACCCGAGAAGGCGGTAATGGAGACCGCAAGGTCATTGAAGGACACATTGTTCGGGGACTTACTTCGCAGTGCTCAGCACAGGATGGTGGTGTTCGGTCACACGTTGGAGAGGGCGTTCTTTGGAGAGGCTGGATTATTCACGGATTTCCCATCTAAGAGAATAAGAGCGACCATGAGGTCGTTCGTGGAGATCGCAAAGAAGGACTCGGTCAAGGCGGGGCAACTGGTGATCAGCACATCAGATCATCTGCAGGAGATACAGAGACTGGACGAGGACACTAGGAGGAATCTCAGGACGTCGACGGAAAGCATGAGGATGACCAGCCTGCTCTTTGCTCCTATCGTAATGGGGGTGACGTTCTCTCTCTATTCACTGCTGTACGAGACCTTCACAGCCATGGGGCAGACCGAGGGCATGATGTCCCCATCCATCTTCCTCATCGTGCTTGGAGTGTACGTGGTACTGATCGCCGTGGTGGCGACGTACTTCGTGACGGCGATACAGAAGGGTCCAGATAGAACAGAAAGGGATTACTCCATCGGGATCGGGCTCCTCATTTCAGTGATCGCATACACAATCGCGTGTCTAGCTGGACAGGCATTCATCACATGACGATTCAATCTGAGGACAGTTCCAATCTTTGTGCTCCTAATCGTATTCTATTATTACTTCTCGAGAAGAAGAAACTCGGGGTCTCAATGGAACCCTAGTTCCGGACGGTCCAGATGGCGTCAACGAGCACATAAACCCAGTAACCTTCGCCGGCCTGAAGAACTTCCGAGCCCGTCATTTCCCTGAGGAAATATGGTGATGAGCCTGGGTCGTAGCCTTCTACTCTGGTTGCACCTGTTTCGGCCTTCAAGTCCGCAACTGTATAGACCATGCTGAAAGAAGGAAGCCCAACGAGGTTCCATCCTGACATCAGCTGAATGTCTGTTGACCATGGGACCAGTCCTGCAACTGTAAGATTCGACTTTTCTGTGACACTCACCCAGAGGCCCATCAAATGATCGACTTTCTTGAGTTGCCCGCGATAGGACTTGGACTTCATGTGCCAAATCCAGCTTGTCAGAGACGCGTCGTACGTCCAGGCTTTATCCCATTCTAGAGTCTGCAAAACAGTACTAACGCTTTCGTTGGATTGGACCAGAGGTACTGACACTAAGTCGACACCTTCTGAGAGGGACCTCGTGAACTTCCCGGCCTGATCGGTTGTACAACCCATTTCATGAATCAAGTTCACCGCACAAACGCGATAGAAATAGTCGTTTGGATCTCCTTCGCCAGCAAGGATATCAGTGAACGAAGATGTCCCATTTGAGACCGAGGTGATGAGCGTGTAGCCCAATCCACTGGAATCGAAGGTTAGGTTCCTGAAGATTCGATATTCCAGAACCGCATGAGAGCCTGCACCATCATCGGGGGAGAGGTCCCATTCAATGTTCACGTCCTCGTAATCCCTGCCCCTCAGTTCAGCTCCAGTGAGGGTGGGAGGTCGGAAAGCGAAAGACAAAGATGAGTTCGTCAGAGGATATCTGTCCTGGCTATCGGCGTCGATGATATACGGTGTATCTCCTATGCCATCACTTCCAGGAATGTCTTGATTAGGACCGCTCATCAAGTCCGTTCCATTGTAATCATTCCAGTAATTGCCGCCGGACGGGTAGCCATCATCCCATTGATTCGTGTCATTGAGGTCCTGTGCCTGATTGAAATTGTAGAAGAAGTTGTTGTGATAGATTCTGTTGAAGTGGGAATATATCGAGTATATCCCGTTCATGTTGTCCACGAGTGTGTTGTTGTTGATTGTGTTGTTGTTGGATTGGTAGGCGCGGATGCCAATCCAGTTGTACACCAGGGTGTTATTCGAAATTGTGTTGTCCTGAGAGAAGTATGTCGTGACCCCGTAGTCGAAGTTGAAGGAGGCGGTGTTGTTGGCAATATGATTGTATCCACCTCCACGGACCCTGATCCCACTGCCAGAGGTACGTGAGGCCGTGTTGTTGAGGATGCGATTTCCGTACGAATTGTACAGGCTGAAACCATAATAGCCAACGAATGAAGCGTCGTTGTTCGAGAAGTTGTTCTCATCGGAGAGATAGATCATGACCCCGACAATATTGTTAGATGTGACACTGTTGTTGGCGATCCGGTTCCTTTTCGAGTGGCCCAGCAATATCCCTACCGTTCCATCATTTGCGATCTGGTTCTCTACGACCACATCTGTGCAATTGGCGAGTATTACCTGTCCTGCCCCCAGAGGGACAGTCCCACTGGTGGCATTCTTCCAGTAGTAGACCGGTTTACCATTCACTGTGTTTGTGGTGTCGATCGAGTGAGTGGTCCAGTATTCAAGGTTCACAGGCTGAAGGCCCTCTCGCTGGATGTCTATTCCGTTCTCGACCATCACATTCCCGGAGAGTGTGATATAGCGGGAAGCCTGGAGGAAGATGCCGGTGAAGCTCCCGATGATGGTGTTGTTTATGAGAATGATGTTGCTGGAATTCCAGAGCCAAATCCCATTGTCATCATTGTACGATGCTTCATTATGGGTCAGAATGTTCCTCAATGAGCTGAGAATGACAACACCATGGATTCCACTTGACTCAATTTTGTTGTATGAGATCGTATTGTCTTGGGAGCCTACAAGCCTCAGACCGCGAGAATTACCGGAAACCGTGTTGTTGACGATGATGTTCCTATGTGAAGCGTTCAAATGGATTCCCAAGTTATTGCTGAGAATCGTGTTATTGTATATGTGGCAGTTTTGGACATTGTCGAGAATTATTCCCGAATTCCTTCCCCAGGCGAATGAGCTATTGGTCACTGTGAATCCCGTGATGTTGACGTTATCTGCGAAAACGTGGACTACGTCCGCCTTTCTGTCCCCGTCTATCACCGTGGTGTTTCTGTCCTCCCCCGTTAATGACAAGGGTTTAGCTATGATTACATTCTCGACGTAAATCCCGTCGTAGACATAAACTGTGTCATAGGGGTTCGCGTCGGTCACCGCGTCTTGTATCCTCGAATAGTTGAATGGCCCAGTACCTCCAACATATAGTGTGCCGGCCCTCACATTATCCGGCAGAACAATCACAAGTGTGGAGAAAGAACCGAGAGTAAGAACAAATATCAACAGCCAGCTTGCTTTCCTACTATTCATGCCCACAGCACCCTCAAAACTGAAGTTGGGTCCAGGCTTATAATTGTTTTCTTCAAGGCGCTAAACATTGGACAGAATCCAAGTGACATCGGAAAGGACATGCACCCAGTAGCCTTCTCCGCCCGGAAGGTCTCAAAATCCTGCAAACCACTCCACTAAGCTCTTAAATAACTCGCTCACGATTCCCCTCACAATGCCCCAAATCGTTCTCGTCGGGGATGTCCACGAAGGCATGAACTTCGGCTTCAAGGTCGACCCAGATACCGGCATTTCCGAGAGGGCGATGGACCTCCACAAGAACTTCTCATTGGCTGCGAAGCGTGCAATGGAGACAGATTCTCCCTTGTTCATAATCCTCGGGGATCTGTTCGACAGGACCCACGTCGCACCCGCTTTCAGAGAGCTCGTTAGAAAGGATGTCGTAGAACCGCTTGAGGAAAAAGGCATCGAAACCTGGATACTGGCCGGCAACCACGACCAACCGAGAAGCACTGCAAGAAGCACCTCACTGGACGACTTCAGGGGCTATTCCAACGTTGAGGTCTTCAGAGAGCCGACCACTCGCGTCGTGGAGATCGGTCCCAAAAGAGTGGGCTTCCTCATCATACCTTACCTTCATCCAGAGCAAGTAGTGCAAAGGGTCAAGGAGAAGCTCGGAGAGGACGTCCCGAGAGAGCAGGCGTACGAATTGGCTAGAAAGATCTGGAAGGAATGGATGGCGGAGAAATCCAGGCAAATGGATGCAGATTTCAAGATCCTCCTCGGGCACTTCTACGTCGAAGGGGCAAGGATCAGCAGCACGACCCACATCGAGCACCTGCCCAACGAGTTCTCGTTCGCCAAGGAGATGATACCGGACGACATCGACATCACCGTATTCGGCCACATCCACCTTCATCAGGTCGTGTCCAAGAAACCGCTCATAATCTACACCGGCGCACCGGAGAGGATAGACTGGGGCGAGAGGGAGGACGACAAGGGATTCATCACGATAGACACGGACACAAAGCAATGGGAGTTCGAGAAGCTCAAAGCAAGGCCGATGCTGAAGATTTCAATTGATATCACGGATTCAGAGAATCCAACAGAGGACATCTTGGACATGATCCCCTCGGACATCGGGGACACCATGATCCGCCTCGAAATAATCTCAAAAGAAGGCGTCAGAGCAAGGATAGACGAGAACAGGATATCCGCGAAGCTCAAGGATTCGTTCCATTACGGCGCAAGCTGGAAGGAGGAGAAGGTGGAGAAGGTCGGCATCGTGGACTTCACCCTTGACCCGCTTCAACTGTTCAGGGACTTCGTAGTACTGAACTACGACGACCATCCGAAGAAGGACGAGCTCCTGGATGAAGGCGAGGCCATGCTCAGGGAGGTGCTCAATTGAGGCCTCTGGAGTCGTTCGGGAAGGAAGAGGAAGAGAAATCGTTCATCAAAACGGAAGTCACTCCCGAGGTCGTGGTCGAAACAGGCGAGGGATTTGTGATCGAAGAGCTGGAGATGAGCGGCTTCATGCGCTATGTGGACAGGACCGACCCTCCATTGAGATTTCCCGAGAAGTTCACTGTCATCACCGGAAAAACAGGTTCGGGCAAGACATCGATCCTAGACGCGATCACTTTCGCACTGTACAAGAGAACGTCGAGAACGGACATATCTGGCATCAAGATAACCGACATCGTCAGAAATGGGGGGCACGTCAAGCTTACTTTCCATCAAGCCGGCAACAGGTACGAGGTGAGAAGGGGGGTCGCTACCAACGGTTCAACCTACCTAGAGCTGTACAAAGATGGCAACCTCATCGGAGGCAAGATACCCGAACTTGAAGCGATCATCAAGGACATCATCGGTCTGGATTACGACGGTTTCAGGAACTCCACCTTCGTCCGGCAGGAGGAGATGAAGGAACTCGGAGCCGAGAGCGGTTCGAAGAGGCTGGAAATATTCCAGAAACTGTTTCGGTTGGAGACGTTCGAGAAGGCGCAGGAACTCGCCAAGAAGAAGTACAGAGAGGCCAGAAGGGAGATAGAGACCTCCGAGAGGGAGATGCTGGTCAGGAGAGAAGGCACAGCCAAACTGCCGGAATTCATTAAAGAGCTGAAAGAGAGACAGGAGAAGTTCGACTTCGGGAAGGAGAAGCTGGACAATGTCAAGAAAGAGCTGTTGGTCGCCGATGAGAAGTTCAAGAGATCGGAGAGCGACCATGAGGATTACGTCAAGCTGGTGGACCAGATACAAATCAAAAAGAGGACGATAGAGGGCCTCATCCAGAAGATCGAGAGAAAGGAGCTGGAAAGCAAGGACTCCAAAGAGCTGAAAGGCAAGGTGAAGACGCTCGAGAAGGACGTGAAGAACTACGACAAACTGGTCGCGGAGAGGGAGAGGCTCACGAAGTTGGAACAGAAGAGCGCCTCACTGAAGAAACAGCTGGAACTCCACAGCAAGCAGGGGGAGAGCGTCGAAAGCGAGTTCCGGGTGAAGGTCGCGTCGTTCAACAAGAGGGTGAAGGAGCAGAGCGAGAGGATCGCATCGTTATCAACTGACATAGGAGAAGAAGAAGCATTTGACACTTTGAGAAAAGAAGGTTCGCTGACCGAGAGGATCGACAGGATCAAGAAGGAGATCGACTGGCTCAAGGATCAGAAGGATATCATTGACACCATCAAGACGGAACGAACGGAAGCGGAAAAGGAGCTCAAGGCGGTCACTGAGAAGGTCTCAGGAATCAGCAAGGACTCGTTTGTGCTCACCGAGATCGAAGAGAACGTTTCGAATGTGAGGGGGCTCATAGAAGAAGAGAAGAAAAGGCGCGATGAATCGGTCTCCAAGATCGAGCAGGACATTGAGGGCCTCACCAAGGAGATCGGGAAGGTTGGCTTTGACGAGAAGAAGGAGCAGAGACTAGGAGAGATAGCTCCACAGATCGATGAACTGCAGAACAAGAAAGAGGACCTGGAAGACGCAAGGGCAGGACTCGAGAAGACGGGCGACGTTACCAAGCTCCTGGAGGAACTCAACTCCCAGAAGGAGAAGGAAGAGAAGGCACTGAAAGAGGCGGAAGAGCGAGAGAAGGAGAAGAAGGTCGCCGAAGAGAAGTACGAGAAGAGCAAGGAGAAGCTGGAAGAGCTCAGAACCAAAGAGAAGGGACTGGACAGAGACATTCACGGAATGAAGGTCAAGATCGAGGAGCTGCAGAAGAGGATAGCCGAGCTGGAAGCGGATACCAAGAAGCTTGCAGATGTGGAGAAGGAGACAGAGAAGTTGAGAGCCAAGAGCGAGGTGTACTCGATCCTCAAGGACAACATCCTGCACCGGAAGGGTGTGGTGATGTACGCGATAAATCAGTTATTGCCAACACTGGAGATAGAGACTTCACAGAACCTGTCGGAGCTGACGGACGGGAGATTCAGCAGGGTGCAGTTGAGGACGCATGAGGAAGATCGCGTCTACGGAGTCAAGATAGAGGTCGAAGGTCCGGACGCGAAATGGCATGATGTGGCGGAGTTCAGCGGCGGTGAGAGGACGCAGATAAATGCGGCTTTGAGGTTCGCGATTGCCAAAGAGCTGGCCAGTATGCCGCAGGTTGGTCGGACTTATGGAAGGATGAAGACACTTTTCATAGACGAGGGGGATCTGGGTTCACTGGATACTGAAACGAACAGGGATCTCTTCGTGCAGAAGCTGTTCAATATGGGGGAGTTCTTTGATAAGATTATCTTGATAACGCATCTGGTGGAGGTCGCTGACAG
>JAUVGH010000075.1 GCA_030593885.1 Methanomassiliicoccales archaeon
GACATACTGGATACATACAACCATCACGCGAACTGCTACATAACCAAGCCAGGCGATCTTGACAGCTTCATCAAGGTTGTGAATTCAGTCGAGAACTTCTGGCTGAGCATAGTGACCTTGCCCCCAGATGAGGGGGATTGAGGTGATATTGTGGAGGATGAGATAAAGGTCCTGATAGTTGAGGACAATCCGGCAGACAGTCGCACAATGGAGGAGTTGCTGACAGAATCAGAAGAAAGCATATTTGAAGTCGAGGTGGCCGACAAGCTCTCAGTTGCGCTGGAACGCCTTTCGACGGAGAGTGTCGATGTAATCCTCCTGGACCTGGGTCTTCCGGACAGTCATGGTCTAGATACTTTTTCGGAGATGAATTCATCATCCCCTCGTATTCCGATAATCGTGCTCACGGGGATGGACGACCACAATCTGGCAATCGAGGCCGTCAGGATTGGGGCGCAGGACTATCTCGTCAAAGGGGAAGTGGACTGCAACAGACTGGTGCGTTCAACACTCTTCGCGATTGAGCGGAAGCGAACGGAGGAAGCGCTACGAGAAAGCACGGAAGAGATGCGGAATGTTATCGATTCGTCGCCTGATGCCACCATTGTTACTGATTTGGATGGAACTGTAATCGCCTGTAACCAGGCGGCGCTTGATGCCTATGGCTTTTCAACAAAGGAAGAACTGATAGGCAAGAACGTAGCTGAATTCATTTCACACAAAGACAGACAGAGAGCGATGGAGATCCTGAGGAAGACCGTGGAGGACGGTTCTGTGAAGACTGTGGAATGCACTCTGCTCAGAAAAGACGGTGGAGAGTTCCATGGAGAGTTCTCCGCAAGAGGAATACATGACCCATCAGGCAATCCAATCTCGGTCGTGGCAGTCACAAAGGACATATCCACTAGAAAACGAGCGGAAGAGGCTTTGAAGAAGAGCGAAAAACACTTTCGCCTTCTGGCCGAAAATGCCACGGACATAATCTGGATGGCGGATGTTGGAGGTCAGTTCACTTATGTCAGCCCCTCCATCGAGGACATGCTTGGGTACGTTGCAGAGGATTTCGTAAACGCAACGTGGCAGGACCTGATGGGAACCAGTTCGATAGAGATGATCACAAAGGCCTTGGGGGATGAAATCGACCAGGGGAATTTCAATCCAGATGAAGATTCGAAATCAGTGACGCTGGAACTAGAACTCTATCACAGGAATGGATCCAAGGTGTGGACCGAAACCGAAGGAAACTTCCTTCGTAATGAGGATGGCGAACTTGAAGGGATTCTGGGTGTGACCCGAAACATAACCGAGCGAAAAGAGATGATCGACGATTTGGAGCGAAACAACAAGGAACTGAGAAGCGTCCACAATCAAGTGATCCAGTCGGAGAAGCTGGCGAGCATTGGCGCATTGGCATCAGGGATAGCACATGAAATCAACAACCCATTGGCGGCGATCACTGGTTACGCGGAAGCGATCATGGATGAATGGGACCCGACCCTGATGAGGAACTACGCCACGAAGATAGTCAGCTCTGCAGGGCGGGCGTCAGAAGTGATCAAATGGCTCTCCAAACATTCAAGGGATGCAAAGGACGCAAATGCGGTTGATATCGACATCAATGATATCGTGAGAGGATCTCTGGAGTCTATCAGGCTCACCAGAACTTGCCCTGACATCGAAGTGGTAACGAGTCTTGAGGAGGTTCCCGTGATGGTGGGAAACCTGAATGAACTCCAGCAGGCGTTCGTTAATCTCATCAACAATGGAGCCGACGCAATGCCCGAGGGTGGGAAGCTGAGCATCTTCACAAGGACCGTGGTTGGCGGGGTGGAAGTGGAGATCTCTGATCAAGGCGTGGGGATTCCCGAGGAAGATCTGACGAGGATCTTCGACCCATTCTTTACCACGAAGGAGGTTGGGGAAGGAACTGGTCTGGGTCTCTACGTGACATCGATGATCGTGAGCAGACACGGGGGGAAGATAAGAGTGACCAGCGCAGAGGGGGAGGGCACAACCTTCACACTCACATTTCCAAACCCGAAGGGCAACCCCAAATCTCGCAAGAGGCGTGATCCAAAGAAAGAGAAGCCTACCGGACCCCTCTAACGGCTCACCGAGCCAGAAGGTGAGAATCTGGGAAAGAGACGCAGATTAATGAGTAGAGATGAAAGTGTCAGAGAATCAGATTCGACCACGAATGAGAGTGATCAAACCAAAGGAATGCCAGACGTCGGGGAAATGTCCGCAAAGGAGACAATCGGCAGGATATCGCGGGATGAGAGGCTTGAGGTTCTTGAGCACGAGCTAGATGAGAGGGTCAAGGAGCTGGCCTGCCTCCATGAGATATCAAGACTTGCAGAAAGGGTGGATATATCACGCCAAGAGCTTCTCCAAGGAATTGTTGACCTCATCCCCTCAGCACTGCAATACCCCGAGATTGCCTGCGCCAGGATAACACTTGAAGAAAACGATGTAAGGACTAATAATTTCATGGAAACCGATTGGAGACTTGCAGAAGATGTGGTTCTAAAGGAGAGAAGGATCGGGTCCATTGAAGTGTATTATCTCGAGGAAAGGGCCGAGAATGAAGAAGGCCCCTTCCAGATGGAAGAAAGAGCACTGGTTTTCACCGTTTGTGAGTATCTGACGAGAATCTTCGGTCGTATGAAGAACGAAGAAGAACTACGGAGGAGCGAGAAGAAGTACTCGGCCCTGGTTGAGAACACGACAGACGGCATCATCATACTGCAGAACGGGGAGATCAGGTTTGCGAACACTGCGTCGCTTAATCTCGCTGGCTACCATCCCGAGGAGATGGTCGGTAATAACTTCCTAGATTTCGTCGCCCCTGGGAGCAGAGAGCTTGTCATGAAAAGATACGCGGCCAGGATGATAGGCAAGGAAGTGCCTCCGATCTATGAGATGTCAATCCTGAAGAAGGACGGCTCCGAACTGCCCGTGGAAGTGAACGCGGGACTCATTGTGTACGAAGACGGACCCGCGGATTTGGTCTTCATAAGAGATATCACAGCCCGCAAGAGGGCTGATGAGGCCCTAAGGGAAATCAAGGATAGTCTGGCAGAAGCTCAACGTATCGCTCATCTCGGGAGTTGGGACTGGAATATCGTGAACAACGAACTCAGATGGTCAGATGAGATCTACCGAATATTCGGGTTGGAATCCAACGAGTTTGGCGCCACTTACGGAGAGTTCATTGACTGCATCCATCCGGACGACAGGAAAGAGGTGCAGAACGCGGTTGATGAAGCAGTGTTCAAGAAGAAGCCATACGTAATAGACCACCGCATAGTGAGACCTGATGGCGAAGAGCGCATTGTGCACGAGGAAGGGAAAGTTACCTTTGATTCAGAAGGAAAGAGACCCGTGAGGATGGTAGGTATCGTTCAGGACGTAACTGATCGTAGAAAGGCAGATCTTGCCAGAAAAGAGAGCGAGGAGAAATTCAGGAGAATACTGGAGTCGTCTCCCGATCCGATAACAGTGACCGATCTTGAAGGCAATATCATCGAGTGTAACCAAGCAATGTTGACGACCTTTGGGTTCTCCAGCAAGGATGAGGCGATCGGATTGAACGCTTTGGAGTACATAAGTCCAGAGAGCCAAGAGGAAGCCCTGGAACATATGATGAATGCCCTGGAACAAGGTCATGTGCGCAACGTAGAATACATCTCCCTCACGAAAGACGGAAAGAGAATCCGAACAGAGGTCTCCGCTAGTCTCATTTCAGATGCTGATGGGAATCCAATGTCATTTGTGGCAATAACCAAAGACATCACCGAGAGAAAGAAGGCTGAGGAAACACTGAACGAAAAGATGCAGGAGTTGGAGAGATATAAAGAGGTCACGGTCGGACGAGAGCTCAAGATGATCGAGCTGAAGGAGAGAATCAAAGATCTGGAAGTAGCAATCGCTGAAGTGTGAAACTGAGGATTTGTGGAGGACTATATGCACGATGAAAACCTTTTCGCGTTCCTGCCACTGGCGGCCTTCTTTGTGAACCTGATCCTTGGGTGCTACGTACTCTACAGAAATCATAGAAGCGAACTGAACATAATCTACTCTCTTTTTTTGTTTACCCTGGCCATTTGGGCTCTAAGTGATTATCTGGTCCTGTCTGCCCCGACTCCCAACACGGCGCTATCGTGGAACTCCATAGGAATCGTGGGGTCTGCCTTGATGCCGGTATTCCTCCTACGCTTCATCCTTACGTACACGAAGAGACAGATCCATATCAGGGAGGCCACCAAAGCCCCAGTGTATATGCTCATGTATGTGCCGGCGATATTCTTCAGCTTCGTAGGGCTGTCCACGAATCTGATAACAGAGAGAATGGAAGAATCCTGGATGGGGTATGCGCCAGTGCCAGGTCCCATGTATGCAGTGTTCTCCACGTATGCAACTCTCTACGTCATCGTTTCCCTAGCCATCTCAATTGACTTCCTGATAAGAACCAGATCAAGAGAGGAGAGGGTCCAAGCCAGATTGGTTGTGATTGCCGTGGCTATCCCGACTGTCGGAGGCTTGCTAACACAGGTCCTTCCACCATTTTTCGGGCTCCAAACGATCCAACTGACAACGACGCTCACAGCAGCGATGGGAGCCATCATTGCCTATGCGGTAGTGAAACACAAGTTGATGACGCCAACCTTCTTCAGCATACAAAAGAAGCTAGCTGTCACATTTCTTGGTCTCATTCTGATTATCAGTCCTGTTACATCGATTACGGGATTCGCAATCGCAAAGGATGCGACACAGGGAGAAGTCTACAGCCTTCTGGAGTCGGTCGCCTTGTCAAGGGCTACTGATGTGGAGAAATTCCTGGATGAGAACAAAGACGATATCGAACTGTTGACAGTGTTGAATCCCATCGCGGATCTGCTGACGATGGACAGAACGAATCAATCCCGATACAGCGATGCACTCAACGTGGCAAACGACCTGCTGAACGGCACACTGAGCGCTCAAGAGGAATTCCTCAAGATAACGCTTCTGGAGATGAATGGCTCCGCAGTAGCCACGACAGGCGTATTCTCTGATACGGCAAAGGGATCGGAGGTTATGGAGACTCTGGTTGAGCTTGGTTTCTTCAGCGAGGATATACACCCAGATGAGGACACGGGAGGACCGAGTATGAACATTGCCTTTCCCGTCCGTGATGAGAACGGTGTGACTCGGGGCGGAATCCTCGCCGACGTCGACCTGACTCTGCTCTATGAGATCCTTGAGGACCGAAGGGGACTTGGAGAGTCGGGAAAGGTCTATCTGGTTAACAGGTCGATGATAATGGTGAGCCCGTCGAGATTCTACGACGACCTCTACAATGAAGAGTACATAATATACAAACAGGTAGTGGACACGGTCAATTCAAGGGAATGCTTTGCCGAAGGGCGCAATGAGTCAGTCAATGCGGGGAATCTCGAGATGTTAGTATTCCAGGACTACAGAGGAGAAGATGTTGTTGGCACGCACGCCTTCATTCCGGAAATGGAGTGGGCTCTCCTTGCGGAGATGGATGAGTCAGAGGCCCTAGCTCCTCTATACTCAATGCAGAGCACTTTGATCCTCATACTGGCCAGTCTGGCATTTGTGGGCACTGTCTTCTCATTCATGGTCTCCAAATCGATTTCCAGACCCATCATGCAGTTGACCCAGGCGGCCGAGAAGATTGGCAAAGGGGATCTCACCACCAAGATAGATGTGAAATCGGTTGATGAAGTTGGCCTGCTCGCCCAGACCCTCACCCAAATGCAGGGCGATCTGAAAGCGTCCAGGGCTAGAATCGAGGAATACAGCCAGACTCTCGAAAAGAGAGTGGCTGAGAGAACAAAAGAACTGGAAGCAAGGCAAAATGAGCTTGACGATAAGGTAGAGAGGCTGAGGAAAAGTGAGGCAGCTTCCCTGAACATCATGGAGGATCTGAACCAGGCCTTTGAAGACCAAAAGAAAGCTGAGGAACGAATAACCCGTCAGAATCTAGTGTTGCAGGCCATCAGAGAAGTCGACCAGCTGATAGCAAGAGAGAAGGACAGGGACAACCTAATCAGCGGAGCTTGCTCGAGTCTCATCAAGACCCGTGGTTACGACGGCGCCTGGATCGCTCTAATGGAGGAGTCGGGGGACCTGATATCAACAGCAGAAGCCGGGTTGGGCGGTTCTTTCAAGGACTTGGCCATTGCGCTGACAGGCGACGGAGCCCTGCACTGTGCGAAACTAATCATGGAAGGACCTGGTGTCGTCGTTATAGAAAACCCAGCTGAAAGTTGTCGCGAATGCCCTCTCTGCAACGTGCATCAAGGCAATGCATCAATGGCCATACGACTTGAATCCGGGTGGAAAGTATTCGGCATGATGTGCGTGTCGGCCTCTCCAGAAGTTGTCATAGACGAGGAAGAACTTGCCCTTTTTGAGGAGGTGGCCATGGACATATCGTTCGCCCTGTACAGCATCGAGCTCGAGGAGAAGAGAAGGAAGATGGAGGTCAATCTACGAGAAAGCGAGGAGAAGTACAGAGCGCTGTTCGAGGCTAGCGCTGACGGAATCCTGATAGCTGACATTGAGACGAAGACCTTCAAGTATGCCAATCCAGCAATAGGCAGAATGCTGGGCTACAGCACTGAGGAGCTGGAGAACATGGCAGTGACGGACATTCACCCAGAGGATTCGTTGGATAGCGTAATATCGGAATTTCTAGCCCAGGCAGAAGGAGAAAAAGTGCTTGCGGAGGACATACCATGTATCAAAAAGGACGGAACCATAATCCGCACGGACATCAGCACTGCCAAGGCCATAGTGGATGGTTCGGATTGCAACATCGGCTTCTTCAGAGATACTACCGAACGAAACAAGATGATCATGGACCTGGAAACCACGAATGAAGAGTTGAGGGCTGCTCAGAGCCACCTGATACAATCGGAGAAACTGGCAAGCATCGGAATGCTGGCCTCCGGAATCGCTCACGAGATCAATAACCCC
>JAUVGH010000049.1 GCA_030593885.1 Methanomassiliicoccales archaeon
GATTACTAGATGTATATTGGACTCCTGACGTTATATTTGTTTTCTTTCGATGAGAAATGTCACTCTACGTTAGATTCAGCCGAAAAACTAAATACCTTTCAGAATGCTCTGTGTCCCAGTGGGAGCATGCACAAACTCTCAGCGGTGATTACCCAAGAAGGCGATATTTTCGTATCGTTGTGTCCCGAGCTGGACATTGCCAGTCAAGGTAAGACCGTTGAGGAAGCACTGGGGAACTTGAAGGAAGCCGTTGAGTTGTATAATGAAGATGAGGATGCAATGATGTTGGACAGGAACTAGAATGCCGGTTCCAGTGTGGATAATGTCTGCTCGGGAAGTGGGTTGATGTGGAGGACCCCCCCAATGAATGATTTTCGTAAGATCTGGCTCAGCGACAAAGCTCTGACCAGATCATTCCTCAGATTCCTAGTTCCACTCGCCGTATTGTTAATGTTTGTCGAATACGTCCTTTACTCAAGTCTTGGTGTTCTAATATCAATCATCATCATCACCATAGTCGCTTCTGCGGGGCTCGCGCATCTGAAGTTTGGCAAAGAAACGTGGTTCGTGATTATTCCAGCAGAGCGCAGGCATGACAAAAGAGAATATGGCGAAATATACTGGAAACTGGTCGAGATTGTGGAAGGCATCCTGAACGAGAGAGGGCTGTCATATGAGGAAGTTTCCGAGTGGCCCAAGAAAACCTATCAGATTATCGACAAGGGGTTCAGCATATTCATTTCTGCCTCCATTGACCGGTTTGAGATAGTATATCGTTTTCAATTGGTGATTCGTCCCATTACATCTGCGAACTACATTCACGCAGGGGATGTACAACGCAGACTATCCGAAGCTTTGGTTGGAGATGGGTTGGTTTAGTGTTGTAGTGAACTCCGTGCACCTCCCCTCAAACCCCAAACTCCTCCTCAATCCTCTCCACATCATACCCGAACGACTGGAACAAACTCTCCCCCGCCTTGAACAGATGCTCCACGTACTTCTTCTTGTCATACTCGTCCCCGTCCTCCACCAGGTCTGCGATCTTCAACCTCTTGGAAGCCTTCATGCTCTCGCTGTTGACCAGCAGGTACCTGACGATCTCACCTGGATTCACATCCACCATGTGCTTTTCCAGTTGAGTAAGAGCAGCGACCTGATTGCCGAAATGAGCGTACTCCTCCAGCGGTTTGGATACCCTTGAAGTGAATATCAGGTCCTCCAGGTCCACGTCCCCGTACACCACCCTCTCCGCCCACACCTTCAACGCCCCCAGCGCTTCGGGTATGGTCTCCTTGAACTCATGGGAGTTCTCCGCTTTAGAGAGTATGTCCAGCATCTCGTACTGGGCCTTCTTGACTATCTCCGGCGTGTCGCTCCTTCTGGTCTCTATCCCCCTTATTTTCATCTCCCCGTTCTCGAAGAGGCCGTAGTACCTGTTCATGGCGCCCACGTCCATGCTCTTGCACGGGAGGAAGACGATCCACTTGTACACGCCTTCGATCTCGATGGGTATCCCGACGTCGTTCCTCAGGTGCTCCGCCACCGCTTTTGGGCTTCCGTTGCCTTCCAGCCAGAGGGAGTCGACTATCCCGTGCAGGACTCTGTATCCGTGTCTCTCAGCTATCTCCGCGGACCGGAGCATTATATCTCTTCCATAAGCGGTGATGGACTCGTGGCATTCTATGCGACCGTATCGTGCATTTTTGTAGCCAGTGTATCCGAATGAATTTCCTGTGATAATTCCTCCATCAATTATGAATGCACTTGGGTTTCCTTCAACCTCAAAACAATAGACATGTTCTGTCAGTGCTGGTACCTCTTCTATAGACTCAATCTCCAGGTAAGCGGGATTCTCATAGCTTTCATTCTGAATTGAAGCGATTTCAGGGGGAAGACGCGCAACCATAGGTATGCGATCATGAAGTTCCAGCTCATCTCCCCTCTTGACGGCAAGATGCTTGTCATCTGAAAGGACAAAGAATCTATGATTCGGTGTGGCCAAGATTTCACGACCTCCGGCGAGTCGGATTCGTAAAATCCTCTCTGGTGATGGTGACTTGATTACACTTAGCACCTGTTTCTCTATAGGCTGAAACTCTTCGTCAAAACTGAACACTCTAAGGTCTTCTCCAGGTGGAATAGTGCCACATCGATCAGGGAGATACTTGTCAATGACACTCTCAATTGGTCCTGTGCCATATGAGCCATTCAGCTTGTAAGGAACAATGGTGCTCCCATCCAGACAGGTCACCAGCAACCACTTCAGAATATCCGACCTCTCTTTGTATTCCAGATCTCCTTCCTTCCCCCTCTTTTTGTATACCATCCTTCGCTGGATCACGGGCTTGAGGACTTTGGCGATTAAACCAACTTGCTTCTCGCAGATGTTGTAGCCGATCTCCGGCACTTTTATCTTGGAATCTGGGCAGCAAGAGCACTTGAGCGTCTCGGGGGATATGTTGAATCGAACCATTATGCTCGGGTAGAGCGAGGTGTAGTCCAGCTCCAGCACTCTGTTGTGTATGCCGACCACAGGTTCGTAGATGAACCCTCCCCTGTCCGTCACCATCAGCTCCTTGGCGGTCTTGAAGTCCTCCGGCAGGTTCTTCTTCCACATCACCGGATGGCCGTCCTTCATCGCTTGATTGACCTGCATGGCGGAGATCGCCGTACCCGGAGAGAGCTTGGCAAGCGTCTGGACCGGGATGCATGAGAGCCTGGCCAGCTCTATCAGCCCTTTCAGACCGCTCTCCATATGCAGGAACGAATTGCCGGTGTCTATGTGCAGCCTTCCACGCAGAGTGTACAGTGGTGGCTTGTACTCCACCCGTCCGTACCTGAAGTACGATCTGCCCGACCTCTCGGGCCTTGAGCTTTGCCTCTCCCTCCCAAGCTGGATCTCGTCCAATATCCCGTTCGCCTTTGCCCTATTGTACAAATAAGGCAGCAGGAAAGAATCGCCGTTCTTCATGTAGACCAGATCCGGGTCCGTGAGCCTTATCTCCTCCACCATCCCCCTAAGAAGATCGATCTCATCAGCATCCTTGAAGAGGCGTTCGCCCACCTTGATCGCCTGCACCGGGTCGTTGAACTTCTTTATCTTGTTGGCGCTCCCGACCTTCACTCCGATCTCGGTGGACCTCAGCTCCGGAAGCGGATATTCCATCGCCATCTGCTCATCCAGTAGGATGAACTCATTGCCCACATCCACGTAGGCCATCGGGAAGATGCCCCTTTCCACCAGGTACCTCTGGGCCAACCGGATGTCGATGTTGTACAGCTCGAAGTCCCTGTAACCGCCTTGAGCGTCGATCATCTTCGCCAGGAGCTTGATGTCCTTGTACCTGTAAGGTGTAACGGCCAGAACCTCGAACTTGCCGTCGTAGCCCAGTTTTATCTTCTTTCTTTCGAACGACAGATCCCTTAATTTGTGCGTGCTGACCACGTCCGCCAGGCTCTTCAGGCTCTTTCTCGACCCGTGCACGTAGAACGTTGGAAAGAACTTCCTGTCCACTAACTTCTCCACCCCGTCATCGGTCTTTATCCAGGAGACCATGTGGTCCTTCTGGTAGTCGGGATAGGTGTCGAATATCCAGCCTCTCATTCCTTCAGTCCTTCCAGTCTCATCTTGAGAAGCTCGATCTCCTTCTGCTGCTCCAGTAGGATGGACATGAACACGCTCTCCAGCGGCTCCATCCTGTTCGCGTAGCTCGAAGCCGACGTGTGCATCCTGGCCTTGGTCATCAGGGAATCGAAGATCATCTTGTCCCTGTCCCTCAGCGCCCTCTTGTACGGCAGCCAATCGCTCACGATGCTCTCTATCACTAGCCTATAGGTCGGTACCGTCCTTCCCAATATACCACCTCCGTGAAGTCGTCCAGCGTGGTCTGGTTGTGGGGGACTGGCAAATAGTCGAACCTCTCACCGTTCTCGGGCAGGGTCACCCTTAGGATCTTCCTCCCGAACTCGAACCGCACGTTCTTGTCCGCGCATCCGTACAGGAGTTCCCTGAGCTTCGCCCTCTGGTGCAGATTGCTGAGCTTGTAGTTGGTTATCAGCGATATCGTCCCGTATTCCTTGGTGATCTCTCGTATGGTGTTCACGCATCTTTCCATCAGCTTGTAGGACTCCGCTCGCTCCACGTCCTCGTCCAGGAACAGGTATGGTAAACAGGACACCACCAGCATGCTGGCGCCTTTGTCCTTCACTTCCTCTTCCAGCCTTTCGTCTATGAGCGTGGCCATCTGGTAGGCGGTGAACGGTCTCGATATGTTGACGTTCTTGAGGACGTACTTCCGGTCCATTCCGAACCTCTTTGCGAGGTTGGAGAGAACGAACGGATTGACCGAGTTCCCTCCGTCCAGGAAGACGATTTCCCTGTCGAATCGCTTGATCGCTTGCACGCACAGCATGGCCGTGAAGTCGTACAGGAACTTCGAGGCGCTGTCCATGAAGGCTATCTCAGAGGACTGGAAGGGCCCTATGAAGTTGTCTATGGGCTTGAGAGAGGAGAATACGGATCTCACCTCTGGCAAAAGCTCTACTTCTATCGGCGTTTTCGTTTTCAGTACGGCTCGCATTTCTTACTCCCCCGTGTGGAAAATAGCTACTCGAGGGTATTTAATCGGGGATTCAGGGGGGTAGGGTGAAAGTACTCTGGATGGGTCTCTCACTCGTCGTCTGAGACTTGAGAAGGCTCTCTCTCCTTCACTATGTCATCCGAACTCTGCTTCTTTGCAGGAGTGTGCAATGCAATTGTCCCAACCAACAAAAGAAGGAACGCAAAGATGACTAAATACCAAGATTGTCCAGGACCCCATTCAAGATCATAGATCCAGTGGTCAACTTCCCTGATTTCAGAGCCCCAGAATCCAGATATCGTAGGCAAACCAGTCGTGCCTGAATCACTTTCCATAACCGACGTGAAGGCAATCGAAAAATAGGCAAGACCTAAGATGGTGAAGAAGATGGCCAAGGTCCCTGCGAACGCCGCTTTTCTGCGGTCAATTCTACCTAATCCAACCAAGAAGGCGAGAATGAACGTGGCCATGATGAACATGAGGGCCAGAACAAGCAGCGCTAGAGTGATAAGTCCAATATCATCAAGCACCATGACTCGATTGTCGTAGATTGCCTCAGAATACTCACGCGTGTCGTACCATTTCGATCCCCATCGGTCAGTATGGAATACGTCGTATTCAGCCAGCCTGAAGTCATAGTGCCAATCTTCACTTAAATCACTGACAATACTACCAAGGTATGAGGTCCCTTGATAGCTGAACCACGTACCAGGAAGGCTGATCAGAACCAGAATGAAAGCGATAAGAGAACACTCCACGCCAATCATCCAGTTTCCTCTGAATCTCATCTGAGCAATACTCCCTCCATGCTTATTTGCATCTGAATCCTCTCCTTATAGATTATCTAGACCGTTGTTTAAGAATATTCCCTTATGAGCATTCTGTACGGAAGAGTATCACATTGTGACACAAGACGCAGAGGCAATTTCGAATGTATCTCTCCAAGACGTGTCACAATATGACACAGAAGGCTCGAAATAGAACACTGTTACAACACCGTTATTCTGAAATACACCATCCTCCTATCCACCAAAAGAGGAGTTAGTTTGTCGAACAAGCCGATTATAACCGTGACCAATCTCAAGAAACATTATGGGGACATCAAGGCCGTTGACGGCGTCAGCTTCGAAGTGAGCCCTGGAGAGATCTTCTCATGCCTCGGACCCAACGGGGCGGGAAAGACCACCACCGTGGAGATGATGGAGGGGCTTCGCACGCCCACTTCTGGCAGCATCGAGATCCTTGGTGCGGACGTTACCCAGGACTATGCATCCATTCGCCACAGGGTGGGGGTTCTGCCTCAGGACTTCCAACCATTTGACCGCCTGAAGGCACCTGAAGCGATTGCTTACTTCGGAGGGCTCTATGGCAGGAAGATGACCAAGCAGGACGTTGCCGATCTCATTGACGCCGTTGCTTTGAGTCACCGTACAGACTCGGTCGCCATGAAGCTATCCGGAGGCGAGAAGAGAAGGCTGGGGCTGGCACTTGCACTCGTCGGCGAGCCCGAACTTCTTTTTCTAGACGAACCAACCACAGGTCTGGATGCACAAGCCAGAAGAGGACTCTGGAGGCTACTTGAAGGCCTGAGAGATGAAGGCAAGACGATTTTCCTGACGACACATTACCTTGATGAGGCCGAGATATTGTCGGACGACGTCTTCGTGATGCACAAAGGGAAGGAGATCGCAAGGGCCCCTCCCATGGGCCTGGTGGAACAGCACGGCGGCGGGATATCCATTCTCCTGCTCGACTATGCTGAGAAATCCACGGACAAAGTGGAGGCAATGGGCTTCGGGGTCGAACGCATTCGCAACAACGTCAAGGTCAACCTGACCGAGGGGGCCTCGGTGAGAGAAGCGATCCGCCGTCTGGACACAAGCGGGGTCCAGTTCAGGGACCTCATCACCATCGAACCGACCCTTGAGGACGCTTTCATCAATCTAGTAGGCGGCACGATCGTAGGGGGGGAGTTGAAGAAATGAGCAGAATAATCGCGGACCTGAAGGCATTTGCTACGCAATATATGAGAAATCCGGTCGGGGCTTTCTTTGCGCTGGTCTTTCCAATCATATTGGTGCTCATCTTTGGATCGGTGTTCAGCCAATCGGCGTCACCTGAGGTCCCTCTTCCAGTTCAGGACCTGGATGGATCGGCCATAAGCGGACAGTTCCTGGAGATATTGAACCAGACCGGTACTGTCGAAGTATCAATGATATCCCCAACGGCAGATATTGACGATCATATCAGGGACAATTCCCTTTCTGCAGCTCTGGTCATTCCGGCGGGATTCGGGGCGACCGCCCTCAGCAACACGTCTGTGAACGTGACCCTTTATGGTGATCAGACGGTCTCATCGTACGGCATCGTCGTCGGGACCGTGGGTGCGGCCGTCGAGATCCTTGACAGGAACCTCCCAAATCGAACTGTGCCTGACCAACTGGTGGGCATGGTGACGGCGGACATCGTCGGCGAAGACTTCTCGTTCATCGATTTCTTCCTTCCTGGGATGATCGCATTCACCATCATGATCAACGGCCTGTTCATCCTTTCCGCTCTCTCCGCTGAATACAAGTCGAGGGGATACTTCAAGCTCCTGGCAACCACGCCTCTGGGGAAATCGGAGTGGGTCCTCTCCAAGTTCCTCTGGTTCCTGATAATCATGCTGATATCCATCTTCCTGATGTTCGCCATCAGCATTGGGGCATTCGGAGTCAAGGTGACCATCACGCCTCTTGCACTGGCCCTGATACTGGCCGGCATTCTGCTCTTCACGTCAATGGGATTGCTCATCGGGGTGTGGGCCAAGGATGTCGAATCGGCATCGACAATCGGAAATGCAATAGGTTTCCCAATGATGTTCCTATCAGGCATATTCTTCCAGCTGGAGATGATGCCAGAGGCCCTTCAGGTCATAGCCTACGCTCTCCCCCTGACCTATCTGAGCGAGGGAATGCGCGCGACAATGATCTACGGCAACGATACGACCGCCCTGATAGACCTGGCAGTGGTGTTGATATTGGCAGTATTCTTCTTCATCGTTGCCAGCAAACTGATGAGCTGGAAGGAGAAGTGAGAATCAAAAACTCTCCAAGGTGAACTGCTCCCGGATGTGCATCTCCTTCTTCTTGTGAGGAATGCCCAGTTCGTCCATTAGGTAGAATCCGTTCTTTGCCGCCTTCGCCTTCCCGTGGTTGTTGAAGTACACCCTGGTCTTGTCCGTGACCGAATCCATCTCCTTCAGCTTGGGCACCCACTTGTCCAGTTCCTCGTTGGAATAGAGGTAATCGTACCTGTTTATCCTGTGGTCGGTGACGTCCTTCTCCTTCTTCCACCAGATGTCGAAGTTCCTGCCGTGGAATCGGACGTATGAATGGTTTGCAGTGGCCTCCTTTGTCCGTGGAAAATAGGGGCTGTCTATGATGCAGACCGCCACGTTCCTCTCCTTGAGCATGTCCGATAATTCACCCGAGTATTCCTTCCCGCTCTCGTCCAGCCAGGACCTGTGCCTGAACTCCACCACGTAGTCGTGATCGTCCACCTTCAACGCGTCCAGCACGGTTCTCAACGTATCGACATTATTGTCAACCGGCGGCCCATGCTTCTTGAACCTTGGGGACAATTGGATTAGAACTGCACCTAGTAAATTGTGCTCGGCCAGCGGCTTGATGATCCGATCCTCAAATTCATTTGCCTTTCCAGCCGCTTCTTCCGCATCCTGCAATATCTTCGAATGCGTGACATCCCGATGCATCTTCAGCGAGAAATCGAAATCCCCTATCCGTTTCCCCTTCGCGATCCAGGCGGCGACCGTCCTCTCCCCAGGCACCGAATAATAAGTGCTGTCGATCTCCACGGTCCGGAAGAACTCTCCGTAGTACTCGAGCCACTTCCCCCTCATGTCCTTGATGTCCTGAGGGTAGAAAGGCCCTATCCAGTCCTTGTAAGTCCAACCGCATGTGCCCACTCGGAGCATGCTTCCAAATCTTGGCGATTGATAATAAATGTTCGTAGATTTCCAACCTCTGTGCGCCTATGTGTGCGCACAGAGAGGAATCAACGCCTTCGCATTCGGTGTTTTCTTAAGGCGAAGATCTGGACCAGTGCACCAGTCACGAATATCATGAGTCCCACTCCGATGCTCAACCCGAGGTCGAAGGTGAGGAAAAAGACGCCGGCACCGGTCAGGATGCCGCCGATAAGAGCGGTCGCGCCCGCCACCACCTCCTCGATGAAGTAGTACGCGACCGCGAAGATGATTGCAAGGACGACCACGCCTCCAACGATGCCACCCGTCCCAGGGAAGGTCAAGAAGATCAGGGCGAAACCCATCAGACCCAAGATCAGTGCCAGACCCAGCTCGACCATATAGCCAAAGATCATGCTGAAGAGGATCGCAAGTATCAAGCTCAGGATAAGCGCGAACAGCCAACCACCAAGAAGCGAGCCTATGATGTAGCCAAGAATACCGCCCATGAGGGCCCCAATTAGCGACATCATCATCGCCCAGATGAGCTTCCCGAAAAAGGCAAGGACCAGTCCTATGAGAAGCAGGACGATTCCTATTATGAGGTCTATGTCAGGGCCAAATACCGCCATTGACTGGAAAAACGTCCATCTTTCTGATATAGTTTTTCACTAAGTTCTCGTACCGGGAAGGCAGAATGCTTTTTATGGACTTAGCTGAATGTTCTCACAATGGAGATTCTCATACTGGATGGGTACGTGGACGAGCCTTCTTGTCTGGGCGTGCCGCCATATGTATCGCCCTATCCCAGGTATCTTGCAGGAGCGGTTGAGGACGCTGGACATTCATATCGTTATCTCACCATAGACCAGTTCAGGAAGGGGAAGGGGCTCGAAGGGGACCTGCTGGTTCTCATTGCCGGTTGCCTTGTGCCCGGGAAGTATCTCAGAGGGATGCCAGTATCGAACAGAGAGATAGCCAACATCGCCGAGAGGTTCGAGGGTACGAAGGTTCTGGGCGGTCCTCTGGTCAGGTTCGGATTTCACAAGAGCGAGTTCGGGAATATGTTCGACCATCTCGCAAAGAAGGACCTGGACGCTTGTATGTTCGATGTCCTGGAATCTGGCGGTTTCTCGGACAGGGACCGAGAACCAGATGAGTGGGCCAGATGGGCGGTGAAAGGAGCCAAGGTCTCCAAACTGCACCCGGACTTCCCTCAGCCGCTGATCGCGGAGATAGACATGTCCCGAGGCTGTGCCAGATACTTCACCGGAGGGTGCTCTTTCTGTATAGAGCCCATGTACGGGAAGCCTTTCTACCGAGACCCAGAGGACGTCATCAAAGAGATCGGTGAACTGAGCAAGAACGGCGTCACCAACTTCAGGCTCGGCGGCCAGGCGTGTCTATTCTGCTACGGTGCGGAGGGGATCGGTGAGACCGAAACTCCAGAGCCGAACGTCGACCGAATCGAGAAGCTGTTCATGGGAATACACAACGCTTCGCCGAATCTGAAGGTGCTTCATACTGACAACGCCGACCCAGCCGTGATCGCCGCTCATCCGGAAAAGTCCAAAGAGGTCCTGAGATCGCTTGTGAAGTACTGCACCAGTGGCAACGTCCTTTCCTTCGGGATGGAAAGCGCAGATCCGGATGTGATAGGGAAGAACAACCTCAACGCCCAGCCGGAGGATGTCATGAAGGCAATCGAGATCGTGAACGCGGTGGGGGCTGTTAGAGGTCCGACCGGGCTTCCAGCGATCCTGCCAGGAATCAACTTCATTTCGGGACTGGACGGAGAGACCAAGGAGACGTTCGAACACAATTTCCGGTTCTTGAAAGGCGTTCTGGATTCCGGTCTGCTTCTCAGGAGGATCAACATCAGGCAGGTGTTGGAGGTCAGGGGCAAGTTCCCGGTTCGAAAGCACTACAAGGAATTTCGCAGGTTCAAGAAGAAGGTCAGGGAAGAGATTGACAGGCCCATGCTTGAGAGGGTAGTCCCGAATAAGACCGTACTGAAGGATGTTTATATGGAACTGGCAAAGGGCAAGACCACCTTCGGAAGGCAGATCGGCTCTTATCCTCTGTTGGTTGGAATACCTTATGAGACTGAACTGAACAAGTTCGTTGATCTCATCATTACTGACCATGGTCAACGGAGCATCACTGGAATCGAGCATCCGCTCGACGTCAATACCGCTTCATTGGGGGCACTCGCTTCAATTCCAGGCATCGGTTCGAAGAGGGCTGCAAGGATCTTCAGGGCGAGGCCGATCAGATCCAAGGACGACTTCATAGGTTCACTCGATGACGAGAGTGTTGCCGAGGAAACCCTTGATTACGTCACCATCCGCTAGAAATCCAGTACAGTGGTCGCCTGCTTCGCTATCTCGTCTATCTTGTCGTTCGAAATGCTGTCCGATTCTCCGATTATATGCGTCCTCACGTTCTCCGGTGTATACTCCATTATGTTGATCACCGTCGGTATCCTGATGGCATCTCCCATGACCGCGACCGTTCTGGCCGGTATCGTTCCGATTATCATCTCCCACATGGACCTATCCTGAAGCCCTGCAAGTGAGGAAGAGATGTCCGAAGGCTCCTTCATGGACATGACCAACCTGTTGGCAAGCTGGCTCCTGACCTCGTCGTCTATCCTCGAAGGTCTCTGATCGATCAGTGCAAGTATCAGATTGAACTTCCTGGTCTCCCTGGCCAGTCTGTTGAATATCGTGTACGAAGCGATCTCCGGTTCCAGGAACTTGTGTGCCTCCTCAAGGAAGACAACCAACCTAGGACTGTCCCCGATCTTCTCCACGTACAGGTTGAACAACCGCCTCGCGAGGATGTTCGCAACGAAGAGGTAGACCATCTGGTCGGTGCCGTAATCGCCAAAATCGAGAACGATGGACCTGCCGTCCTTTATCATCTCCACCATCTGCTTGAAGGTGTCCTTGCCGCCCCTGACGAACGAGAACCTGTCCAGCCTTCCTATTCTCCTCTTCACCGCGTTGATAACCGAAAGGTGTATCTTACCCTCGTCCACGCAGTCCGGGTCAATGTTCCTTATCGCCCTCACCAGGTCCTCGGTGCCTCTTGTCCGGTCGACCTCGTAAATCGCATCGCGCATGTTCTGGGTCAGGTCCCTCATCGAGACTATGAGGTCCTCCGGCCTGATGTCCCTGGGGTTGATGATGAACGGCTTCGCCTCGGTGTTCTTGGGGTCCAGCGAGAAGACCTCCACCCTCTCCGGGAAGTAGTACTTCAGCCCCTCCATGTTGTCCCCCCTGGAGTAGATTCCGTATTCGCTGTGCATGTCGAATATGAGCACCGAACCCGCTCTTTTTGCGAGTATGCCGAGACACACCAGCTTGTTCAGGATGCTCTTGCCCATGCCCGTTCTACCGAAAATCCCGAATGGCTTCTCGGTCAGCTTCTTGAAGTCCAGATGGACCATGAACTCCTCCACGCCCCTGATGGAACCGACCGGAGCGGAATGCTTGTTCACCTCGTAGATTCTCTCAACGTCATCTTTCGTAGCATGTCTGGCCTCGGCGAAGTATGGGGGTATCGTCTGGGCCTCAGAGAGCTCGTTCGTCTCCTTGTCTATCAGCTGGATCGGCCTAAGGACCGCCTTGGAATAGAATATCCTTCCACCGTAGCCCTCGTGCGTCGTACCCGATGGTATTATGGAATCCCTCAATGTCGAACCCGCCAATCGTTCCGCTATCTCCAGGTTCTTGTTCACCACATCCTCCACTATGCAGTAGAACTCGTACGAATTCCCCTCGACTATGATCGGGTAACCAATCCGCAGGTCCTCCGGGTTGTCCAGTTCCAGCTTGGCCTCCAGTCCCTCTGATACAGATGCCGATATTATCTCTCCTATCTTTGCCTTCATTTCAGATCACGACTCACTTTGTCTATGTACTCATGATAAGCGCTCTTCCTGTTGCCTTCGGTGAAAGTCAGACCCTCCAGTATGTCCCCAGCCGAAAGTCCGGAATCCCCCGCGACGTCGAACATCATGTCCTCGAACACGTTCTTGAACTGTCTCACGGTGACCGCGAACCTGTGGGCCTCTAGTAACGGATACGGATAACCCAGACAGAGCCCCGAATTGGAATATGCAGCAACATTGGAAAGAACCAGACCCGGCTCGTGCTTGAAGGTCCCGATGTCCACCCTGAACCATTTTGGAGCGTCCTTGTGGAACTTGGCGAAGTGGATGGCGCCGTACAGAGTTCCTCGGTGATTGCTCTCGAAGTACTCTGGCACCCTCACGTAGGCTATGCCGTTGCCGATCCTGAATATCTCCTCGTCCCTTCTGGGGTTGTTGAACGCGTGCGTGTGAGAATCCTTTGAGACGCCGATGAGCATGTTGTCGTTTTCTTTGCAGGCTTGTACGACATTGCCCATCCAGTCCATGTCCGGGTTATATGACGCGAGCGCCCCATCGATTGCCACAATGCAGTTTTTGTTCTTCCTGCAGGCCGAAAGAGCGACCTCCCCCTCTATGCAGTACCTGAACTCGTTCATCATCTCCTTGTGGGCCTGGTTGGAACTGCCTTTGTGCTTGAAGATCATCCGGTGCCTCTCGCTCTGCGAATTGACGATGCTCTTCCAGGTCGAGATCATGACCGGCACATCAACCGCTTCCGAATCGACCAGCTGGTAACCGTCGTCCTTATGCGAGTATCTGAGCGCACCGACCCTCACGATGCCAAGCCACATGCTTGAGACATTCAGTAGAAAAGTGTATGACCCATCAATGGCCACCATGTCCAATGCATCTTCTGAAGGCCCAAAACCTTTGAAGCTGATGGCGTTGAAGTCTATCTTGTGCTCCTCCCTGAAGCGGGAGATGTCCCCCAGTTGGGACTTGATCCCATCCAAGAGGACGCTATGGGTCCCTCCATTTGCATCCATCTTCATCTGAATGCAGTGTTGTGTTCGAAGTCATATATAAGTGAAGATGGGGGAGGTGGGTGAAAATGAATTACCTGACCACCTCTATCCTCGACTCCTGCTCCGGTGTCATGTTTATCCTTATCTGGCCCTGGAACCTGTCAGCGACCTCCACCAGATGCGTTATCAAGATAATCTTATCAAAGAACTCCCCCAT
>JAUVGH010000019.1 GCA_030593885.1 Methanomassiliicoccales archaeon
GGATACTGATTTGAAGGGCATGAACGTCTCCTCAGAGAGAAATCCTCGGTAGTTCCTAATACCATTCTCATACACACGGAAGTAGTCATGTTTGAAAGAAGATGCGAGCAGGATAAGTCCAACTACGAAAGCGAAAGCCACCATCCAAGTAACACCCATAAGCGCCATAGATGCGTTCTCAAAAGTTCTCGGGATTCCTGCGAATCTCAGAAGAACTATGAGAAGTATTGCGCCAAAGGCGAGGGAAAAGGTCAATCCCAAGAATAGATTCTCTCGTTTCTGCGTTCGAAATTTCACTTCTTTCTTTGGATCATAGACTAGTCTTCCGAGTTCCCTGTCTTCCCCGTGTCTCACTCTTCACATCCTCCAACAGACTAATCTGAGAAGGATTTGGACATATGAAATCCTTTTGGCGAAAAGAAGAGATATGGGCCCCGGTGGTCAACCCTGGGATAGCCAGTTTGCAGTATCCTTGAGTGAAGCATCTGTTCCAAAACTATGCTAAGATCGTTCCATCATTATCACCAGCAGGCGACGTGAAGGATTGTTTGATCAATCTTTCTCCGGGTCTAGGGTCTGCATTCTTTCTAAGGCAGCAACATCAAGTAATTCCCCGTCTGAAGCGACAAACACAATACTCTTGCCAGTAAAGCCAGCTATCTCTTTGGCTGTCGCCAAATGCAGAGAATCTGCGGCCTTCAGTCCGTGTTCAATGACCAAGTTGGTTGCAAGGGACAGTATCCGTTCATCGATGGGCCGCACGGAGAAATACTCCGTCACATCAGAGAGGAAAGTTGCAATGGCCATATCGAATACTTCTCTTCCAATCTCTTTGGACTTCAGTTTTCTTCGTAGGGCTGATACAATCTCCAAGATGGCGAAATGGGAGATGACCCCTTCATCACCCCTTCCAAGTTCATCAAGTATCTTGTCAACGGTCTCTGTTCCTCTCTCTGAATGGTACCTCTTGACAAGAGCAGAAGAGTCGAAATAGTAGATCTTCGTCATTGCTCACTCTCTTGCATCAACCACGGTATCGCTCATCTTGCCTTTAACGGTGGCCATCCCCCTCCTCAGATCATCTATTTCTGTGATCTTGTCCTTGTATTTGAAAAGCAATTCCCTGAGAGCGTCGCGCAAGGCCTCGCTTTTGCTTTTGTAGAGGCCAACGGCTACGAGAGCGTCCAACTCATTGTTCATGGTTTTTGGCAGGTCCGTGGTCACTCGTACCAATTGCATCACCGATACTGCATAGGTGATGCATCTATACTTATAATCTTCCATCAGAACCGGTTTTGGACGTTCAGATTCGAACCTGAACTCCAACTCCTCGCCTCCGCGTCCTGCCGAAGCGAGCGCATGAAACATAAGCCAAGGCTCTGAACGCACTTCCGGCAACGACAACAGTAATTCCTATATTGCTCAGATATTCACGTGTGCAAGATAGCACGGAGAACACTCAAACCTGTCTATGACATCTTCTCCCTTGTCGTAATTGATTTGATAGTACGACTTAGTTGTATCTATCTTCTCTCCACACCTCTCGCAAACGATCTCTACTTTCTTCTTCTTCTTTCCTTTCTCGTCTTTCTTACTCATATCCAGATTCCTCCTCTATTCTCTCGGCCATCTACAAAGCCAACAACTAGTACAAATATTCTTGTGATTGATATCGTTGTGCGGCCATTGACCGCTTTCTTCACGCCGCTTCCCCCCCTTCAAGGATTCCTTTCTCTTCCAGAGAACGCTCAAATATCCCCGCAAGTTCAGCTGTAGAACGGTCAACAAGAGAATCGACATGGAGCTAATGAACCATTCGTCCTTGAGATGTCAAAGCAATCTATTTATCTCTCCACTAGATATTGAAGAACAAAGGGATATTGCCGTGGGGGAGTAGGACTCGTGGAGGAATACTCAGTACCAGCACCACCGGAGGAAGTTCCAGAGCCGCCTGACCCTGTGAGAGATGCGGATCAAGACCTGCGGAGGCGGAGGATCTATGTCATCGTTTTTGTGGCCGTGACCTTGACAGTGCTCTTTGCCCCATTATGGGAGGTCGATGTCGAGAGTTACGACGTAGTGGTGGTCAGGGCCACGAACTACCAGGCAAGCACATTCTGCGAGATCGAGATCAGGGACGAAGGTGTGGGTGGAGAATATTCGGTCACTTTCCTTGTTGATGACAAAACGGCAACTGCCAATAAGTTCATTGACACGGATCAGGTCGGTCTCCTTGGCGCCAACGTCTCGGGCGTGGGATCCTATTTCTGCCAGTGTGAGATCGACGCTCCGAAGGGAAAAGAGAGGATATCATTGGCCAGAGCATTGTACAACGGCCTGATGGGCGGATGATCCTTTCTTCTCATCCAACTGGAACCTGACCCGTATCTGCGATCGGTTTCTGAACTCTCAGATCGTACGAGCTCGCTCGAGAGGCTGAATGCGTTGGACGCACGACCTGATATGGAGGGGTGAGGATGGGTACCTAGTCTGTGTTTCATGAATGTGCAACGCTAACTGCAGACGCGGCATCGGAATACGAATCTCCTTCTAGCAGGATCCCCAAAACAAGTAGGTCGTGAAAAGTAGCACACTGGCCATCGAGAATAAGATTCCAGCTATTCCTCGGATTTTCCACATCAGCATCGCACCAAATCCCGTGAGAAATGTCCCCGCTGTCAGCATGAGGAAACCTGGTCCGAAGCACCAGTTGAGGAACAACAATACGCTTGCCAGATAGACGAACATACCAATCAATAATAGAACTCCGCCCAATATTGCTGACCTCTTGACAGGCTCTCTGACCTGCTCAGAATACTTGACTATCGGAACCCCTCTTCGGCCTAAAGCGCTTCCCTCCTGCTTCTGTATTCGAGGCTAATTTGACGATGAAGATGGGTGTAGATTAATGTTTTGATGGCGATACTAGAGAAATGAGAAAGAATATAATAAGCTGATAGAAGTATGAGGACCGTCAAGTTTGGGAACGAGAATCCCTCGGGGAGAGGAGAATGTCAAAAGTCAGAGTATTCAGATGCAGAATATGCGGGGATCCATATATCGGGACAGAAGCTCCCACAAGATGTCCGTTCTGCGGAGCAGTAACAGAGTTTTTCGTCATGGCGGAGGACTGGAACCCCAACGAGTTCAACGTGGAGCTCAATGATGTCGCACGGGCTGACCTTGAGGCCGCATTGAAACTGGAACTGGACAACACAGCCTTCTACTCATGCGCGATGGATGCCGCAAAGGAAGCCGGCGATGAATACGGTCTCGCGAAGTTCAAGGCCCTGAAGAAGGTCGAGAACGAACACGCTTCTTCAATATGCAAGTTCCTGAAGATAGACAAGCCGAGTTTGGAATCCGTTCCTTGTTCCGGTGAATTCAAGGCCAATTCACAGGAAGGCTGGGAAAGGGAGGACAGGGCGATAAAGGCCTACACCAAGTTCCGGGACGAAACCACCGAAGAGCGACTGAAAGAGTTCTTTGGAGCCCTGGTCGAGATCGAAAAGGACCATCTGGACCTTCATGCGGAGAACCTCGAGGAATGACCTGACCCGGAATTGAAAAAGCTTTAATGCGCCTAGAACGATGCAGGAGTGGTTGTCATGACTTCATTGGAGAACTTGGATGTGACCCTGGATATGGGTGAGAATGTCAAAGCGATTCTGAATGCTCTTTCGGACATAGGGTTCCAAAGGGACGCCTCCGGGAACGTTCAGGTTCAGGATCCCTCAAGGGCAAAGGATGTTCTGGCCAAGATCGATGTCAAGGTGGATGAGGCGGAGGACTATTTCTGGAGACCCCTGGACTCTCCTGAAGTGTATACCGACCTGAAGGACCTCGCAACGACCCTGGGTGACGCTGCCCGGGAGCAGAAGTTCGAGAAGAAGATCAACCGCATCAAGGCGAACGATTTGGAGTTCAACGGCCGCATAGAAGCATTCTACGGGAACCAGGCAGAGGCCTACAAGTATTACGAGGAGGCAACTGGTCTTTCACCTGACCACCCTCTGGCCGGACCCGGGAAAGAGAAAGCGTTCAAAGCGGTGGAGAAGGCCAAGAACGACCTGGAGAAGTTCGAGAGATCCGTGGATGACAAAGCGAATGACGGGACCTTCTGGTACAAGTACGCTGTGTGCAACCTGACACTGGGCAACCTTGAGAATGCGAGCGAGTGTTTTGACAACGCGATCAAATACTCTCCAGACAACCCCGATGCATATGCTAAGAAAGGGACCACCCTTCAGAGCATGAAGAGATACGAGGAGGCCAGACCCTTCTTCGAGAAGGCTCAGGAACTGAAACCCAATTCAATGATCGCGAAGAGGGGACTTAACTACATCACCTACTTCACCCTGGGTGGCGAAATCCCAGAATAGTCATTCACGAGACGTCAGCCACCATATTTCTGCCTGAGGAGGTTCTTCTTGATCTTGCCTGAGGTTGTTGTCGGGATTTCATCGGTAAGAACTATCTCTTTCGGGGCCTTGAAAGACGCCAGTTCTCTCTTGCAGTAATCTATTATCTCTTGTTCGGTGGGTACCTCCCCCTTGGGGACTATTATCGCGACTATCCTCTCACCCCATATCTCATCCTTCAGACCTATGACCGCGGCTTCCGAAACATGCGGATGGCCATTCAGCACATTCTCCACCTCAATGGAATAGACGTTCTCTCCTCCGGTGATAATCATATCGTCCATCCTATCCACTATCGTGACATATCCCTCCGGGTTGACCGTCGCAAGGTCTCTCGTGTGGAGCCAACCGTCCACTATCCTCTTCTCGGTCTCTTCAGGAAGTCTCCAGTATCCTGGAGTTATCGTCTCTCCCTTTGCGATTATCTCACCGACCTCCCTATTGTCCGCCTCGACTTCTTCTCCATTCTTCGTGACCACCTTCAACTGCACATCCTTGAAAGGCCTGCCCGCGGTCGCCAGATACTCCAACCTCTCCTCGAACGGCAGATCCCTGAGCCGATCTTTCAGAATCGTCATGGTCAGATAAGGACTGGTCTCGGTCAGTCCGTACGTTTGAATGTATTCGCATCCGAACGTCTCAATGACATCCCTTATTACATCCGGCGCAATGGGAGCTCCGCCGCTCATGACCAACCGGAAGCTGCTGAGATCGGCACCGTCCATATCAGGATGGTTCACAATCCTGGCAAGCATCGTGGGGATGAAGTTACTGACCGTCGCTCTGCCACTCTCGATCGTCCGCAGGACCTTCCCAGCGTCGGTCTCTGGCTCAAACAGGTGCTTTCCTCCCACCATTGTGATTGCCCATGTGGACCATGCATCGGCAAGATGATACATCGGTGACACGTGCAGCCAGGTGTCCTTCTTGTTCAGCTGGATTTCCTTTATCGCGTTGACGGCATGAACGCAGTTGTTCCTGTGGGTGAGGATAACTCCTTTTGGTCGTCCTGTTGTTCCGCTCGTGTAATAGAGATGGGCCATATCGTCTTCATCGATATCCGGCTTCGAGAGTTCGTGTCCGTCACCTTTGATGAGTTCATCATACAGAACGCCCTTGGCAGGCATGCCGCCGTGTGGCTCCCCGGTCACGACCACCAGTTCCAAGCCGATAGTCTGCTCCAACGCCGGTCTGGCCATTTCCAGCAGATGACCCTCCACTATGATTGCCTTGGAGCCCGAGTTCTCCAGTATGTGAGTGATGTCGCTGACCGACAACCTATAGTTGATGGGCACCGAGACCGCCCCGATTCTCGCCACGGCGAAGTAGGCCTCCAGAAAATGATGGCAGTTCCTGTGGACAATGGCTATCCTATCTGATGATTCCAAACCCCTGTCTGTCAGGCCCACAGCGAGTCTTTCTACTCTGTTCTTCAAATCCGAATACGTGTACCTGGTTGCACCACACTCGACCGCTGGCTCGCTACCATGTTTATCATCAGCATCTTCTAATATTCCCGAGAGAAGCATTTGGATGTCTCCCCTTCGACTATTCGATCTCATCTTCTTCCAGAAATGCCTCGTGGACATACCAGTACATACCCCAGATGGAGAACCCCAGGACTATCCAGATGAGCCAGAACTCCGCGAACATCTCACCTACCGAATTGATGTTCACCAGCACCTTGTACGTCCCTGTCGTGATGCCGTTCCACCACGCTACCAGCCATGTTATTATCGTTATGAGCCCAGTCCCGAATATCATTCCCAGACCCAGCATTCCCGCTATGTCCTTCGCTCTCTCCGATTTCTTCCCCAAGTCCATCCACCTCCTTGATTCAAGATATCGAGCTAACCTTTCGCCGGCTTCCTTTGCTTTGGACCCTCTCTGAAGATCAGCGTTGGCCTGCGGGAGTGGTGCATTACCTTGGACACGACATCTCCCAAGAGAAGGTCAACGACCGCCGATGTTCCCTTGTACCCCATCACAATGAGTCTGTAGTCCCCCTTCCTCGCTTCCCTCAGGATCTCCTCTGCTGGATGACCACTGCTGACCTTGGGGGTCGCCTTGATCCCCTTCTCCTTCAGTGCTTCGGCTCCGCTCCTCGCTATCTCGGTGGCGCGTTCCACGATCTTCGGGTCGTCCGATGGTGCAACACTGAGGATCGTCACCTCAGATCCAGCCTTTTCAGCTATCCCCGATGCGAAATCGATCGCGTCGTCGGCGTATTTGGAGCCTCCCGTGCACATGAGTATCTTGGAGAACCCTCTCGGGTTCCTGATAACTATGACTGGAACCTTGGAATGGTGGACGATCTGACTCGAAACCCCGCCGAGCAAAGCTTCCATGAGCACAGATCTGCCGTGGCACCCGACGACTATCAGGTCTATCTCTTCTTCATGGGCCACCCTCAGCAGTTCTTCGGCGGGAGAGATACCCTCGACCAGCCTTCCGGTGGCCTTTATGCCGAACCTCTCCCCAAGTAGCTCGGCCTGCATGACGATGGCTCTTCTCTCCTCCATTATCTCTTCCCTTTTGAGAGCGGGTACGGTCCCGAAGAGGCTGTAGACCTGAAGCTCCTCCACCACATGCAAGGCCACCAGTTCGGCGCCCAAGACCTTGCATAGGCTCCCCGCGTAATCCAACGGCATGCATTCTTCTATGTTGATGTCCACGCCAACCAATACCTTCTTTATCATCTCGAAATCCTCCGAAACCTCACGCCGTGAATACCGTTTGCAGTATTATCACGAGTCCTAGGATCATTATGGCCAATCCCACAACGGCCCTCAGGTTCCTCGCATGCAGTCTCTTGACAGTGAGCGCCGAGAACGGGACCGATAATATGGCGCCTACTGTGAGCGGTACGGTCAAAACCATCTCCCCCAAGCCAGCGCCAACGTACATCCAGGCAGCTACGCCGGCTATGGAGGCGATGCCCTCGGCCAGTGAGGTTATCCCCACTGCGCTCTTGGTCTCCACGCCCGACAATATCTGGCCTCCAGTGGCCATCGGTCCGTATCCTCCCCCGCTGAGACCTTTGTTGAACGCCGAGACAAGTCCCAGGCCGACAATCCTTCCCCAGGTGAAGACGAACGTCCTGCCGATCAACACCAGTATGACGATTCCCAGGGCGAAGACCAGCACCCCGATGTACATCTTGAGGATGAACTCCGGCAGCCATGCGGCAACGAAGGCGGCTATCACCACGCCCACGATGCTACAGGCGCCCAATATTCCCGCGATCTTCAGATCTGGAGAACCAAACGTGAAATCGACGTTCCTGACGAAGTGGTGAGAAATCCCCGCAAACATCCCGGCGACGAACTGTGAGATCAACAGGGGCGGAACGAAATCCAGGGGACTGTAACCCATCAGGAGAAGTATGGCCGCAAGGCTGGTGCCGTAACCCATTCCCAGTGTGGCGTCGACGTACTCGGTCACGAACGAGAGGAATCCTATGATCAACAATACCGTCAAACTCAGTTCCACTTGACGCCTCTCCTGTCACTCTCCATGCCCCTTCCGACCTTCTCACGTATTGCCGTCAGTCTTAAAACTCTTTTTCATTTCCAGTTACCGCTCAGGTTCCAAGCATCAGATCCACAGTCATCTTCCCCGCTGCGATGAACATGACAAGAATGAAGATGAGCGCTACTGACCTTGTCTTCAGTTTCTTCAAACCCCATCTGGAACCCACGAATGCGCCCACGAACACGAAAGGCCAGAGCAGCGCTATCAGGTTGAAGTCTATCGCCAGGGAGGGCTTCAGCCACAAGTAGCTGAAGAAGCCGAAGATCGATGTGACAACTATCATTGCAGAGGAAGTCCCTATCGCCTTCCTGGTCCCACGTCCGAGGACGTAGACCATCAGAGGAACGTTGACCAGACCCCCGCCTATGCCAAGACCCCCCGACAGGAACCCGGAAGCCAGTGTGCCGTTCGCGGAGGCCGCAGTCCTCCCCCGGGTCATCATGGAATCGTCGTTCTCGTCCTCCGATCTCCGGTTCTTCCTCCAATCATGGAGCATCTTGACTCCCATTATCACGATGACGGTCACGAAGAACGCCAGGAAGACCTGCTTGGATGTGTTCAGGTTGAAGAACGCACCGATGACCGCACCGATGAGCGCTCCTGTTATGAGGATGCCAGCCAGTTTGAAGTTCACGAGCCCCTTTCTGTGGTGGTTGATGGTTGCCGACAGACCCGTGGCCGTTGTGAATGTGAGCGAAACGGGAACTGCGATGTCCTCAGCTCCCTCACCCGTGAAGGCCAGTGATAGAAGGATCGGTACGTAGAGAAGACCTCCCCCGAGCCCAAGGTTGGAGTATATGAAGGCAACCCCGAACACGAGGATGACCAGGAGGACCAATTGCCACATCTCGAAGCGAGTATGAGCGGTTCGCAAATAAACCTAACGAGAGGTTTTAGTAGAGAGTTCCGATAATGAGAGCGTATGCTGTATCTGGTCAGGTACGGGGAGATAGGGCTCAAGTCCTCACAGGTCAGGAGGAGGCTCAGGGACAGGCTGGTCACCAACATCCAGGATTCGTTCTTGAACGAAGGTGTGGAGTGTCTTACCTCAGCTGAGGAAGGCAGAGTCTACGTGAGGTCCGAGAATCATGAGGTCGCCTCGCATATCTTGTCCAGAACCTTTGGGGTGGTCTCCTTCAGCCCGGTCGAGGAGTGCTCCTCGTCCATGGAGGATATCAAGAAGAGCGTCATGGAACACTTCAAGGACGATTTAAAGGAGGGGGTGTCTTTCGCCATCAGGGCAAGGCGGTCTGGCACGCATCCGTATTCGAGTCAGGATCTGGCCGTTGAGCTGGGATCTGCCGTGATGTCGGCCTTCGAAGGTCTGAGCGTTGACCTGACAGAACCGGACCTTGAGATATTTGTTGAGGTCAGGGGGAAGGACGTATATCTGTTCCGGGGAATCATCCGTGGACCAGCCGGTTTGCCGCTTGGGAGCCAGGGCAAGGTCCTGGGTAGGGTGGAAGACATCAATGACGCGGTCTCATGCTGGCTCATGATGAAGAGGGGATGCAAGGTCCATTTCACACATCGAAACGGAGATAATCTGGTCAAGGTCCTGGAAAGCTGGGACCCAAAACCCAGGTCGCACCAGGTTCAGGATTATTCCGAGATGGATGACCTGGCCAAGAAACTGAAGGTCGAAGGACTGGTGTTCGGGAACGATATCGACAATCTAGAATTCGAGAAGAAAGAGTTCCTGGCAATATTCTACCCTGTTGTTGGGCTGTCCTCGGAGGAGATCTCCTCGCTTGCCGAACGGATCGGACTAGAAGACGACTCCCATTAGGAAACCCAGCAAGTAACAGACAAAGCCGACGACTGCAATCACCAAGATTGCATCCGAGGCCCCGAGATCAAAACGCGACATATCCGCATTGCTTATTTTCTGCGACATGGTCGTCCGAAAACAGAACACGGTCGCTTTTAACCGTTATTGCGCTATTATCCAGTCTGATAGAATACTACTTGCCCTTGCCATCATGCGCTCGGATGGAGGGTCTAATCTTCTCTGCGCCCTTTCCTTTCTTTCGGAGTCCTCTACCCTTCTTGCCTGCTGGCGTGAGCCCCCTGAAGACCCTTCCCTTGTTGGCGGAATTGCAGATCCAGTTTATCTTCGGGTCGTTGACTATGCTCGGGTTATGCGGGTCGACCAGTATGACTTCGTAATACTTGCTCTTGCCGTCCTGTCCCACCCAATAGGATGAAAGGACCTCCATGTTGGGATACTTCCTGGCCGTCCTCTCCTCGGCTATCCTCTGGATGCTCTTGCCCATGGTGATCTTGGAGATGCCCTTTCTCTTCTGTCTTCTTCCGGCCTTGATGGCATGCTTCCTGAGCCCTCCGCGTCTAACCCTCGCACGAACCACGATGTAGCCGTGCTTTGCCTTGTATCCGAGCGTCCTAGCCCTGTCGATCCTCGTGGGTCTCTCAACCCTTACGAAAGAGTTGCTTCTCCTCCACTCGAGCATCCTCCCCCTTCTGAGGTCGTTGACATAGTTCGAACTCGGTGTCTTCCATGCGTCTCGTACGAACTGATACATGCTCCTTGTTTCTGGTGCGACAACCTCTTCCTCCTCTGCAGGAGGCGTTGGTTCCTCGGTCGTAGGCTGCTTTTTTTTAGGCATCGCTCATCTCTCTGCGTGTCATCCAGGTCCCTATCTGGCAATCCAGAAGTGGGAGAGTCTAATTATCCAATCGATATAAAGCCTTTGTGCAAGTCCTGGTGGCGAATCACATGAAATCCTTGAGCGTCAGGTCCTTGTTGGTGGTCCTAACCTCCTTCTTCTTCTCTTTCTTCTTGAAGTCCCCCTCGAACAAGGTGGCCTGCTGGGACCCGGCGAGCAAGCTCTTCTCGTCCCAGTCGAAGTGGTCGGTTATGTAGGACAATGTGTGGGCTATCCTTCTCGCATAGTACTCCTTGTCCGGTGTTGACTCGAACGGTCTGCCGCTGACATACGGCTCCACTTCTAGCGGGGTCTTCTTTCCGTTGGTCACTATCCACGAGACCTTCATCCCCGGCGTGAATTCGTATCCCATTTTCTGGAGCTTTCGGGCGGCCTGCACGTTTGCCATTGAGTTCGGATTTGCGTACTGCTTCGGGTCCTTGCACGTCCTGGAGATGACAAGTTGGTCCGGGGGTACCTTGCCCTGCTGGACGTCCGATACTGTGTCCCTTGCGATCTTTATCACCCCGTTCACATCGTCCTCCAGCAATCTTTCGAAAACGACTTCCTGGGTCTTGCTTTGAAGGTCGAACGCATCCGTCCTCCGGAGCTCGTAGCCTCGCACTATCATCTTCTCTTCGGGCCAGACAGCCTTACCGACGTACCTCTTCTTCCTTCCGTGAGAGAAGAAAGCGGAAAGGACCTGCTCGAATTCCAGCACCGCACCTCCTTTGGAGAAGCGCTCGGCCGCCTTGGTACCGAACTCCACTGATTGCTCTAGATTCTCATGCGGCGATTTCAGAAAGATGCTGTCCGTGTCCCCATAAATGATCTGAATACCCTCTTCTTCCAGCTTGCCGATTATGCTTTTGATATTCTCCCTGGCGAATGCGGTGATGCTTGCTCCTATCTTGGGATTTGTGAACCTGTAGAATGCTGAAGCGAACACTCCGTAGAAGGCGTTCATCAGGGTCTTGACCGCGTCCTGAAGGCCGTAATAGTACTTCCTCTCGTTCTCGGAAGCCGCCTCGTTCATCTTCCTCTTGATGTCATCCCTCTCTTTCATCAGCCTGTCCAGTATTTTTGGTAGGAGACCCTCCTTCTGATCCGCGGAGAGGAAATGAACACCTATTGGGCTGACTGTCTGTCCGGAATCGTCCACTGTAGTGAAGCAAACGTTCTTTTCGATTATCAGGCTGGGATACATGGCCTTGAAGTCCAGCACGCACAGCCAATGGTGGATGCCGGGCTTGATGGCGTGGACATAACCGCCTTCAATGGACTCGGTTGTCCTGTCCCTCCGGGTCATTGGGACCCCGATGTTGTTCTTGTCCGCCTCTCTGATTAGGATGGAGTCGATGAGTGTGGATGTTCTGCCGTTGAGGACCTCGTCAACCGGGAGCTTGGAGACAGTGGCCAGGTCCATGGACTTATTGATGATCTCGATCTTCTCCAGGATCCGCAGGGCCAGTTCAGCATCCTTCAGGCAGTACTTGATCACCTTCTCGGAGTCCTTCTCCCATTCCTCGTCGATGCTCGAAGGGTCAACATCCCCTTTCTGCTCTCCCAGCAAGAGTTGTGCCACATGGTTGAGCGTTTCCTGTTTGGGCTTGAGCTGTTTCTTGGCATTCCACCACGCGTCCGCGATTATCCTCCCATGAGCCCTCCAGAATCGGTTGCCGATGTGCCGCAGGGGTGTGTCGTTCCTGCTCCATCTCAGGTTCCTGATGCCCAACTTCTCGGCCCTTTCCTCTATCACTGGAATGTCATATCCATCGATGTTGTACCCGGTTATCACGTCCGGGTCTTCATCACGAATGAGCTTCTCGAAGTTCTCGATCATCTCTCTCTCTGTGCCCTCGAGGCGGACCTGTTTCAATTTTCCATCCGCTCTGATTGCCACCCCGATGACCAGCAGGTGCCCATCCTTGATGCTGTTCTCTATGTCGAAGCTCAGGATCTTGAGCTCTGGGTGGAGAGGTTCGATCTCTTCGAAACCTTTGGCCCTGACCACCAGGTCAGTCGTTCTGTCCTTCTCGATCTCCTCCCCTTCGATCCTGACACTGGATGCAAGGTCCATATCGTAGACGAAACGATGTGCGAACGGGATGTCCGCTGCCAGCACCTGCCTTGCTTCGCCAGCTCTGCATCTTTCCCTGTATTCTGGGGTCTTCCAGGGATGCCTCAGGGTGATTTTGGAGCATTGAGTGGGCACATTCTCGTACATGAGCTCCTTGGGTTCGACCTTCAGGACCTCACCGTCCTTTCTCAGCTCGTCCAGCAGCCTCTCGGGCGGTTCCACTGCATAGAAGTAGGGCTTGAAACCCTCGTACCGGATCGTGATCGACTTGCCTTCCTTTGTTTTGCCGAACAGCTCAACGGTCACATCGTCTCTATCGTAGGATGCCGTCAGAAGTCTAACGTCCCAAGTTCCCATTCTACGCCCTCGCCACTATGGTAATAACGTCATCGTTCTCAAGCACGTAATCGGCTCCAACCACTCTCTTTGTCTTCGCGTTGATCGCCCTTATGAAATTGTCCCCCAGATCCGTGTGGACCTTGTATGCCAGGTCCTTCGCGGTGCTTCCGTTGGGCACCAGATAGGCGTCCGGCAGGACGTTCCCGTCATTGTCGCAGTACTTGTTCTCGTCCTCGACCGGGAAGACGATGATCAGGTTGAGGAGTTCGAACGCCGCCTTCTCTATGCATTTCTGGACACCGGTCGTCCCAAGTGTTGGTAGCACCTCTTGGATGTGCTTCATACCTTTCAGTTGTGCCTTATTGAGCTTGGAGGGGTCGGGTATGGTGAAGCTCTCGGCTCCGATTTCGTACTCGATCAGATCCGCATTGGCCGCCCTTCGGAGGGCAAGTTCGAATTCAGCGGAAGTAGGTATGGTAATGTAGGAATCCAGGCTCTGCAGCTTCTCCAGATTCTCTTTAGGAGCGATGTCAGATTTATTGGCAGCGAGTATCATCGGTTTTCCTTTTATCTGGAGCTTCCTTGAGAGCGTCAGCAGTTCCTCGTCCGTCCAATCGACCGGCTGGTCCGAGAGATCGGAATCCCTCAAAGCCTCCATAATCTGAACCTCTGAGATCCCTAATCCAGTCATCTTCTCGTACAGAAGCTTCTCCAGGTCCTTTCCCTCGTACTGGCTCATTCTGGCGATCTTGACCCAGTCCTTGGAGATGATCTTCTCGATCCAGTGGGATACTTCCACCTCAAGGAACTCGACGTCCTCCATGGGGTCGTGCTCTCCAACACCGCAAGTATTGCCCTCTATGTCGGTGCTGCCGCTGGCATCAACGATATGGATCAGTGCGCTGGCCTGCCTGAGGTCGTCCAGGAACTTGTTCCCCAGCCCTCTGCCCTCGTGGGCATCCGGCACAAGTCCTGCAACATCAAGCAGTTCTATGGGCACCAATCTTGTCCCGTTCTCACATGGAGCGTTCCGGGGGTCGCAAGAAACCTCGAACTCCATGTGCGGACACGCGGTCTTCACATAGGCTATTCCCTTGTTGGGTTCAATGGTGGTGAAAGGATAACTGGCTATCTCGGCGGGGGCCAATGTCGCGGCTGAGAAGAAGGTGGATTTGCCTACGTTTGGCTTTCCGACTACGCCGATTTCCATTGACTCCCTCCCCGTGGGGTCTAAGAACCGGAATGGCGTTTACGCCTCTTTATCATGACGGTTTGGAGAGCTACTAACAACAAGGCCGGTAGAATGACGAATTCGAACTCGGGGATATCCCCATGGCTCGTGATATCTACATATTCAAAAGGAAGCCCCTCCCCCGGCGGAGCTCTATCATTGTTACCTGTCATGTTGTGGTCCTCGGACCAGTTTGTGGCAGCTTGTATGCCGGTATAGTCAGTAATGGAGCCGATCTCGCTTCTCAATACGGCAAAGTCGATGCAGCCAAACACGTCAGCACCTACATCCATGGTGCTAGCTCGCGCGGCACTGTCATCATCCAGGCCTGTGAGTGTGTCATACCATTCATTTCCCGTTCCTCCCCATGTGCCACTCCCAGCGAACCACTCGAGTCCATGGACAGTTCCCCCGCTACTGCCTGACATCTCAATCACCAGCCAATCATTGAGATTGTCGCCGTCAGTGTCGATGTAGATCCACCATGTGTAATTGGTTATTGTCGGTGGACCGCTGTTCTGGTAATCAGTTCTCAATCGAACATAAAGGTAGTTGGCGTCAATGTTGAAGTAGACTTCGAGAAGGTCGATACTGGGTAGTACGGCGTCATCACTATCTGTTACAATTGATATCCAGGTCGCAGGCCAGATAGGGGCCATTGTCTTGGGGTTGACTTGCCCTCTCGAACCCTCTCCTCTTGTTATCGCTTCTGTAATATCTCCCTTAGATGCCCAATCAGTGCTTGCGAAAACCACACCCATTTCCGATGATGATGCGCCAAGAATGACTGCGGAGATCTCTATCCTTGATGTGTCCTTGCCAACCTGGACGGCGTCTGTGCAAAGCCATCCAGGGCTCCAGTGGCAGATCACCTTGTGTGTTACCATGCCGTAGATGCCGTTGATTCTTATCAGGTAATCAGGCTCTACTCCGATTCCGCCTATGGGGGCCCCATCAGTATCATCGCTCTTGTTCGAATCGATGTAGATGTAGGTCACGTCCTCTCCCCCCATTCTATTCAGTCTCATCACCGGGGGAGATGGTTGTCCTCCGCTGGACGGAGGGTGCTTGAGCCTCACCTGTGGGGCGCTCACTCCACCCAGTAGTTCGTTCTCGACCTCAAGATAGAAGTAGGTGGTGTCATCGGTGGCATCCTTGCTTACGGCGGATTCCTGGATATCAAGATCTGGATTGACAATTGGGGAAGCGTCATTATCGATCTCCTTCTGGACGGACTCCCAGTCCCCGAACCAGCCGTCGATGACCCTGTCGGTCGGTGAGTCCTCGAAGTAGGCCTTCGCACCGCTTCCTCCGATTGTGTAAGGGGTGTCGGTTATGATGTCCGCGATCGAGATCTCGATCAAGTCCCCATTCGTTGACGAGGCAGTTTCGACTGAGACCGTCCTGGTCGCCGTCGAACCTTCATCAATGACGAAACTCCCAATCGGCTGGGCCAAGGCGCCAAATACATCGAAACTCACGCTGTCAATCTGCACATCGGCCCCCTTTGCTTCAAACGTCAATTGCATGATATCGTTCGCACCGTTTCCAACAACAAGGTACTGGCTGAACTCTGCCTGCCTGACGAGCAATGCACCATGGGTGGGTCCAATGCTGACAGAGGAATACGTCACACCGCCCTCCCCATCATCCGCGCAGAACATCAGCCTGAAGTCTCCGGAGAGGTCGAAGCGACCATTGGAGGCGACTTGACCTTCCAGTCTGTTTCCCGCGACATCAGCCTCTCCGATCGCGATCTGGTTCCATTTCGTGAAGTTCAATCTGTCTTGGGTATCCTCATACGCGTACATTGGAACGCTGACCACCTCTCTGGCGCCGCCAAAGATCTCTATCATGTAATCTGCGCCCAAGTCCTTGACAGTATATCCAGTGCTCGGGTTATTATCCTGGTCAAAGAAGAGGTAGAACGAGTCGTGTCCTGTCGTATCGCCCAGAGCGGCCCCCTGGACTTCGATCAGGAACGAGAAGAACCCGTTGTCAAGAGTGTGTCCGTATCCGGTAATGGATGTATCTGGGTTGGGTCCTTGACCTTGGTCCGTGTACAGGTCCACTCCGCTCCAATCCTGGAACTGACCGTCGATCGTTATGGGTGAAACCTGCCTCTCTGCCTGAGGGACTATCCCATAGAGTCCAAGAACCAGAATCGCGAACGCGGCGGCCAAAGCAACATATCTGATCCCAGCCCTCTTGCCGGGCCCTCTTGTGATGTTCGACAGGGCCAATCCATTGGTGAAACCGTTCCCGTTAATGAGGCCGTTGACCCTTCCTCTTCCATTTACAATTCCCCTTCCGTTCACAAGTCCTTTGCCGTTGACCATTCCAGTTCCGTTTATCCTGCCCAGCCCGTTCACAAGGCCGGTTCCGTTTATCCTGCCCTTGCCGTTGACCATACCTTTCCCATTCGTGAGCCCAGATCCTTTGGCTATCTTCCGGGGAATCATTCCTATTTCCTCTTCCATCAGTTCTTCTTCGAGAATGTCCTCCGTCACCACGCCTTCATCAAGCGACTCAAGCGGGAGTTCCTCGTCTGGTCCAACGAACTCGATTCCGCACGAAGGACAAGTATTGGACCCTAGAGGAATTGTAGAACCACACGAAGGACAGTCCTCCGCAAGCAAATCCTCTAGGGCCGCCATGGCGTCTTCCTCCTTACCGAGTTCAATGCCTGCCGCCGTCGCGCTTTCATCGACGATCTCCCGGTAGCAGGAAGCAGCCTCGTCAAGCCTGCCTAGTTTAGAAAACAACTCTGCCTTGGCAATCCAAGCGCTCTTCATTTCGGGCCGGATTGTCAACGCCCTGTCATACGATTTCAAAGCCTCCTCGTAATTCTCCATCTTCCTAAGGATACCTCCTCTGGCTATCCACAGTTCTGCATCCTTGGGGTTCTCCAGAAGCTTCATATCAAACAATGAAAGTGATGATTTCTCCTCGCCCACCTTCTCCATCTCTGCGATGAACGCTTGGTCCTGGACCACTCTCTCGAAGGCCGTGCCGCACTCCGAGCAATCCGTGTCATATGCACTTACGATGGTCCTGCAGACCGGGCACTCGAACTCCTCCTCCATCGACTCCTCGAGCAACCTTTGGCTCTCCACCGGCTCGACGTACATCATCTGGAGAGCTTCCTTGATGGATTTGGCCGTCCTCATCCCTATCTGTCGCACCTTGGCGAGTTCTTCCACCGTGGATTTGGTGAGTTTGTTCAGCGAGCTGTAACCCGCCTTACAGAGGACCTCTGCCCTGAGCCTGCCGACCCCCGGGATCTTCATGATCTCCTGGACATCCTCTTCCACGTATTCGCCGACGATCTTCCTCGGCCTCCTGCGGCGCTCAACCTCGGGCGCAATCTCCTCCAAACCCTCCACCGCGAAGCTTGAACCGCACGATGGACATTCCTTGGCATCTGGGTCAACGAACGCACCGCACATCGGGCATCCGAATTTCTCCCCCTCCGGTATTATGTCATGGAATGAATACGTCTCGTGACAATCCCCACATTCAAAAACTATCTTTGCCGAGCGCTCACAGACGGGACACTTCTCCGCCTCCTGAACGGGTTGAAGTCCCTCTCTCACCGTCTTGACACCGCATGATCCGCACTCGATGAGAGGCAGTAGCTTACCGTTGCAAGAAGGGCATGAGCCCTCCCTCTGTTCGTCCTCCATCAATCTTCTCCCCCGGACTCAGCCTGTGCCTCTTCCCGAGCCTTCTTGGCCTTCTCGAAACCCGGGTCGAGCGACAGTGCTTTGTCGAAGTTGTATATCGCGTTGTCCGCCTTGCCCTGCTCAAGCAATGCCTGCCCTTTCTGGAACCATGCCATCACGAAATCCGGTCTTTCTTTCAGAACGTGGTTGTAGCATTTCATGGCCTCTTCCCATCTCTTCATCTTCATCAGTGTAGCGCCCTTGTTGTTCCACGCCATCACGTACGAGTCATCGATCTGCAATGCTGCGTCGAAGCACTCCAATGCATCCTCCGTTTTCCCTGCTTTGGCCAGCAGTCTTCCCTTGTTCACCCAGGCAATCTCGTGCTCAGGATTGATGTCCAATGCCCTGTCGAAGCACTTGAGAGACTTGGACATCTTGCCCATTCTGTACAGCACCACCCCCTTGTTCACCCAGGCGTCTGAGTATTCTGGTCGGAGCTTCAGGGCCTTATTGTGGCATTTGACGGCTTCCAGATACTTACCAGCTCTTTCGAGCAACAGTCCCTTGTTGTTCCATCCGATCGCGTTCTCTGGGTTGTCCTGGATCGCCTGATTGTAGTACTGCATCGCATTCGCATACTCCCCCTTCCGATAGAGTGCATTACCTTTCACTATGCGATGGTTTGCTCTAGCTCTGATTCGAGCATTTCCAGTCATGCGGCAGGCTCCACCCTTAGATTCGAGAAAAAAAGACAACTTGACCTTATATAATTGTCGATACCCCTATTATCAAGGGAAATAAGACAATTTTCCGGCAACAGGATTATTAATCGGCGACTTATTGGACTTCTCAAGATGAAGATCCCAAAAAGCCATCCAAGATACCGCTCGCTCAATACGAGAGAGAAGCTGGTGGAAGCGTGTGAAGAAGGGATCCTGGCCGTTCAAGGGCTCATCGCTCATGGTCGTGGTGAGTCATTTGATTATCTACTGGGCGAGAGAACAATCCCTCCTGCAGATATTGCAGAGGAAATGGCAGCTGCGGTGTTGCTTAACAGCGAGCGTCCCGTGTTGTCGGTGAACGGGAACGTGGCCGTTCTTGCTGGCGAGGAAGTTGTGGCACTGGCACAGACCGTTCCCTGTCAGGTCGAGGTAAACGTCTTCCACCGGACCGAGGGAAGGGTGTCCAAGATAGTGGACCGCATGAGGCAGTTCTCGGATATCCAAATACTCGGTGAGAACGCGAACGCCATGATTCCCGGCCTCGATCAACCCAGGGGTCTCTGCGAACGGGATGGCATCTTCTCAGCTGACACCGTCCTTGTCGCGTTGGAGGATGGGGATAGGACGGAGGCGCTGGTCGAAATGGGGAAGACGGTCCTAGCCATCGACCTCAACCCTCTCTGCAGGACCTCCAGGAAGGCAACTGTAACGGTCGTGGACGAGGTCACCAGGGCCATACCCAGGATCACTGATTATGTCAAGACATTGAAGACCGACAGGAATGGCATACAGAGAATCTTGGACGCTTTTGACAACAAGAAGAACCTTCAGGACGCAATCCAACATATCTGCGAATCGCTCGAGAGGCTGGGTTTCTAGTCCACAATCAGCTCGACCAGGTCTTCCTTGGGCTCCACCTTCTTCCCAGGCGTCATCGGCTGGCCCCAGGCCTTGATTATCTCCGGAACGCCTTTCTTTCCCGTGTTGGCAAGGATGAACCCGAAAAGCTGGTGGTCCTCCATGTTCTCAATAATCTTCTCGGCCATTTCCTGCAGCTTCTCTCTCCTTTCATCCTTTTTTTTCGCCATGCTCTCACCGATTAATCGTTCTTCGGATATATGATATTATTTCCTCGTCGGATTCTGTCTACATCTCACTGTTCTGCGGCACTCCTAGATTCCACAGACATAATCTTTAAATCGATTGTGACCGTTTTCCTTCTCCCGTGAGGCAATGAAGTATGTAATAGTCACGGGGGGTGTTTTGTCAGGCTTGGGAAAGGGCATAACAACTTCTTCCCTGGGTATGCTGCTGAAGGCGAGGGGTTTGAAGACCACAGCAGTTAAGATCGATCCCTATCTGAATTGCGATGCGGGCACAATGAATCCGTTCCAACACGGCGAAGTATTCGTTTTGGACGACGGCAGCGAGGTCGACCTGGACCTCGGGAACTACGAACGTTTCTTGGATGCGAACCTCAGGTCCGACCACAACATCACGACCGGAAAGGCATACCGCGAGGTGATAATGAAGGAGAGAAGGGGCGACTATCTTGGCCAGACCGTTCAGATAATCCCGCACATCACCGACGAGATCAAGAAGGAGATCGTGGAGGTGGGCGAAAAGGATGAGGCCGACGTTGTCCTCGTGGAGCTTGGAGGAACAGTTGGGGACATCGAATCCATGCCTTTTCTGGAGGCGGTACGGCAGCTGTCCATGGATGTGGGCAGGGAGAACTGCGTCTTCCTGCACACCACATTGGTGCCCATCATGGGAGTGGTCGGTGAGCAGAAGACAAAACCGACACAGCATTCTGTCAAGGAACTGAGGGCGGTTGGCATCAAACCCGATGCGATCATAGCCAGGGGCGAGAGGCCTCTCCTTGACTCCATAAAAGAGAAAATCGCCTTGTTCTGCGACGTTCCTGTTGAAGGTGTAATAAGTGCACCCGACGCGATATCGATCTACCAAGTTCCCATAATCCTCGAGGAACAGGGACTCACGGATCTGATTGTGGATCATTTCAATATAGGGTCCAAGGGAGAGGACCTTACCCGCTGGAAAGGTTTCCTGGACAAAATGACCAATCCTATAGGAGAGGTCAACATCTCTATCGTGGGGAAGTACACACACCTCATGGATTCGTACATCAGCCACCTGGAAGCGTTCCATCACTGCGCCTCAGAGACCCAGAACAAAGTCAACATCGTCTGGGTGGAGGCCGAGGACCTGGAGAAAGGCGATCCCAAGATGGTATTCAAGGATGTGCACGGCATCCTTGTTCCCGGAGGGTTCGGTGAAAGGGGAATCGAGGGTAAGATCATCGCGATCAACCATGCGAGGGAGACCGGGATTCCATATCTGGGAACATGCCTGGGATTCCAGCTTCTGGTCGTGGAGTTCTGCAGGAACGCGCTGGGTCTTACGGACGCCAACAGCTCAGAGTTCAATCCGGATGCCGGACATCCCGTCGTAGATCTTCTGCCTGAACAGATTGGATTGGAGGACAAGGGCGCTACCATGCGTCTCGGGTCGCACGAGGTGATTGTTAGCGAAGGGTCCATGGCCCATGAGATGTACGGCTCCACAAAGGTACTTGAGAGGCACAGGCACAGGTTCGAGGTCAATCCCGAATACATCGACAGGATCGAGGCAGCAGGGTTGAAGTTCACCGGAAGGTCCAAGGACGGCAGGAGGATGGAGATCGCCGAGCTTGAGGGCCACAGATATCTCACCGCATCCCAGTTCCATCCAGAGTTCAAATCCCGACCGCTCAGACCATCCATTCTTCACCTGGGTCTGGTCAAGGCCGCGATCGATCACAGAGATGGCAAAGATTTTTAGCATAAGCAATCCTTTTGCGTGGACATAATGGCCGATCAAGATTATGCAAGCCTCTTGAAGAGGGCAAAAGAGAAGCTTCCAGAGAAGGTCGCAACACATGAGAGGTTCACCATCCCTGAAGTCGTTGTCTTTCTGGAAGGCAAGACGACCGTCCTCAGGAACTTCGAGGACATCGTGCACGCCGTGAACCGGGAGAACCAGCACGTCCTGGCCTATCTGCTTCGTGAGTTAGGAACCGCGGGGACCATCGACGGAAGGAGGGCCGTGTTCAAAGGCAGGGTCTCTCCTACCCAGATCGAGGACAGGATCAAGGGCTACGTCGATACCTACGTTCTGTGTTCAGAGTGCAAGAGGCCGGATACCCGGATCGAGAAGGATGGCAGGATCACCATCCTCGAATGCGATGCCTGTGGCGCACACCGCCCCGTGGCCGTGAGGAAAGGAAGCAAACCGATTCGGGAGAAGGCTCTGGAAGAAGGCAAGGTCTACGAGGTCATCATTCAGGATATCGGCCGGAAAGGGGATGGGATAGCGAAGGTCGGCGGTTACACGATTTTCGTTGCTGGGACTGCCAAAGGGGCGACCGTCAAGGCAGAGATCGAGAAGATCGCTGGGAAGATCGCCTTTGCAAGGGTCGTAAGGGAGTAGGATGAAGAGTAACATCTCTTCAGTTGCAGCCATGGCAGGACTCATGGTCATTGCTCAGGCCATCGCGCTTCTCATGGCCATTCCGTTCATCGAGGCCGAGCTCCAGGTATTCGAAGATCCTGAGGACGTGGCAACCCCCATCTGGTACTTCCTATTGATAATACTCGTAACGGCCGTCATCCTATTGATGGTCAAGCTCAGGAGGAGGAACATCCTCAAACACGTGATCCTCTTCGCCTTCGGCCTCACTCTTTTCATGGTGTTCGACATTCTCTTCTTATTGGCCTTGAGCCAGATTACCTCGGACATCTCGGTAATATCTTGGGTTTCGTTCATCTCCGCACTAGTGGTTGCCGCTGGCTTGACATTCCTGCTGTACAGATTCCCCGAATGGTATGTGGTCGATTTCGTGGGCGTGTTCGTTGCCGCTGCCGTGGCATCCATTCTGGGGATCTCCCTCGCCATTCTACCTGTTTTTGTTCTGCTGATAATCCTGGCCCTCTACGACGCCGTCGCAGTCTACAAGACCAAACACATGATAACCCTGGCCGACGCCGTCACCATGGAGAGACTTCCGGTACTTCTGGTGGTTCCAACAAGCAAGGGCTACTCGTTCCTGAAACAGAAGAGCATCAAGGAGCAGATTGAAAAGAAGGAGAAAAGGGACGCGGTCTTCATGGGGCTGGGGGACATATCCATACCTACGGTCCTGGCAGTTTCAGCCTTTGCGTATCTTCCTGGCAAGGACGGGCTTTTCACATTCTCTCACGTTCTTGTCGCCATTGTCACGCTTGTGGGCTGTATGATCGGATACCTCATCCTCATGCGGTTCGTGATGAAGGGCAATCCTCATGCCGGACTCCCTCTTCTGAACGGAGGGGCGATCGCCGGCTACCTTCTTTCCTATCTGATATTCTTCCCCGGCGACTTCACATTCGGGTTCATCTTGTGAGGCTTTGAATGAAGGTTCTGGTCATCTCGGATCTGCACGGTTCTGATTGGGGCGTCAGGCAGATACACAGCTGGATCGATGAGCTCCAACCGGAAATGCTTCTTGTATGTGGTGATACTATCCATTTCGGACCTATCTCGTTCGCCAAGGACTTCTTTGAGGGGCTGGACCGCAGAACATTGGCCATCCCAGGGAACTGCGACCCAGTTGCCATTCTGTCCGTTCTTGATGAGCTCGGCGTCAACCTCCATGAGAGAGTTGTCAAGGTCGGGGACGAGACCTTCATCGGTTTCGGTGGTTCCAACCCCACGCCCTTTGACACCCCGTTCGAGGTTCCTGACGACAAGATGTACGAATCTCTTTCCCCGCTCATGACCAAGGATGCGGTACTCGTGACGCATGCTCCTCCTCACGGAACATTGGACGGCACAACTTATTCAGGTCATTTGGGAAGCAAGGCGCTGGCAAGGATCATTGAAGGATTCCAACCCAAGCTCTCCGTCTTCGGTCACATCCACGAGGCCAGGGGGTTCCAACCCGGGAGACCGTCCTACCTCAACCCCGGTTCCGCAAGGGAGGGATACGGCGCGCTCGTAGAGATCGGCGAATCCGTCGATGCAATGCTTCTCGGTTGAGATGTCCAGAGGCGCCCTTCATCCCCGATAACCTGGGTGGAAAATGTATTTATACAGAGTCCATCATTGATTGCCCGAACCATATGGCACTCTGGCAAGGAAAATCGAAAAGGAAGACATCTGGCGGAAGACGAAGGTACGCCCGCAAGAAGAGGAAGTTCGAGATCGGACGGGAACAGCAGTACGCCAGCGTCGGAGATTCGAAGAGAAAACTGTACAGGACCAGGGGCGGAAAGTCATCCAAGGTCAGGGTACTGGGAGCAGAGTACGTCAATGTGGTGGACCCGAAGACCAAGAAGACCAAGAGGGTCAAGGTCGTGACCGTGAGAACAAATCCGGCCAACCCGCACTTTGTCCAGAGGAACATCATCACAAAGGGAGCGACCATTCAGACCGAGATCGGCGAGGCTAGAGTGACATCGAGGCCCGGTCAGGACGGGACCCTAAACGCCGTTCTGGTGAAATCTACCAAGTGATCGTGATGGCTAGAGATCAGCTAATCATCTGGCCGATATACTTTGATTCCAGAAAGAGCAGGAACGAGGGACGTCGTGTTCCAAAGAAACTCGCTGTACCATCACCAGATATAGATACAATAGCGAAGGCAGCGAAGGCCGTAGGATACACTGTGAAAACAGAGGGAGGGTCCTCCCATCCTTCTCATAGTAAGAAGGGCAGAATCAGGATTGCTATTGGGGAGCCCAAGACCCAGGCGCTGAGGAGAATCGCAGAGAAGCTGAAAAGCTACCTGTCCTGAGGCGTCTCCACTTCTTCAACAATCTTCTTGCCGGCTGAAACGCTGTCCACTGAATGAATGACCGCACCGCATTCCCTGATCGTCTTCTCTATCTTCGAAAAGCTCACCGAGGGACCTTCCACGGTTATCTTTATGCTCTCGGTGTCCTGGTCGACTTCGTCCAGTGTGCAATTGACTCCTACAACTCCGTTCACGTTGCTCAATCGTTTGGAGAGCTCGACAATGGATGGGTTGTGTGGTTTCAAAACGTCAAGAACTAGTCTTTTGATTTCACTCACACATTATCTCCGTATATCGTCATCGAATTTCTCTTGTGAATTATAAACCTTTTGGCCATATTCCCACCGCTCAAATCATGTTAACCCGTAGTGACCTCGCATCCGTCCTCGGTGACGACAACTGTGTGCTCTGCCTGTGAGACCATGCCCTTGCCCACATCGCTGAGGATCGGGTATGAGGTTATGAGCCCCTTCCTCAACAGCCGCTGGATGCTCGCTCGGGCCTTCTTGTCGAAATCAACGCACCATCTCTCGGCAAATGGGAGGGTCCCAAACTCCTCTTCAATGAACTTCAGCAGCTCATTGGCCCTGGGCCTCTTCGCCTCTCCTCTCTTCACGAAACGGTAGATGTTCCCGTTCCTCCTACCGCTGACCCTTCCCGCTCCGTTCGTGGCAAAGGGCTCTATCGCAAGTGCCTCGCCGAACAGCGTCTTGGTGGTCGTGTTGTCCAGAATATTGGGGACGCTCTTCCCGCTGTGAAGTGAGTACTTCTCCAGATTATGCCCTGTCAGATTCGCCACTGGTGTGAAGCCGGAGTGCTCGATGGACCTTTCGATTGCACCTCCAATCATACGGATGGGAGCGTTCGGTTTGACCAGCTCAATGGCAATACCCAGAGCGATCTCGGAGGCTTCTATCAGCTTGGACCAATTCCTTGTGCCGATCTCCACCGTTGCCGCAGTATCACCGATGTACCCGTCCACGTGGACACCGACATCTATCTTGACGACATTCCCCTTCTCCAGGCGTAGCCTGTCATCCGACCGCGGAGTGTAATGGGCAGCCACACTGTCAATGGCAACATTGATTGGAAAAGCCGGTTGCGCTCCTCTTTTGCGGACAAGCTCCTCAGCCTCTTCCACCAGGTCCAGAACGACAGCTCCCTCTTTGGCGAGACCGATACCGAGTTCCCTGGATTCCTTGGCTATCTTACCCGCCCGCCTATAGCTCTCGAAGACTTCACTTTTCATTGATACGCAGCCTTTCCCGACTCATGACTCCTGATCTGATTATCTTTGGAGTGTCTGTTGAAACGTCCAGCACCGTTGATTCTTGTCCGTAGCGGCATTTACCCCCATCGATGTAGATCTCCACCGAATCTCCCAGCTGTTCGATGGCGGAATCGATTTCGCACGGAGGTTCCGACTCGTGGATGTTCGCACTTGTTGACGTGATCGGTCCGAACCCATCGAGGATGGGAAGCGCGACGGGATGGTCCAAGATCCTCACCCCCAGCTTGGTCTCGCTTGAGACTATTGGGAGAGATGATGGATCCTTCTTCTTGAGGAGAATCGTCAAGGGTCCGGGGAGGAATTCTCTGGTCGTGTGTCTGGCAACTTCGGTCAGCTCCACGTAGTCTTCGATCTGTGAGATATCGTGCACGGCTATGGAAATAGGCTCGTCAAATGGTCTCTTCTTCAGGTCGTACATTCTCTTGACGGCTTCTACATCGAATGGATTCACGCCAAGACCATAGAGGGTGTCCGTGGGATACACGATAGTCCCGCCGGACTTCAGAACTTCAATCACTTCTCTCAGTTGTTCGTCGTTCAAAGGACTGTTGAATCTTTTCATCGGTCTCAGAATATCTCTGCATACCTCAAAAACTTTAGGGAGGTTTCGATATGCTCGGTCGCATCCCCTTCCGCGTAAGGTCCGTGACCCGGGTACATGTTCTTGGTTTTCAGTTCCTTCAACATCTCAATCGATGCCAGTAATTGCTGGTAGCTTCCGGTTTCGAAGTCCCATCTCCCGACACCACCGTTCGTGAACACGGTGTCACCAGAGAAAAGGGACCCGCTCTTCTCATGGAAAAGCGAAATGCTTCCCACAGTGTGGCCCGGAGTGTGCAGGATCTTCAGCTTCTCATCACCTAGGTCAAAAGAACCTCCGTAATTGAGAACTGATACATCCAACTTGTTGAGCGGTATGTTGAACATCGCTGAGCCAGTGGTGGTACGGTCCCCTTCAATCAGCGGGATCGATTCGTCCACTGAGGCATAGAGCTGAGCATCACAGATCTTCGAAAGTTCCTCCGCACCTCCCACATGATCGATGTGCCTGTGGGTGAGGATGATGGAATCGATTATCTTGGGGTCGATGTGCTCTTCGATTGTCTTCACGGCACCAGCTGTGTTCGATCCGGTACCAGCATCGATCAGAATGGGCTTCTCGGCCTCAATGAAGAAGATATTGGCGTCGAACCCCATGCCCATGATGTAATGGACCTTCATGCGGCTGGAATAACCTGGGATTGATATAAAGCGGTTTTGAATCGAGGTACCTTCCACTTCATCCTTCTTTGTCCCAATCTTCCTTCCCTTTGACGCCATCCAGTGTGTAGTCTCCGTATTCCTGGACAACGGGCTTCTTCTTCAGCATGTAGTAGAAGGCGAGAAGTATCATAACAAGTCCGATCGCCAACACCAGGATCACGAGTCCGATCAACGCGTAAAGCCCGAGGAATGCTATGGCCCATAGTAACGCTCCAAGGAAGTGCAGCACCAGGAGTAACGCTGCGACTATCGCCAGGAATATCAGGATTGCCAAGGCTGCTGCCTTACCACTGCTCATCTGAGGTCCTCTTCTGCGATTACTTGAAGAGGCTCGATGAACCGGATGACTGCTGAGGCATGTATCTGCTCAGCGTTATGGCCAGCTCTGGCAGGTTCATGGACTGCAGCAGTATCTTCCCCGGACCGGTGAGAGTTGTCAGGAACACTCCCTCGCCGGCAAACATCATGCTCTTCAATCCACCGGACCTCTGAATGTCGAAGGTCACTGAAGCATCCCAGCCCACCACGGAACCCGTGTCCACCTTGATGATCTGACCCGGAGCCAGATCCATCTCTACGAAGTCACCGGTGGCGTGAATGAAGGCCTTGCCTTGTCCAGACAGTTTCTGCAGAATGAACCCTTCTCCGCCAAACAGAGAAGCGCCCAGTTTCTTCTGCCATGCCATGTCCAGGGCCACACTGTTCTCGGCGCAGAGGAATGCGTCCTTCTGAACCATGAACTCTTTTCCGGGCACCAGGTCGATGCACTTGATGGTCCCAGGGGCGTTCCCTCCGAAGCCCACGTATCCCGCGCTCTGGGCCGGTGTGAACTCGGTCAAGAAGAAGGACTCTCCTGTGAGCTTCCTCTTCAGCCCCTTCATCACTCCGCCCTTTGCTCTAGCTTCGAAGGTCATGTTCCCGGACATGTAGACCATAGCTCCCGCTTCGGCGTACATTCTCTCGTTAGGATCCAGTTCGCATGTTACAATCTGGAGATTGTCTCCAGTTATGTTGTATTTCATACATTTTCCTCCAATGTCATTTCCAGGATCTTACAGATACTGAGTTCTGGAAATCTCTTGCGGACGTGCCAGAAATCTGGATTTATAAAAGCGTTTCGACCGTATTATTCAAAAGAGGCAATAGGGAAGCTGAAAGCGTGCTTGCGGTGTTCAGTCGCCGATTCCACCTTCTGTTACCATGAAGACCGCCTCTCCTTCGGGCAGATTGGGAGAATCTGTCAAACGAGCTATCCTCTTTCCGCCCTTGCTCTTCCTGAGGTAGATCCTGAATGTCGCAGTGTGTCCGACTATGTGACCTCCAATGGGTCTCGTCGGGTCTCCGAAGAAAGCGTCCGGCTTTGCTTGGACCTGGTTGGTCGCGCAGATAGCAGCGTCGTAGATGTCCCCGAACCGTAGCAGTGCGTGCATGTGCTTGTTCAACAGTTGCTGTCGCTCAGCGAGTGCACCTCTTCCGATGTACTCGGCCCTGAAGTGCGCGGTCATCGAATCGACCACCAGGAGCTTGATGGGGAACTTCTCGGCCTCTTCCATCGCTTTGTCAACCAGGAGCATCTGGTGATGGGAATTGTATGCCCTTGCGACGTGAACTCTCTTCAACACAGTCTCTGGATCAAGTTCCAAAGCTGTTACCATCTGCCCTATCCTGCTGGGTCTGAAGGTGTTCTCACTGTCTATCCAGAGGGTGTCGCCGTCAAGACCTCCCTGGTCCTTGGGCATGGTGACATTGACGGCAAGCTGGTGGGCAATCTGGGTCTTACCAGACCCGAACTCTCCGTACAGCTCGGTTATCGCCTGTGTTTCGAATCCTCCCCCCAATAACTCGTTCAATGCTTTGGAACCGGTCGTGATCCTGCCAATCTTCTTTCTCTTCTCGAGAATGGCGTCTCCAGTCTCGAACCCTCCGATATCGGCCTCATGCCGGGCCGCGAGAATTATCTTCTGTGCGGAGCTTTGACCAAGTTCAGCCGCCTCGGCGAGCATCTGAGGTGACGCCACTGCGATGGCCATCAGGTCATTGTATCCGGCTTCGTGTAACTTATCTGCTGTTGCGGGTCCTACTCCTGGCAACTCCTCTATCGTTTTGGAAGCCAATCTATCACCACTACCTTATCGTCCATTTACTTATAAGATTTAGCGGGAGAGGTGGGTGAAAGTGATGAGCCAAGGAAGTGGAATCGGAGCTCTCGCTGTCTGGAAAAAGGTCTCATGTCTTGAAAAGGTCCAGCTCTACTGCGTGAACGTCTCCAGGTGCTTGTAGTTGCCCTTCAGGTGCTTGAGCAGTATCTCCCGGTTCCGCCTGAGATGCGATTCATACCAAGCAGCAATGATGTCCGCGAAGATCGCGTGAAGGTCGTCCAAGTTCACCTTGTCAACCTGCTTGTCATAGAGCGTGTGTTTGGCGAACATCCTTCTCCATCCGGAGTACTTGTAGTAATGTTCTCCCTCGCAATAGAGGAACTCCACCTTCAAATGGATCTTGTCATCCTTCGCCGGCACGTAGCTCAGGGTAAGGGAATCGCCCGTTCGGCCCTGCTCCTGGGTCCTGTCCACCAATTGGACAATGTTAACACTCGCAACGTTGAACGAAGGCCTCCAATCCCAAGCTCCATAGGGAAATTCTTCGAACTGGGCGAACGCATTGTAATGAGGCTCCATGGCGAAGTGGATATTTATCTTGTTGAACCTCTTCCATATCTCCCAGATATCCCCGATCAACTGCTTGTTGAGCTGCACCTTCTGGGAATTCTGCTCCCCGATGCTGTTGATGATATCGTCCGTTCTCTTCTCCAGTTCCTTGTCAAGAACCTCAAACCATCTCTCCTCTACCTTTGCCTTTGGGGACATAACCACCACGCCACCGTGAACCGTTTTCAAACTCATAAAGTTTTGGTAGACGGTCCATTTGGCACTCGACTCATCATTTTGGAGATAAGGGTTAATAATCCCTCGGCTCATTTCCCGATCGATGACCCCGCGGGAGATCCTCAACGAGCTCAAGTGGAGGGAGGACAAGGACGTCTCCAAAGCGGAGATATGGTACACATCTGGGGGGACCGTGGATGGTTTCGTGATCATCACCGGAGATGAGCTGACCGAACTCGGGAAATCATTCTTCAGCACGGCACAAGCCACGATCCCTTTCTACAAAATATTCAGAATAATATATGACGGGGAGGTCATCTTCGACCGGGAGGAGTTGGAGAAGAAGAGGTTCACCCAAATCTGAACCTTATGCCGTATCCGCCGCGGGGATAGGACCACTTGATCGCGTTTCTCCCTAGCTCCCGGCACACCACCTTGCACGCACCCAGTTCGATGCATCCTTCCGGATTGTAGACGAGGTCGTCTCCCTCAAGCGTGTACACCCGGGCCGGACAGATGTAGAGGCAAGGTTTCAGTTGGCATGTCTTGCATAGAGCGGTGTCGACCTCGATGAACGGTTCCTCATCCGTCGTGAACTTGTTGATGCCCAGCCTGTCATCCACGCTGAGCTTCGCTTCCGCTGTGCTCACCTTTTCCGCCATTCAACAATGCACGCAATTCCGTTCTTAAATAGTTTCCCCGATGGGCCTTTGACGGGAAAAATATAAACCGACCATGATGTTATCCGAACCATCCCCATCGCTGGGCTTTGGTGTAGGGAATGGACGAGTTCGATGTTGTCATAATTGGTGCCGGACCAGCTGGCTCCTCTACCGCTTATCGTTTGGCCAAGGAAGGCTTCAATGTTCTGTTCGTGGAAAGGTCGAACAGGCCAGGGTCCAAGAACGTCTTCGGCGGCAGGATATACTCGTACCCATTCCCGGAGATATATCCCGATTTCTGGAAGGAAGCACCAATCGAGAGGTACGTGACGCAGGAGAACCTGGTCTTCATGACCGAGTCCAATTCTGTGACCATGAAGTTCGATTCCTCTTCCTCTGAAGGTGTATCGACACAGAGCTTCACCGCATTGAGGGAGAAGTTCGATACATGGATGGCGAAAAAGGCCGAGGAAGCTGGAGCCCTGCTGATTACCGGTACCAGAGTGGACGATCTCTATTGGGAGAACGGCAAGATCGCTGGCATCATCGCCGGTCCAGATACCGTCCGAAGCAACGTCGTCGTGGCTGCCGATGGCGTAGTGTCAGATTTCGCCCAGAAGGCCGGTCTGAGGAGGGAGTTGACAGCAAAGGAGGTCTCCGTCGCGGTGAAGGAGACCATAAAGCTCCCCAAGGAGACGATTCAGGACAGGTTCAACCTCGGGAAGAGGGAAGGTGCGGCCTATAGTTTCGTGGGTTCTGCCACCGACTATCTTAGGGGCGGAGGTTTTCTGTACACCAACAAGGAAACGTTATCACTCGGCGCCGTCGTCAGCTCAGAAGACCTTTCACTGCAGAAGAAGGAGATATTCGAGATAATCGAGAACTTCAAGCTCCACCCGTTCATCCAGAAGTTGGTTCGCGGAGGGAAGGTGGTCGAGTATTCCGCCCACATGATCCCCGAACTCGGCGTGAACACCCTCCCCGCTCTGTTCAGGGACAACTTCCTGGTCGTGGGGGATGCTGCCGCCATGGTGATCAATCACGGTTACACTTACAGGGGCGTGGATCTGGCCGTGGTCTCGGGCATTTCTGCTGCGGAGGCGATCATTCAAGCCAGGCAGAGGGGCGATTACTCTCATATGGGACTTTCTTCCTACCCGGATTTCTTGAAGAAGAGGGGGATAATGGACGACATGAACAAGTTCAAGAACGCTCCTTCCTTCTTGCAGAACGCCAGGATCTTCACGGCCTACCCGAGGATGGTCTGCGACTTCTTTGATAGAATGTATACAGTTGATGGCAAGGGCAAGGAGAAGATATTCGATATCGGCAAGGACGAGATGTTCGGCAAGGTCTCGGTACTCAAGATGCTCAGGGACATGATGAGCGGACTCAGATCGATGTAATCAAACCGAAAGAATAATACATCGGTTACCCTTGCTTCTTTTCCCCTTTCGGTTAAGAACAGGTGAATTATTTGGAGGACGGCCAGGAGGCAAGACCCCCCAATAAGGGGTTGAAGATAGTCGTGTGCATAAAGCAGGTGCCAAAAGGGGAGCAGTTGGAGATCGACCCTGTGAAGAAGACCCTCAGGAGGGAGGGCGTCGAGAGCGAGATGAATCCGGCGGACAAAAACGCGGTGGAGATGGCCCTCGGTTTCAAGGATGAACACGGCGGTGAGGTGATCGCTCTTTCAATGGGCTCAAGGTCTTTTGAACGGTCCCTGAGGATGGCGATCGGCATGGGGGCGGACAGGGCGGTTCTTCTTTCCGACAGGGCTCTTGCAGGTTCTGACACAACTCCAACATCATATGCTCTGGCTGGGACCATTTCCCTTCTGGGAAAGATCGATCTGATTCTGTGCGGTGAGGAGACATCGGACAGCTCAACCGGGCATGTCGGTCCCGGGATTGCAGGACATCTTGAGATTCCCCAGATCACTTACGTCACCGAGGCTAAGGTCGAGAATGATAAGATCATCGCCAAGAGACAGGTCGAGTTCGGGTTCGAGACCTGGGAGACGACATTCCCGGCACTTCTCACCGTGAAGTTCGGGTGCAACCGTCCCAGGGAGCCGACTCTCTCCAGAAAGATCAAGGCAAAGCGCGGTAACGTTATCCGAACCTGGAGCGTCAAGGATGCCGGTCTGGACGAGTCAAAACTGGGCTTGAACGGCTCCCCGACCATCGTGTCCACGATAGATACCGTAGAGCTTCCCAGCAGGAAGGGGGAGTTGTTCTCTGGCAACCTGGGGAAGAACGTTTCAGACCTGTTAAGCCGGCTGGTAAGGGACGGATTCATAAGAGGCTAGAAGATGGAAGCGGGAGAGTACAGAGGAGTTATGGTGTTCCTGGAACACAGAAAGAACAAGCTCAGGAATGCCTCCATCCAGCTCATCGGCGAAGGCAGAAGGCTTGCCGACATCCTCAAACAGGAGCTCTCCGGTGCCATCCTTGGAAAAGGTGTTGAGAACCTTGCCGAAGAAGCAATTCAGTATGGATGTGACAAGGTCCACTATATCGAGCACGACCTCCTTGAGGACTACGCCCCGAGACCTTACTCCAAGGCCTTGGCAGAACTTGTACAGAAGCGAAAACCGGATGCCCTGTTGTTCGGCGCGACCATGAACGGAAGAGAGGTGGCGGGTCGTTTGCACGCCTATATCCGCACCGGGTTGGCAGCCGATTGCACCGCCTTTGGTATTACAGAGGACGGCTACTTGGAAATGATCAGACCAGCATTTGGCGGGAAGAGCCTGGCCCACATCATCTGTAAGAAGACCAAGCCTCAAATGGCATCCGCGAGGCCCAACGTTTTTCCTGCCCCGGACAAGGACCCTGCTCGGAAAGGCCAGATATTGAAGGAGACCGTCCAGCTTACCCGGGAAGATGTCGACACCCGGTGCCTCGAGGTGGTCGAACACGAAGAAGAGGCCGATATGCTGACCAAGTCCGAGATAGTCGTTTCCGGCGGCTATGGTCTGAAAAAGAAAGAGAACTTCGCTCTTCTGGAAGAGCTTGCTGAGCTTCTTCACGGCGTCGTCGGCGCATCAAGGAAGATCGTCGACATAGGATGGTTCCCAAGGGAGAGGCAGATCGGTCAGACCGGAAAGACGATCAGGCCCAGGCTGTACTTCGCTGTCGGAATCTCGGGCGCCATCCAGCATCTTGCAGGAATGGAACGTTCGGAGAAGATAGTGGCGATAAACGCCGATCCAGAAGCTTCGATCTTCGAGGTCGCTGATTACGGCATCATCGGCAACCTATTCGAGGTCATCCCGGAGATGATAAGACAGCTGAAAGCGATGAAAGCGAGTCAGAGCAGCTCGTAGACGATCCTGTCAATGTCCTTTCCCTTGCTCCTTCTTTCCAATATGTGGACCTTGCCCAATTCTGACGTGTTCTTCACGTGAGTCCCGGCGCAAGGGCAGATATCCACGCCCAAAATGTCAATGACTCTTAATCTGGGAATACTCTTGGGGATCATATCTAGAATGTACCTCTGATCGGTCATCTTCTCCTCTAGAGCGGGCCTGGTCTCCTCATAGACGTGAACTGGAACTCCCTTGCCTATGATCTCATTGCACTCCTGCTCCACCCTCTGAAGGCCCTCATCCTCGAACTTGATGGGCTGGAAGTCCACCCTGGAATGGTCCGCATGTACTTGGTTGCCGGCGGTCCTCGCCTTGAACATCCTGTATACAACGCTTGAGAGAACATGTTGGGAGGTGTGCATCTTCATGCGCGCATACCTGAGGTCCCAATCCAGAACCCCCTGCACCTCATCAACTTGGGAAACCTCATCCACGAAATGCCTGATCTCTCCTTTCTTGAGCACCTCCGTGACCCGTGTCTCACCACCGTTCCATTTCAGCCTACCAGTATCGGATGGTTGGCCGCCTCCAAGTGCATAGAAGGCAGTCCGATCGAGCACGACATACGTCTCTCCCCTCTTGATGATTTTCGCGTCGAACTCTTTTATGTAGTTCGGGTTCTGAACGCTCTCGTCCCCTGTCCACTCCCCCATGTAGAGAACTTCGGTCATGGTTATCGCCTCCATATTCGCATTTTCATACTTCTTCTTTGCTTTGGACCCCCACGCTCAAAGTATGGAACGTCGTACCAACATTCTTAAGTACGCTCAGACCGATAAAAAGCTCGGACAATGGAGGAGGAGAGATGTCCTGGGCAGGAAAGAAAGTCGAGATTGTGAGCGTTGCCTTTCTGATTGTTTTCGCTTCGATGTACGGATTCTTGTTCCCATTGAACGTCAACGTCGTGGCAGGGACAGAGTTCAGTGGACACATCACCACAGACACCAACTGGACCAGCACTGACAGTCCCTATTGGATCGTCGGCGATACGTTCGTGGACCCGAATGTGACCCTCAGGATCGAGCCTGGAGTGGAGGTCTTCTTCAACGGGACCTATTACTTCAATGTCAGCGGGAACCTGGTCACTCAAGGCAGTGTCTCCGACATGGTGATCATCGCGAGTGAGAAGTACCCCGACCCGTTGGGACAGTTCTGGCAGGGGATATACATCAAAGATGAGGGCAGTCTGGTGATGGACTACACTGTCGTTTCGAATGCTTACTGCGGGATCACCATCATGACGGATAACCGGGGTCAGAGCAGTGTGTCCATCCGAGGAAGCGATATATTCTACAACAGAGACTGCGGAGTGAAGGCCGGCAATTACACCTCCATTTACATATCGGACTCCGAGATCACCTACAGTAAGTATGGGGTGGACCTTGGCTATTCCTTGGGAGCGACAATAGAGAACAGCATCATTTCCTTCAACGAGTTCGGGATCATTGGCAACTACTCGTACGCACGCATACAGAATTCCGACATTTCATACAACTCTCGATACGGGATCTTCTACGAAAGTCAGTCCGGGACGACTGTTTCGAATAGTTGGTACTGGAACAACACGATTTCGAGCAACGGGATACAGACGCCACCTGGCTGG
>JAUVGH010000053.1 GCA_030593885.1 Methanomassiliicoccales archaeon
GTGCCGGATTGAAATCGCCGCTGTTGTCGCCATCGAAATACAGGTTCACGGCAGAGATATCCCCCTCAACCGTGCTCGTCCCTGTCCTGTTGACTTGGATCTGGGTGATGTTTGTCGTACCGTAGTTGGCGTCGAAGACGAGACTCAGCATCACGATATCGTTAGTGCCGGCTTCAGCACTTTCCGGTGCTTTGTCGGTCCCGGTAACGCTCAGAATGTCCCCCAAGATTGTGGAATTGGTTGATTGAATCGCGGAGAAGGCGGCAACGGAATCAGGGCTTTGGACGGTTATTTTGCTTGCCCCATCTATTCTCGCTCCAACGGTCACTCCCGTATTGGAATAAGTGGAGACATTGTACATGATCAAAAGGCCCTCATCTGTTCCGGCGTTCACGACAATTGAAAGGCTTGAGAACGTGTAGTTGCCGCCAGAGTATGCTCCCACGGCTATGAAGGTGTCAGTGCCATCAGTGTAAGCGCCATCATTATCCACGTCATCCCACAGAGTCACTTCGGAAATGTCAGTTTCGGCCGAGCTGTTCCCAGTTCGATTCACTACTATCTGTGTGACCGTCGAGGATCCACCCGCGGTCGAGAGCGTCAAGTTGAGCATTATGTTTTCAGTCTGACCCTGGTATACATTTGCGGGCGCCTGGTCGGTCCCTGTGACAATCAGTTCATTTCCTTGAATTGTGGAATTCGTTGAGTCCAGGTTGGAGAATGTTCCAACACTGTGAGGGCTGGAAACCGTAACATTCGATTCGCTGTCGATTTGGGCTCCTACTGTCACTCCAGTGTTTGCTGAGCCAGATACATTATAGACGACAAGCATGTATCTGGAATTGGCATTCTGAACGTAAAACAACAATCCAGAGAAGGAGTAGAAACCGCCAGAATACGCCCCCGTACCCAGATATGTGTCGGTCCCGGAATCATACACACCATCTCCGTCCACATCCTCCCACAAGGTAGCCTCCGATATGTCGGATTCGGTTGTGCTTGTTCCAGTTCGATTCACATCGAGGTCCGTCAGCTCGATCCATCCATAGTCAGCAGACAACGTAAGGCTCAACATGACCACTTCGGTCTGTCCTTGAGTCACAGTGGAAGGTGCTTTGTCCTCGCCGGTCACTGTCAAGGTTGCTACGTAGTTCACGTGACCTCTGGTCGGCTGATCCACATCCGGACCGCCATTGTTGTCCCAGTCATTCGCGTTATTCGTATCGGAACTCAATTTGTCCCTGCCTACTGTGTTGGTCCCTGACGGTGCGGTCAGAGTGCCTGTCCAAGAATTCTCGGAAGCGGCGTCTGAGGGGCAGCTCTGAATATCTCCTCCCGTTCCATACTGTGTGTAATCGAATCCGAAATCATTCCCGCCGTACTTCAACAGAACATCATCGCCCAAATCGGTGAACTCTGTCGTTCCGATGTAGAGTGTGCCATTCCCATCGGAGAAGTCCGTATCATCGGTCCCGGATCCACCCATGAGTATGACGTAGACGTCACTAGGGACGTCAAGAGATGATGACCGTTTCCATGTGAACCCGTCTTGGTCAGAAAGAACGATCCCGTTTATGTCGATTGGATCTCCTCCATTAAAAAGCTCGACCCATTCTGTTCCCGTGAGGGGAGAGACTTCATTCACAACAAGTCGAGGTCTTGTGTAGAACAGATCACCCCAATCATCAGGCACATCTTCGCGTCCATTCGACTGGCCAGCACCTGCTGCATCAGGCCAGTAGTAGTACATGTCCCCTGAGTCATTGTGGACGTGTACAGAGAATCCAGCGATCTCGCCGTCTGACGGGGACGGGGAACCGAACACGAATGCCAGGTTTATCCTGAATTCGTACGTGACGTATGTGTCCGTGTCGTCGCCGTTGGCAGTCCAGTAAGAGCCTAAACCTGCAACCGACCAACCGGATCCTGATCCCTGATAGTCGGACAGTTGTGAACTGCCCAGGGATTTGGTAGCCTTGAACCTGAAATGATCTGTCTGCGGGGCAGTGCCTCCAGTATGGTTCGTATCGAACATTATCTCCGCGAAATCTGAGTTGCTACCAGTTCCAGTTCCTGACGCAAGTACCTCAATGGCCACGAAAAGATCTGTGGAGTTGTAAACGACGTAGGTCTTGATGTAGGAGCCATAAGTATCTGTCTTTGCAGTCGTGGTCCAATCGGTTTCACTGCCCTCATCGATGACACCGTCAATAGTGATATCTATCGTCCCACCATCAGGCGCAACGAGCCCGTATCCTCCGTTGGCGTCAGCGAAATGCCTTGTTCTGATGCCACCCTGACCGCGACTGACAGATACATCGGTGTTGTCTGTCCCTCCCTTCCAGTCACTTGTCTCGAATGTAAGCACATAATCCGGTTGAAGCTGAAGAGAGGACACATCCACAGAAGTCTCCAACCTTCTAGAATCAAAGGCAACATAAATGTCGGAGCCGATGGCATTCCACTCCCACTCACCTGGGAATCCGCCACTGAACTCCAGCAGTCTAGCATCTCTCAGGTTCCCGTCAATACCCCTCATCTCTATCATGAAGTCAGAACCTATGTCCTGCACATAATATCCGGTCGATGTTGAATTATCTGCATCGATGTAGATCCTCGCCACATCTTCACCGATGAGCTCAGATTTCTGAATCGGGCCGATATATTTGGAAACATTCCTGTCCGCGTAAGGAGGTGGAAAATCAGATGGGATGGTCGTATTCAGCCAGTGGTCCAGTCCATACGGATAATCGCCAGATCCATCACCATCCAAGTCGTTCAATTGCTGCAGGTCAGGCGTCCCGTCATTATTGAAGTCGTTCGGGTAGGTGTCATATTGATCGGGGACGGTATCCCTGTCACTATCCGGGATGGATGGAACCAGCTGGCGGATTGTGGGCGATCGTCTTGGGATGTCTGTCCCTGCGAGTATCTTCCCGGTAACATCGAAATAGGTGAAGAGACGCCCCTGGCTCACCGAATTGTCGAAGCATCCGATATCGATATTGGAATCGCCCTGGGTCGATGTTTCACCGGTCTCATCCAGATTCGTACAATTGGCCCAATCAGCGAAGCCCCCGTCTATGGTGACCTGTTGGGGAACGCTGCTCACATAGGCCAGGTCATGCAGTGAAGAGACGTAGGTCAGGGTGGCGGCGGCATCTTCAATACCGAATGAAGAGGAAGATGGTATCTCCGCTCCTATTGTCTTTCCACCTCCGCCGGCGATGTCGGCTCTGACGACTAGACTCATGGAACTGCTCTCTTCGATCACCAGCGGATCGAACTCGAAAGTGACCGGGTTCGCAAAGAAGATCACCTGGTCAAGCAACTGGTTCTGGGAATCGACCAGCTTGAGAGAAGTGATCTCGCTGCTCTGGACGGACCCTTTGACCTCGACGTCAATAGAGGATAGCGTAACCTGCCCGTTGGTTGCCGAAAGCTCGATGTTCAATAGACTCTGGTCCAGGCCTTGAACGGTCTCAGACGCCATCGCACTCTGCTGCAGAACCGACAGGATCCCGGTGGACTCGCTCAGAACATAGTCAGCGTAATCTTGGTCTCCCGTGGAAGAGAAGGCGTGGAAGAGAATCAGGGGGCTTTCCAGGCCCGCTTCAATATCCTCCCTGTTAATTCGTACCTCCAGTTCGCTGGCGCTTGCAGCAGATTGGACCTTTCTCGGGTTCGTCCAACCGTTCCAGTTGTTATGATCTTCGTATACCGGAAACTCCTGCAGAGTGGAGGATCGTATCTCCCCGCCCACACCAGTGATCTCGACGTAGTGATCCACGCCCAACCCCCTCATTTGATATCCTGTAGCGTAGTCCCGGTCGGAGTCGATGAGGATATGAACTGCATCACCAGTTTCCGAAACGATGTTCCCTCCCAACATGTTACCGAGGACCTCGAGGTAAAGGAACACCGAGTCTTCGGTCATTTCGACCGAAGCGGCCACGATGTCAATGTTCGGATCCAGACCCGAGGGATCCATATCAACGATGGATATTCGCTCCCAATCTGAGAAGTCGCCATCAATGCTCACACGATCCGAACCAGGCGGTACGGGAGCATAGAATGCTGGTGCAACGAGAAGTGCAAATGCGAAGAGGGGTACGAGATACAGCTTCCATTTAGCCAGTTGGTTCTCTCTGCTGAACCTGCTAACTCCCATCCCGTTCGTGAGGCCGTTCCCATTAGTAAGCCCGTCGGCCAACGATACCTTGAGCCCATCGATGTCTTGGGCGAGGCCGTTGGTCACTCCAGTTGCTCTTCCGAGACCATTCACTTGACCGGGTGCCAAGTCCTCGGACTCCTGCCTGAGGCCGTTGGTCAATCCGTTGGTACGACCTCTCACTCCATTTGTCAGTCCATTTGTGAGTCCGTTGGTCCTTCCTCGAACGCCGTTGGTCAGTCCATTTGTGAGTCCGTTGGTCCTTCCTTTGAGGCCGTTGGTCAGTCCGTTGGTCCTTCCTTTGAGGCCGTTGGTAAGGCCGTTGGTTCTCCCCTTAACGCCGTTGGTGAGTCCGTTCGTGCGACCCCTTACACCGTTTGTCAAGCCATTGGTACGACCCCTGACGCCGTTGGTGAGTCCGTTTGTTCTTCCGCGAACCCCGTTAGTAAGTCCGTTGGTGCGACCTTTGATTCCGTTAGTGAGCCCGAGCTTTCGAAGGGCCCTCTTCTTGACAAGACCCGGACGCTTGGATTCTGGCTCAATATCCACGCTTTCTTCTTTCGGGGCCGCAAGCTCCGCGAGCTCGGTCTCCCATTTCTTGAGGATGCCTTCAAGTTCTCCTCCTAAGCCAGAGAACTCCTTGTCTTCGCTCTCAGCCTTTTCCACCAATGATTTGAATCTGGCTCCGCAGTTTGGACATTGATCCGCCTTGACGTTAACATCTTCTCCACAGATGGAGCACTCGAAGGTCGGTCCAACACTGTCCACGTCCTTTCTGGCGAACTCGATTCCCCGTTGTATGCTGAGCGAGGCCTTCTTCTCATCACCGAGCTTGGAGTATACCTTTCCCTTGACGATCCACAAGCCGGGATAGTCGAAGTTCAGCCTTGTAGCTTCATTGAGGGCGACGATGGCGTCTTCGTAACGCTCCAATCTTGCCAGGCAGAGACCCTTAACGAACCAGACATCTGCTTCTTCGGGATTCTCTCGGATCCTCCTCTCGCAGGCTTCGAGTGCCTCTTCTACCGACTGGGCTTTCTTCTTTGGGGCTTCCTTGGGGATGTCCATTCCGCAGCTAAGGCAGAAAGGATCTGTCACTGCAACTGGCGTACCGCATTCTGGGCACACTCTCTCATCGGAATCATCCTGAGAATCTCCGGACTCATCTGGGCCTTCATCATCCCCTTCCTTGTCGGGGCCTGGATTGAGCGCGTGTTGATAACAGCTAAGCGCTTCGTCGTTCCTTCCTTGTTCAATATAGAGATTCGCCTTCGATATCCAGGCTGCTACATAACCGGGTCGAACCTTTAGAGCAGCGTCGAAACACTCCTGGGCCTTGTCGTAGTTCTTCACAGAAGCGTAGTGGACACCTAGTCCGAACCATGTGGTCTCGTTGCGGGAATCCTCCTTGAGGGAGTCCACAAGGTCTGCCATTTCCTTTTCAGCCGGAACCTCTCGGGCCTGCACCCCAGATCCTTCGATCCTAAGGGATTCATCGTCGGCCTTCTCCAAGATCAGGTGCTCGCCAGAGATCTCAGTATTCCTCATTGAGTGAATGGAGAGCTCACCGATGACAGACCCTTCACCCTTGATCCTCTTCAGCTCTATCCGGCCGTCGAATCCCCTCTCCAATGTGGACATGGTCGTGCTGTCATGCATCTCGCTGTCGACAACGAACAGAACTGTTGACTGGTCATCTCCGAAGGTTGTGTTCAGTGAATTAGCGAGCAGGAATGCTGTATCAACGTCCTGCTGTCCAATGACATCTGAGAGGCCGTCAACAACGGCCCTGTGCTTGCTGCCAGCAGGGAACTTGGAGTATGCCTTGTGGAACGCTTCGTTCAGATTCAGTGTGTCCCCAGGACACTTGATGACCGCTCCGATCTCCTCAATCTCGGGAACACTGGAGCTGTTGTGAGAGTACCAATCGACGATGACCAGCTTACCTTCGCGTTCGTACTCCTTGACATCCACACCCAGTTTCCTGAGGACCATCCTCACCTTAGTTGGAGATATGGTGGATGTGACCACCATCACGTATTCCCCATTCTTGAGACCATTGGCGGCGAAACTGAGTGCCAGAGCATTTCTCTCGTCAGATGACGGCCCTTCCAGCAGGACTTTGCCAGTGGGATATCCTCCCTGGAGTGACTCATCGAGTCCGACTACTCCTGTTGTTGTCCTATCGCTCTCTTCAGGCATCTCTGAACCCTCTCTTGAAAGTGCCAGTCAATCCCAATTCTGTAACGATCCTGCCGTTCTGCCGCTCAACTTCTTCGATGACCCATTTGAAAAGCCTCTTGGTTGGTCCTCCACCTATCTTCTCTATGCACAGAGACTTCACCAGGTCGAAGATGATCTGAGAAGCGTCCTTGACCCCGGAGACCCCAGTGTCGAGCTGCCCATTCTCAAGTTTCAATCTGGCAAGGCGCTTGGCTACGGTGATATTTCGCTTTGGATTGAAAAGACAAAGGTCCCCGAGACCGGTTTCTTCTTCTGTCTTCTTGATGAGCTTCTCGATTCCTTCGTCAAAATCCGAGATTCCGAGATCATGGGCTGCATCAACAATTCTATGGAACAAAGCGAGGCAGGTATCCCAGCACTCAATGGGCCTTACCTCGCGACCACCCGAAAGGTCCACCTCCAGCAATACAGTGGTCCCCTTCAGATGATATTCGGATGTGGAGCGCCGACCTGTTTTCCGAGTTCTTCGATCAAGAAGCCCCCTGCCGTGAAGCAACACCAGATACTTCGAAGCGGTGCTTGTATGAATGTCAAGGTGAGATGAGATCTCGCTAGCTATCTTCCACTGGTCGTCCGAGAGGACTCTAAGGATTCGCAAACCGTGATCGCTAGAGAGAACTCTAGCTGCTCTGATGAACTCTTCATCGTCCATGATCAACGCTCGGTCTATCGGTCTTAGACACAACTAGGAGTCTAGTCTGCAAATCATAGACTTGAGGAGGTTAAGTAGGTTAAGAGCAGATTATTGGCTCTGATTCTAAAGAATGAGAATTAGCGAGTGTGTCGCTCCAAGATTGAGGAACGAAGACTTTTTAGTCGCCCTCGCAATCCATCTTCTGTGAACTTCGCCACCATATGGAAGCGCGATGTAGGTGATACCGTTCTGGGTCTGAGCCATCTTATTGGTCGAAGGGGCGTGGCTGTGGCTTCCAGGAGGATACTGAGAACGTTCGATCTGGACGGAGAGATGCGGTGGAGGCAGGGTTTGGATAGCGACTTCCGTGACCTGGCCCCGCTCCCTGACGGCGGAATCGTGGTAGCGTGCAAGGATGCCTTGACATTTCTCAACTCGGATGGGGATGAGAAGAAGAAGATACCGCTGGACAGCGAACCGGTGCAGGTCCTCGCGGGAGAGACCGTCGATCTCCTTGCGGAGAATGAACTGCACGCTTTCGATTCAGACTGGGAACCGCTCCGAAAGGTCCAGCTTGATGTCAAGGCGGAAGCCATTATCAGAAACGGGTCCCATTTCATTGTGGCTACTGAGGATTCAGTAATCGATGTGAACGGGGAAGGAGCGGTCCAATGGGATAGGGGATTTGACCAAGGAGTCTCGTCTCTTGCCTCTGCTGGGGAGAGGATCTATCTGGCTTCCGGAAGAGAGGTCCATGCATTGGATTCGAAAGGCGAATCGCTTTGGAAGGAGAGCTTCTCCGATCATGTTAAACACATTGTCTCGAATGGAGTGATTCTGGTCATCCTTGAGGGTGGGACCGTGTTCATGGACCCGGAAACTCACGAGATCGTTTCCAGAATCGACCACGGTTTCTCTCTAGGTCACCTCAGCGACAATACGGCGGTCTTCGCATCGGAAAGGACGGTGGAGTTCTGTGAGGATGTGGGCGATATGGATGTCTTCTACGAGATCATGTGCAGAGGTGAGAGGAAATGCGGGACATTTGTTTCCTCAGAGTTCGTCGATAAATGTCCGAAGTGCGGAGCCAGCAAGATGATCCTCCGGGTGGAGAAGAAGGAATTGTATGAGAAGAGACCCCCTGGATAGTATCCACACATTAGGCAGATTTAAGTAGTTAATAGGTTATGTAGTTAATACAAGTTGTTAACCTATGGTTAATAAGATGTGTTATGAGAATCAACGAAGAAAGGAATGTTGAAATGACCGATCATTCACTGGACGAGATCCTGGCCGTGCTTGAGAACCCTACCAGAAGGAGAATCCTCCAGAAGATCTCAAGGGAGAGACACTACCCCCTACAGCTCTCAAAGGAACTGAAGGTGAGCCAGCAGGCAATCATGAAGCACCTGAAAGTGTTGGAGTCGTTCAAACTGGTGAAGTGCAAACCGGAGAAGAGCGATGCGGGAGGACCGGAAAGGAAATGCTACGTCGCCAGCTACAATTTCTCCTTGATGATAGACTACGCTCCCAACCTCTTCAACGTGGAGTTGAAGCCCTTGAGCAAGAGGACAGAGCTGAAGGGCAAGTACAAGAAGCTGGAGAAGAAGTGGAAAGAACTTCTTTCGAATGATAGTCCCAAGAAAAGGTTAAATGAGATATCTGAGTTCCTGCATATGGTCGATAAAGAGATAGGCGATCTCGAGGCCAAAAGGGCTCAATTGATGGTGCTGAAGAACGAGGCCATGAGGGAAGCACATACCGCAGTCGAGCTGTTGAACCGGGATTACGATGAGAGACGGCTGCTCTACTACATGCTAGGTGAGGCGGATAGGAGCCTTTCTAGGATCTCGGAGAGACTCAACCTGAGGGAGAAGGTCATAAAGGACATGCTGAGGAGACTCGGAGAGAGCGAAATAGTAATTGAGGGAGGAGCATGAGCTACACACGTTTTGAGAAAGCACGGATAGTCGGGGCCAGAGCTTTGCAGATTTCGCTGGGAGCACCCATTCTAATGAAAATTCCCAAGGACTCTACAGACGCAATAACAATCGCGATGATGGAGTTTGACAAGGGCGTGATCCCGATAACTGTCAAAAGGAAATCCTAAATCGGAATGTTTAAATAGTGGAGGGCAGTATATAGTAACTTGTAGTTGTTAACCTAAGGTTAATAAGTTAAGCGGGGAAGTAGCATGAGTGAAGATGATAAGATTCTAAGAGTTGCAGAGGCAAAGCCTAAGGACGTCGGAAGAGGAATAGCCAGGATCGATCCAGCGGTGGTGAACATCCTCGGTCTCACAACAGGAGATGTCATCCTAGTCGAAGGCAAGAGAAAGACCGTTGCGATCTGCTGGCCCGGTTACCCAGAGGATGAGAACAGGGGCATCATCAGGATTGATGGATCGATCCGAAAGAACGCCGACGTGGGAATTGACGAGAAGGTGGGAATCAGGAAGACAAAGGCGAAGATGGCGGAGAAAGTCAAGCTGGCTTTGACCGAGCCTCTTAGGATAGTGGGCGGAGAGCAGTACATATCCCAGATCCTGGAAGGAAGAGCGATCTCCAGGGGAGACATCGTAGAGCTGAATGTGATGGGAAGGAAGATCGACCTAGTGGTGGTCTCGTTCTCCCCATCATCGGATGCGATCATAATCCAGAGAACCACACGGGTCACCATAAGCGATAAGCCAGTGAAACAGGATACTGTGTCACTCCCTAAGGTCAGCTACGAGGACCTAGGAGGTCTCGGAGACGAGGTGAAGAAGGTCAGGGAGATGATCGAACTGCCCCTGAGGCATCCTGAACTGTTTGACAAGCTTGGCGTGGAAGCGCCCAAGGGACTGCTGCTGCACGGTCCGCCGGGAACGGGCAAGACCCTTCTCGCAAAGGCCGTCGCGAGTGAGACCCAAGCGAACTTTCATTCATTGTCGGGACCGGAGATCATGTCCAAGTACTACGGACAGAGCGAAGAGAACCTCAGGGAAATCTTCAACACGGCAGAGGAAAACGCCCCCAGCATCATATTCATCGACGAGATAGATTCCATTGCACCAAAGAGAGATGAGGTCACCGGAGAGGTGGAGAGAAGGGTCGTGGCCCAGCTTCTGGCGTTGATGGATGGTTTGAAGGCCCGAGGAAAAGTCGTCGTGATCGGAGCTACCAACCGCCCTGATTCACTTGACCCGGCACTCAGAAGACCGGGAAGGTTCGACAGGGAGATCGAGATCGGTATCCCTGACAAGAAAGGACGGCATGAGGTTCTACTGATTCACACCAGAGGAATGCCCCTGGCCGAGGACGTCGACCTGAAAAAGTTCGCCAACATGACCCATGGCTACGTGGGCGCGGACCTAGAGGCCCTCGCCAAGGAAGCCGCGATTAGGGCACTTCGAAGGATACTGCCCGAGATCGATCTGGAAGTCGAGAGCATTCCGGTCGAAACACTGAACAAGATAATCGTCACAGTTGATGATTTCAATGACGCTTTTAGAGAGATGGCCCCATCTGCCTTGAGGGAGGTCCTCATCGAATCGCCGGATGTCCGGTGGACAGATGTAGGAGGATTGGAAGGTGCCAAGCAAGAGCTTATGGAGACAGTGGAGTGGCCCCTGAAATATGGGAAGCTGTTCGATCACATGAATGCAAAACCGCCAAAAGGGGTGCTGTTGTATGGTCCACCGGGAACCGGAAAGACGCTCCTCGCAAAGGCGGTGGCGACGGAGGCGGAGTCCAACTTCATCAGTGTGAAGGGACCTGAGTTCCTCTCAAAGTGGGTCGGAGAGAGCGAGAAAGCGGTCAGAGAGACGTTCAGGAAAGCAAAGCAGGCAAGCCCATGCGTCATCTTCCTTGACGAGCTGGACGCCATTGCACCCCTCAGAGGAAGCAACTCCGACTCGCATGTGACTGAGAGGGTCATCTCTCAGATACTAACAGAACTGGACGGTCTGGAAGATCTTCACAACGTGACTGTCATTGCTGCAACGAATAGGCTTGATATCATCGACCCAGCACTGCTGAGACCGGGGAGATTCGATCGACTAGTATACATACCCGTACCGGACCTGGAAGCGAGAAAGAAGATATTCGAAATCCACACAAGGGACAAGCCTGTAGCGAAGGATGTGGACCTGGATGTTCTCGCCAGAGACTCAGAAGGTTTCACAGGTGCTGACATAGCGAGTGTCAGCAATGAGGCCACCATGCTGTCGATCAGAGACTTCGTTCTGGAAGGGGGCGACCTCAGCGAAGAGAGGATAGCGAAAAGGAAGATATCAAACAAGTACTTCCAGAAGGCAATGGACAAGGTCCGCGGAACCGAAAAGAAGAGGTTGGAGAAGTTTGTGGATTTCGCAGGCAAACTCGGCAGAGAAGGAGTTGAGATAGCATGAACGACGAAAAGAAGAGGAAATATCCGTTCGATGACTCCTTCGGTTTCTTTGACCGGGAATGGGAGAGGATCCGAGAGATGATGGACATGATGACCGAGCGAACTCTGAGGGACAATGGGGACCTTGAGCCTTTCGTGTATGGGTTCAGCATGCGCACAGGTCAGGATGGAAGGCCGGTCTTCCAGAGGTTCGGAGATGCGGTTGGGAACGGCGAGAGCGTCGGCAACGGAGTTAGCAGGGAACCCCTTTCGGATATCATCGAGAGGGGGGACACGATCTCAGTCACAGTCGAACTGCCAGGAATCGAAAAGGATGACATCGACGTCGACATTGACGGCCGGAGAATGACGATAAGCGTTGACAACCAACACAGAAGAATACGGAAGGAGATTGAACTCCCCTGCGGTGTTGATGAAGAATCGATAAAGGCGACTTTTAGGAACGGCGTCCTTGACGTCGTCCTCAACAAAACCGAGGACACCGAACCCCACAAAATCAAGATAGAGTAGGCCAGACCATTCCGGGGTCCCAATTATCAGCCAAAAGCCATTTCGAAATAGTTATATATTCAGGTTCAAATTCTCGTCCGAGAGTTATGCAACAACAAAGGACGGTGCGGCAGGCAAAGGATCAAGTAAAAAGCGCCAAGGCTGCCAAGGCTAGAGCTGCTAGACAACAGAAGGCGGCAAAGGCAAGGGTCCAGGCCGGAAGGCTGAGGGCCCGAGCAGCGAAACTGAGGGAATCCGCCAAGAAGCTCGACGAGAAGGCCAAGAAGCAGGAAGTCAGGGCTTCGCAGCTAGAGAGGATGAGATAGAGGGCTCCTCAACGCAAAACTTAAGTTGCTCGGCATCATGAAACTGGCGAATGACTAGTTGTTCTGCGCCTGGAAAAGTGATATTGTTCGGCGAACATGCTGTTGTTTTCGGAGAACCGGCACTAGCAACTGCCATCAACAGGAGGCTCATTGTAACTGGGCGACCCTCTTCTGAATTCACCTTCAACGGCAGACCTCTGTCAAATGAGGGTAAACCCTACATCGGCACTTGCGTGAATCTTGTTTGGAATGGCGGACCTCTCGCTATAGTGACTGAATCAGAGATTCCATCGACCGCAGGGATAGGATCCTCCGCTGCGGTGAGCGTGGCCACGCTGGGATTACTGACACAGATGCAGGACGAGTTCTCAAGTGAGATGATTGCCAGGAAGGGTTTCGAGGTGGAGCTGGAGGTTCAGGAAAGGGCAAGCCCCATAGATACGACCACCGCGTGTCATGGAAGTGCGGTCTTCGTCAGCAAGAAGAAGGAGAGCGACTTCCTCTGGTTGATAGAGAGGGATGAGAAGCAATGGTTCCTTCACAGCCGTGACATACCCAAGATGAAGATAGTGGTCGGAGACACTGGCATAGAAGCATCCACTGGCCCGCTGGTGGACAAGGTGAAGGACTACGTGAGAACCAGCGAAAGAGCAAAGGGTATGGTCAAGGAGATCGGTCGCATTACGCTGGACGGCCTTGAGGCTATCACGAACGAAGATTTCGGAAAGGTCGGTGAGCTGATGAAGAGGAATCATGAGCTCCTCAACGGATTGGGAGTGGGACATGAACTCCTGGACAGATTCGTGGAAGCGGTCCTGCCTTTGTCGTACGGAGCCAAGCTTACGGGGGCAGGGGGCGGTGGAAGTATGATCGCACTGACAGACCATCCGACGGAGGTCGCATCATTGATCGAGGAGCAAGGAGGGAAGGCATACATAGTGGAGACCGAGAGAGAAGGGGTCAGGATCGATGGCTAAAAGAATAGCACACAAAGTCATGCAGGCCAGGAAGGGCACTCCAGAGGGAA
>JAUVGH010000063.1 GCA_030593885.1 Methanomassiliicoccales archaeon
CGAGATTATCCCAAGCAACAGGGCGATTATCCCACAGATCATGAGGATATCGCTGACGAATCCTTCAACTCCTGGAATCCCAACGACTAGGTCTCCGGCTGTGACATAAATCGCGCCAATGAAGAGATACGCAAGTGACCCCAGCAGAATAAGAAGACCCCCGATGACGGGTTTGATGGTCTTCTGCGGAACTGGCGGTCCTGGCGGATATCCATACGGTGGCGGGGCCCCCTGCGGGGGTGGCCCTCCCATCGGTGGTGCTCCTGGCGGTGGTGCTCCTGGCGGTGGTCCTCCACTAGCAGTCATCCCTTATCACCGCGCCTATATTCATAGATTTGTATATAAATATTCCTATGATAAAGTGGCTCCCCTATTTTTCCCACAAAACCACCGACACACGACGGTGTTCTATTTCGTCGATTCGCGGTCAACTTAAGGGAAAATTCTTTATTCTCATTCCGACCTTATAGTCCACGAGAAAATGACAATAAAGCACTTCGAACTGACGGGCGTGGACGGCAAGAGGTTCTCCAAAATGGGGGAGAAACCCAGGAACATCCGGATCGACCACAACAGCACCGTTACTCTGATAGTCGAGAGGAACGACCGCGAGGCCAACGTTGAATTCAGATTCACTGCAACTTACAGCGGTCTCGGCGTGATCAAGATAGAGGGGAGCATGGTCTACGAGGGAGATGCACCAGCGTTGGCCAAACAATGGTCAACCGAGGGGAAGATGCCGGACAACGTTGCCAGCGAGATACACACAACGATAATGAACAACTGCATTCCGGAGGCCGTGATGATCGCGAGGGACGTCAGACTTCCACCACCCATACCCATGCCCAAGGTGAATATCAAGGGCAAAGCATCAGCAACTCCATCCACGGGCATCGAGGTTGCATAGGCTACCCGTGTGATTTTGCAGAAGAATATTCGAATTCGATATTGAGAAAGATAGCAGCACTACCTGATGTGATCCAACGAGAACGAACCGATGCTGACACCGTGCTTGCTGTAGGTGTACTTGATCCATGCGCGGGACTGGACATCGCAGACACCCTGTATGGACAGATAGGATTTCAACTGCTCGACCTTGAGGTCGATCATCCCGTCCATCATTGACCCCATCATCTGGATCTCCTGGTCCTGGTGCATTCCCTTCTCGACCATGTAGAGCGAGACGGCCTTGTCCCTCTTCCTCCTGCCAGCGAACGACTGCAGGAACTTGAACGCGGTCTGCACGTCCAGATATGCGACGAGAGTTGACACCGATCGGAAAGCCAGTCTGTAGTACTCGTGGTTCTTCTTGAACTCCTTGGCGAGCTTGTTCACAGTTTTCATAATCCCTTGGTGGTCTGTGGGGTCTTCCACGTACGTGACGTACTGGTCATCCTCTTCAGCTTCCATGCTCCTGGAATACGCGTCGACATAGTGAACCAGGCCCAGCTTCTCGTACTCCTCGTAACCGGAAACAACGAACCTCATCTCTTCCCTGATCTCATTTGGTGTCTTCTCTGTGAGGACCCAGATTGCAGGTATCCCCTTCTTGAGGCCTTCAGCCATGAACGCGTTAACGATGACCTCTTTTCCAACGTAAGCCGGACCGTAGATCTGCACATTGGAGTCGAAGGGCACGCCGCCAAGAAGCAGGTCGTCCAGTCTTGGTATTCCCGTCTTGACCTTATCCTGCTGCAGCTCCAGGGCCCTCTCTTCTTCTCTGGCCTCTATTTCCTCTTCGATCAGTCCCTGTTCTCTGAGCCTGAGTTCCTCCATCTTCGCCTTGAGGTACTTCTCCTTGGCCCTGACCTCGTCCTCCTTCCTCTGGATCTCGGTCTTCAGGGATTCCAACCTGTCCTTCATATCCTGCTCTTTCACGCCGAAACCTTGCTTCTTGGCCGTTTCCATCTTCCTCTTCTCTTGTATGAGGAGCTTTTCCCTGTAGAGCAGGTCTTCCTCTCGTCTGAGCATCTCTTCTTCTTTGTATCCCAGAGGTTCTTTCAGTTTGGTAAGCTCATCCTCCTTGAAGCCGAGCTCTTCTTTCAGGCGGTGGATCTCATCCTCCCTGATGATTATGCTCTTCTCCTTTGACTGGAGTTCCTTTTCCTTGGCGAGGAGTTCCGACTCGATCTCGGGAGTGTCCATCTGCCTCAATCTGGCGCTCTCTTCCCGCTGCTTCTCCTCGATCTTGTGCTTCTGGATCTCCTCTTCCAACACGATGATGTTCTTCTTGAGCTCGTCCTCGGCCTTCAGGAACTCGTTCTCTTTCTGACGTAGCTCCTCTGCCATCCTGGACTGGAGCTGTTCCTCCGAGAACTCTCCGCCACCTCCAAGGGTGATATCGCCACTCTTCAAGGCTTGTTCGAGGGCATCCAGCTCATCCTCCTTGGCCTTGATCTCGGCTGCTTTCTCCACCAAAGCGAGCTCTTTCCGCTTGATCTCCTTGATGTCTGGAGGGGCTTCGTCTATCTTCTTCTCCATTTCAGCTGTAAGTGTCTCGACTTGATTCTTTGTGGCTTGAAGTGCAGCTTCGAGTTTCTTGCCCCTCAGATCGGCTTCGGCCAGTTTCCTCTTTACGACCCCTCCACCGCCACCTTTCAACAACTGTGATTTCAGGTACTTGACGACGGCCGAAGTACCCTTCTTGATGTGTTCAATGTCTTCCTCCAGATCCTTTCGTATCTTAATCTCTGTCTGCAGGTCCCTGCTGATCTCAGCGGATTCCTCGATGAGCTTCATTGGGTCAAAATCACCAGTCTGAATGTTCTCCAGCTCTTTAGCAATCGTCTCCTTCAACTTCTGGGTCTCGATCCGGGTCTTCTCAAAATCACTCTCAGCCTTCTTCAGTTCGTCTTCGCGAGCAGAGAGCTGGCTCTCCATCTCCAAGAGCTCTTCGGACGGAGGGGCATCAATACCTCCCACGGATGCTTCGTCGCCTTCATCGCCCAGCCATTCACCCAGAGCGTCCTCTTCACCAGTCAACCACTTCTTGAGAGCGTTCATGGTCGGATCGTCACCGCCAGCAGGAGCCGCAGCAGTTCCGCCACCCTTCTTGGCGGTCAGATTGCCACCCAGCCAGACAGTTAAACCGTTGTCTTCGGATTCACCAGTCAGCCATTTCTTCAGAGCATCGTCGGATTTCTTCTTAGGTTTGGCCTTGCCTCCAACGCCGGATGCATTCTCCTGAATGGCGCGGGCTGTCTTCTCATCGATACCTTCGAGCGCCTTCAGGTCCTCCACCGACGCCTTCTTCAAATCATCCAGGGTCTTGAATCCCGCATCACTCAAAACCTTCGCAGTGGCTATGCTCAAGTTAATAGCTTTCAGAAGGCCCTCGACGCTCCCAGCCTTCGGGCCCGCAGCTTCCGCCTTTGCGGTTCCGGGGCTGCCGGGATTTCCCTTACTAGGGTTGTCCTTACCTGGGTTGTCCTCATCTGGGTTGCCCTTCCCGGGATTACCTGGTTTCTCCTTACGGGGGTTTCCAGGGTTGCCCTTCCCGGGATTGTCACCCGAACCTGAAACAGGGTCGCATTGAGGACACGCTCCTGACGCGTCCAGCGGACCCCCACAATTCGGGCAGTCACCGCCAGGCGCTTCGGCAGGATTGTCATCCTTTTCCTGGCCTTTTTCTTCAGCGACCAAACTCAAGCACCTCTAGAATAGTGCCAATCCAGTAATGAACCACGTCTGACTATGTATATCCTACGCGAACTATAAATAGGTTTCACAGTGAGTTCAAAATGGTCAGGAAGAAAGATATTAATATCCCATTGAAGATGTTTAAGGGAATTCAACTGGATTCATGGCTATTTAAGTGAAACTTGCTGAGGGAAGGGTCGGAAACCAATGAAAAAGAAAGTTCTTTACAAGATAGACAAACTTGACAATTCCGTGACCCTGAAGGATGTTTTGGAGAAGATCGAGGAACTGCAACAGAAGAACCCCGACCTGGATGTGTTCTTTGATGGGGACGAGTATGCGGTCTGCAGCAGGCCCAAGAGGAAAATCACCAATCAATGATTCTGTTTCAGGCTCATCTGCTCATTGTCGTGACTGTAAATGGGATAGCCGCCGATTCCTCGGAGCTTATCGATGGATTCCAACGCCTGGACCGAGTTGTGCAGGACACCGACAATGTTCCTCCGCTCGTAGTTCTCCCTGAGAGGGCACACGTCCCCGCAGTAGACGTACTTCTGTAACCCATTCACAACCACGGATTGATGTCCTGGAGTGTGCCCAGGGGTTGGGATCACCCAGACGTCCTTCACGACCTCACGTTTGCCGGAAACAGGCTCGTACCTGACCGCCTTGGAGGTGTCCTCAAGATATGCCAGCTTCTGGAACCTGTCCGGATTGGCGGCATACGCGATCTCTTCTTCCTGGGCAATGAACCTAGCGTTCTTGAATAGGGCGTTGTTCCCTGTGTGGTCCAGATGCAGGTGGGTGGAGATTACTATCGAGATGTCGTCCACAGAGAAGTCGTTCTCTCTGAGGCTGGAGACAAGATCTGGTGTCTTCTCAAGAGCGTAGAACTTCCTGACCTTCTCCGGAGGCTCCCCGATGCCGGTGTCCACGAGGATATATTCATCATCCGCGACTATGAGAAGCGGTTTCAAAGCGGCCTTGTACACCTTGCCATAGTACTTCGTCTTGCCGTAGATCAGAAGACCAGTATCGATGTTGAAGTACCCGTCTGATAACAGCTTGACATCTCTCACTGCCATAGAACATTCTCCTAGTACTTTTGATAGTGGATATCCTTCTCCGGGATGGTCACCCCTTTGCCTTCAACCACGGAACCCATCACCTTGGCTTCCACCCTGCTCTTCAGGAAGTTCACCACTGAGTCCGCATCGTCCCTCGAAACCACCGCGGTGAACCCGAGGCCCATGTTGAATGTCTGGTACATCTCCCTGACATCTATCTTCCCCAGGCTCTGGATGTTCTCGAATATCGCCTGCGGTTCGAACGGGTCGTCTATTCTGAACTCGACATCAGAGCTCATCCTGGCGATGTTCCTGTAGCCGCCTCCGGTAATGTTGGCCATTCCCTTGACATCGAACTCCTTTGTGAGGTCCATAATGGGTCGAACGTAGATTGTAGAAGGCTCAAGAAGGGAGTCCCCCACCTTTCCGTGTCCGATCGGGAGCTCTGCATGGTTGGAGAAACCTGAGGAGTAGATCACCTTCCTGGCAAGTGTGAGGCCGTTCGAGTGGATCCCGCTACTGCGGAAGCCGATTATAGAGTCGCCTGGCCGGACCTGCTCACCTGTGATCATCCTGTCTTTCTTGACGAAACCCATGCATGTGCCAGCTAGATCGAAGTCCTTGACGATCTCCGGTACGGTTGAGAACTCTCCCCCAATGAGATTGACATTGGCCAGTTCGGCTCCCCGGTTGAGTCCAACGCCAATCTGCCTGACCACCTCGGCGTCATACTTGCTGACAGCTAGGTAATCCACGAACGCCAAAGGTTCGGCCCCGACGCATATCATGTCATTGACGTTCAGCGCGACGCAGTCGATGCCCACGGTGTCCCACTTCTTCATCGCATTTGCCACGATCAGCTTGGTACCCACACCATCAGTGCACAGCGAGAGAGCGTGTTCCCCAAAATCCACCAGACCCGTGAAATGCCGTCCGATGTCCAGGACCTCGCCAAACCCGGTCCTCCGGTACTTGAGCTCTCCGACAATGGCATCGATGGACTCGATTTCCTTTCCTATGTCGACCCCGGCCTCCGAATATGTTTTGACCATGCGAACACGCACGAGACTGTAGGCAGAGAAAGGATTTAGATTTTCCCAAAAGTGCATAGGCTGCGCTGAGAGTCAGGACCGGTGCCCGATAAAATGCTCACTATCGTATAACCTCAATGCTAGATTTCTTCTTGACCACTACATATTCCAGTTCACGGCAGAGTATGTAGAGCAGTTCCCTCATGCTCACGCTGAACAGAGCTCTCACATTGTACTCAGTTATCTTAAGGGGGCGACGGACCTTCTTTATCTTGACGGCGGGTCTCCTGCCCGTTATCCAATCAAGGCGGTTCTCGAGATCGGTTATCTCGTCGCTCTCAATCATCCCTTATCGACTCCTCCTGCGTTTTTTTGTCCAATTAATATATGTTGTCGCCTGGCACCTTAATATTTTCGGTGTCCAGCGGGTCTGGACGCTTAGAAGAGCGACCAAAACGGTTAATATCCGTGGGATTGATGGTGACCGGAATGACAAAAAGCTGGGTGAAGCAGAGGAAGAGGGACGACTACTACAGGAAGGCGAAGGCCATGGGCTACAGGAGCAGAGCGGCCTACAAGCTCATTCAGATCAACGAGAGGTTCTCCATCATCACGGAAGGGGATGTCGTGGTGGACCTTGGAGCAGCACCCGGCGGATGGTCCCAGGTTGCGTTGGAGCTAGTGGGACCCAAAGGGGTGGTGATTGCCGTGGACAGAAAGAGAATGGAACCTATCGAGGGTGTCAGATTGGTGAGGGGCGACCTGTCGAGCCCTGCGACAATGGAAGCCGTTCTTGAAGAGATAGAGCGGAAAGCGGATGTAGTCTTATCGGACATGGCGCCAAGGCTGAGCGGGAACAAGCACGTCGATCATGGGAAATCGATGTCCCTGGCCGAGGACGCGCTGAAGTTCGCAACCCAGACCCTGGGAAGAGGGGGATGTTTGGTCGTCAAAGTCTTCCAAGGGGACATGATCCCTGAATACGCCGAGAGAACCTCCAAGCTGTTCGAGTTCAGTCAATCGCACTCACCAAAAGCTTCAACATCCAGCAGTCGCGAGATGTATCTAGTGGCAAAAGGATATTCGGGCTAGGCCCCAAGCGATCTGGCCCTGTTCAACGATTTCTCGGCCTCATCCCTCTGACCCAGCCGGACCAAAACCTCTCCGCGGTTCAACCAGGCCGCAATGTACTTCGGCTTGAGTTTGATGGCTTTGTCATGGCACTTTTTGGCCTCGGCAAACTTATCTAGTCTGGCAAGCGCCGCACCCTTGTTGTTCCATGCTATGGCGTACCGGGGCCTGATCTTCAGGGCCTTGTCGTAGCACCCGACTGCATCCTTGTACTTTCCGAGCTTGAAGTACACGTCACCCTTGTTGCACCAGGCAAACTCGTTCTTCTCGTTCATCTGGATGGCAATGTCCTCGCATCTGAGGGCTTCCTCGTACTCCTTCATCCTCTTGAACGCGACCCCTTTGCTGGACCATGCGGTGGAAGGCTTTGAGCCCATTCGAATTGCTCTGTTGTAGTATTCTATTGCATCAGAGTATCGTCCTTCTTTCACCAGCTTGTCGCCCTGGGCCATAGCCGAGGTGCTTATCCTGAAAAGTAACAGTCCCACGACCATACCTGCAATGGCCACTGCGCCGAACACTCCCAAGGAAACAGCGCTGATCGCGGTAGCGGAATACATGCCCATTCCAAAGAACACAGCAAGAAGGCCGACGATGGTCCCTATGACAACGAAATCAATCATCCTACCGCTCATGCCTCTGACCTTGGACACATCGACCTCGGATACCTCTACGCTTGGAGGGGTTTCTAATTCCTCCTCAGCGACCTCTCGAGGCGGCGGGGGAGGGAGCTCCTCATCGATCGCAGGTGTAGGAGTCCCGAACTCAACACCACAATTGCTGCAGACAGCCGCATCCGAGGAAAGCGTCGTGCCACACATCGGGCACTCGAACAGTTCCTCTTCGGCCCCTTCCTCCTCGACCAGAAGCGAATCCAAGAGCTCGTCAACGATCTCCTTCTCGATGTCGAGTCCGCCCCTGTCTTTTGGCGGAGCAGAAACTTCTCCGATGTCTCCCAAGTCCTCGAGCAGCTTATCTATCTCATCCTCTTCGATGCTGTCACCAGCAGAGGGGACCACCTTGTTGCCGCACTCGCCACAAACGGCAGTACCCGGAGGATTTGGATATCCACATACGCTGCACCGGAGAGATTCGTCTTCGGCCAAGAATGCACCTGCGCTAAGAAGGATACTGATGAAATATAAAGTTATCGAAATGGATACCGTGAATTGGACACAGCCTTGACATAGCAAATCTTATAGTATGGTGGTCTTTTCAAAGGTCCATGATAACATATCTGTCTGTCACCTTCTCCAGCGAGGGTGCGAGACCGTCAGAGATCGTTAACAGACTCGTGGCAATCGGTTTCAAGCCCACCAAAGGCAATTTCGATTTCATATACGAATGGGATAAGAATGCCAAGATCGGGGATACGATATGGCTTGCAGACAAGATACACGAAACACTGAAGGGCATGGACGTCAGGTTTCACACCGAGACGCAGTAGCGGCTAGCCGAGAATCTTACCTTTTGGCGCTTCTCCAGGCTGGCAGTGGGTCGGGTCGCAGCCTCGGCTGACCTTTCCCAGGAAAGAATCAGGGAATCCAGCGAGTTTCATTATGGGCCTGAAAGCTTTTGTTCCGTGTTTCCACTTGTAGAACAGGAAGTATGAGAGGAAGGCGACCACCGAGAAGATCGGTTGTTTGCCGGGGTCCCAGACCTTGATATTCTCCTTCCAGCAATTGGCCATGACCTCCCACTCAAGTTCGGTCATGTACTCAAGCGAGATTCTCTTCTCATCGCGGAGCTTGGAGTCCTCAAGAGGGATGAAGAGCAGGGGAACGTAGAACATCTTGCTGCCCTTGAGCTTGTCCAGGAGCTCGAGGCTCTGCAATGTGTCGTCCTCGGTCTCCCCGGGCCAACCGGTGATGATAGTGCCCATGGGCTTCCACCCATTGTCATTGAAGACTCCGACGCCTTGGGTGACCACCTCATGCCAGTCCTTGACGTCATAAGGGAGAGCCTTCCCTTTCATGAACTTCTCCATCAGTCTGATGCTTCCAGTCTCTATGCCGAAAAGAGCCGTGATGAACGTTTCTGTATAGTTCCTGAAACCCTTGACGTATCTGGTCTTGGGCATAAGGATGGGTGTGAGCTCCTCGATCATCTTGGGGTCTTTCACTGCAGGTGCCAGAGACGTGTGAGAAAGGTGGATGTGCTCCACGCCTGGATAGTCTGCGATCGATTGGTAGAGGTTAACAACGGCCTCGCGATTGGGAACGAACTTGGGTCCGCATTTGTAGATAAGCATGTCCTCGGTCGCCGTGAAGATGGAGCTTGCGCCTCCTCTGATGTTAGCTTCGACCTCCTTCATCACCGACCCGACCGGGATCGAATGCCTCGTTCTGTTAGTGGGTGAGCAGAACTGGCATCCCCTGCCGCATCCACGGGTTATCTCAACGACGCCGTAGCTGGCGGCTTTCCTGATAGAGGGTATCTTATCGAGGGGGACGCGGGTCCCGGAGACCTCTCTTGGGAGGTCGTTGCCGTTCAAGGCCTTCCTGAACAGGTCGACCACAACCAATTCGCTCTCGGCATGAACGAGAGTGTCGATGCCGAACTCGTCCACCTTTCCTGCGTCCCTGAGCTGCCACGCCCCGCTGCCTCCTACGATAATCCTGGGGCGATACTGGTTCAGGGCGGGGGAGCGGAATATCTTCTCGAACTCCACCTCGTCCACCGAACGACCTCCGATGCCGATCATGGAGTTGTATGTAATGCTCACATACGCAAGACCCATGGGATCCATAGAACTGATCCCCACCACCTTGGTCCTTGGTCCGACGAACCTGTCCAGATTCTCCGGATGGACCGTGGCGACGTTCTCTTCCCCGAACTCGTCGACCAACAGCGCTTCAATCTTCCTCAGTCCGTAGGGAACGAACTTGGCTGTCCCATCCAGGTTGTCATCTGGATCGAACAATTCCCCCTTCATGAACCATTTTGGTATCCACTTACGCGGGAATGTGG
>JAUVGH010000004.1 GCA_030593885.1 Methanomassiliicoccales archaeon
CCCATTGGCAGGCAAGTGACTGTTGTCGACCACGAACTGGTAGGTTCCGTCCTGGGGAATTCTGAAAGTATAAATCTCTTCGGTTGCGTAGAGCCGCGAGCCTGCCCCATATAATTCGGCGGTTCCGTTGCCGAAGAACGCCGATGTATACTCTGAATAGCCGTGTTCGTCAAAGACCAGGATGTCCACGGGATAAGGATAGGATTCTAGGAACACCCTGATGGTATCTCCCTCCTCTGCATCGAATCTTTCATTCCAATATTCGCCCCATTCGATCGTCCCGTCCTCGATGAAAGGGATCTCGGCAGATGCGGTGGGCTGGAATGTCAGCAAGAGGACAAGGACGGCAAGATACGTGCCCCATCTTACAACTCGACCTGCGCTTTCTGGCTGCATGCTCTCCACAATGCGTTTTCATATAATCTGCATCGATAAAACACTATCGCAGCCTTCTCCCACACTTGGCATCCGAAGGGAGTGAATAATTCTCCCTGTTTGAGCGCACTCGCTGTCCCCGAAATACTTTCACTCACCCCTCTCAAAATCCCTTATATCCTATCACCCACCTAGGTAATAGCGGTTCACATGATGAGAACAGACAGCATGAAGAACATAGAGCATACATCATGCCCAGAACGATTGGTTTGCCCCGAATGCGGGTCAAGAGTGGAGGGTAGTACGAGATGTTTCCTGTGCAGGAGTTGCGGGCTTTCGAGTTGCTAGATGACGTCGGGCAAAGTCTAATAACCGCCGATGCATTACCTGAGATTTACCGAGGTATTATCGGTCATTAGGGGGAGCATTGTCGTGCCCGATTTTGACAACGAGGGGCTAGTCGCAAAGTGGGAGGTATTCTTCGATGAATACGGATACCAACCCAAGATAGTCGGCGTCGCCGACAGTTATCCAGAGAAGCGAAGCCTCTACATCAAGTTCGAGGACCTGGACAGGTTCGACACCGACATGGCCATGTTCTTTCTGGAACATCCGATGAACGCGATCGTCACCGGGGAGGAGGCCATCAAGAGGCTCATTCCCATCGGCCATGACAATGTGCACATTCATCTCAGGATCGAGAGGCTCCCCAAGGACGCAAGGGTCGCCGTGAGGGACCTGAGAAGCAAGCATCTAGGCAAGTTCCTCGCCGCCGAGGGGCTCGTCAGAAAGGCCACCGAAGTGAGACCGAGGCTGACCGAAGCGGTCTTCCAATGCATCAGATGCAACGTGTTCATCAAGGAGCCCCAGGACGAGAGAGGAATGAGGGAACCGCTGGAATGCTACGAGGACCAGGGGGGCTGCAAGAGGGTGGCCACTTCCACCAAGTTCAAGTTGATTACCGAGGAATCCGTATTCGCGGACACGCAGAAGATAGAGATACAGGAGAGGCCCGAAGGTCTGAGAGGCGGTGCCGAACCCCAGAGACTGGTCGCATACGTGGAGGACGACATAACCGGTGACATATCCCCCGGGGACAGAGTCATCCTCAACGGCATTCTGAGAAGCCAGCAGAGATCCACATACAGGGTCAAGTCCACTCTCTTCGACATCAACCTGGAGATCAACAGCATCGAACCGGAGCAGAAGGCGTTCGAGGAGATCGACATCACTGGGGAGGACGTCGAGGAGATGGAGGAGGTCGCCAAGGACCCCGACATAATGAGGAACATAATTGCGTCCATCTCGCCATCGATATTCGGCATGGAGATGGAAAAGGAAGCTCTCGCGCTCCAGTTGTTCGGAGGCGTTCCAAAGGAGATGCCGGACGGGACCAAGACCAGGGGGGACATACACATCCTGATGGTCGGGGACCCAGGTACCGGGAAGTCCCAGATGCTCACCTACATCAGCGCACTGGCCCCGAGGGGCGTCTACGCATCCGGGAAATCGGCCACCGCTGCAGGACTGACCGCCGCCGCTGTGAGAGATGATTTCGGCGAGGGACGGTGGACCTTGGAGGCGGGCGCACTGGTACTGGCCGACATGGGCATAGTCTGCATTGACGAGATCGAGAAGATGAACCCTCAGGACAGAAGCGCCATCCACCTGGGGATGGAACAGCAGTTCATTACCATTTCAAAGGCAGGCATCCAGGCCACCCTGCAGAGCAGGTGCTCGGTTCTTGCAGCCGCAAACCCCAAGTTCGGAAGGTTCGACGACAGCAAATACATTGCCGAACAGATCGATCTTTCCCCCACATTGCTGTCAAGGTTCGATGTCATTTTCGTGATTCTCGACAAGCCGGAGACCAGACGTGACATGAACATGGCCGAGCACATACTCAAGGGCCACCTGATCGGAGAGATGCTGAGGCAAGAAGAGGAAGGGGTGGAGATAGAGTTCGATGCGGAACTGGCGGAGGTCAACAAGCCTCATTTCAAGCCAGAGTTCCTCAGGAAGTACATCGCCCACGCCAAGCGCATCTACCCCATCATGACCGAGGACGCCATTAACGTGCTCAGGGATTATTACCTCAGCTTAAGGAAGCAGGGCGAGATCGAAGGGTCCGCTGTGCCCATCACCCCGAGGCAATTGGAAGCGTTCGTGAGGCTCGCAGAAGCCAGCGCAAGGGCGAGGTTGAGCGACGTCGTTTCGACAGACGACGCGGACAGATCGGTCAAGATAGTGGAGTACTGGCTCAAGAAGGTAACCGAAGAGGAAGGGGGAAGGTTCGACATCGACATAATAGCCACGGGCACGAGCAGGTCCCAGAGGGAACAGATTATTATCCTAAGAGATGTAATAACAGAATTGACAAGAGATGAAAGCAGCGCATCACTCCAGGACATCGTCGAACTCGCCGAAGAAAAGGGCATCGCCCCGACCAGGGTCGAATCCTGGCTCAACAGGTGGAAGGAAGAGGGAGAGGTCTACTCCCCGAGAAAGAACAGGTACAAGCTCGTCGAAAAGCGATGAACGGATCAAGATCAAGATCTACCAGCAAGGGGGGCAGACGGTCGTCGCCGCGTGTGATGCCGAACTCATTGGTCAGACTTTTGAAGAGGATGAGATGATCCTCAAGGTGACCTCTTTCTATGATGGTGCTTTCGCTTCTGAAGAAGAGCTCGTTGTGAACCTCAGAGCGGCCACGTGTGCGAATCTTGTTGGGAAAAGGACGATAAAGGTGGCGGTCTCCGCTGGGATTATCAACAAAGACGGCGTCATCAGAATTGGTGGGGTGCCACACGCGCAGTTGTATCGATTCTAAGGTATCTTCTTTTCCTCATGCGCCTTCTCCAAGAACTCAATAAGCTCCGCCAGTGTGTACTTCCTGGCCGCCGACGGTATCTGCTTCAGCAGGCTTGGAACAGGAGGCATGAAGCCTCTGATCAGGGGATTAAGGCCGTTGTAGGTCTTGACAATCTCATCGATTATCTCTTGCTGGTCCTCGGGAGTTATCGTCATCGTATCACCCAGAATGATGGTGAATGGACTATTAAACCTTCAGATTGCCCCTACCTTAAATATGAGATTCGGATTTTTGAAACACGATATGAACCCACTGTTCTGCGTGGAATGCGGCGCCGAAGGAAAGGTGTACGAGAGCCTCTGCGAGAGATGCTTCCTGGAGAGGCACAGGTTAGCCGAGGTGCCGGAGTTCCTGGACATAGAGGAGTGCCTGGAATGCGGTTCGTTCCTCATCGGAAGCAAATGGATCAGTGTTCCCATGGAACGCGCCGTGGAGATGCTTCTGGACAAGGCGATCATTTACGAGGACCTCGTGGACACCCACCAGTACAGCGTGGAGTACGACCCCGAGGACGAGAAGAACATCAAGGTCGTGGTCCACTGCGACATGTACGTCGACGAGATGAGGACGGAGAAGGACATTCACTCCAAGGTGAGGTTAAAGCCAAGCCAGTGCGTCACGTGCACCAGAAGGAAGTCGAGATATTACGAAGCCACCCTCCAGATCAGGGCGGACCGAAGGAACCTCTCGGACGAGGAGATGGAAGCGATCAACAAGTTCGTTCACAAGAGGGTGGAGTCGGCCACGGATGCGTTCATCAGCGAGGAAGAGAAGAAGCACGGCGGCTGGGACTTCTTGTTGAGCTCAAAGAACTTGGCAAGGAACATAGCCAAGGAACTGGCATCACAATACTGCGCCCAGGACTCCTCATCAGCGAAACTCGTGGGCATGAAGGACGGGGAGGAAATGTACAGGGTCACGCACTTGGTCCGGCTTCCGCAGTGCAAGGTCGGGGACGTCATCGATCACCACGGAAAGCTGTATCAGATAATGGGGATGGCGACCAACGTCTCGGTCAAGAACATAGAGGATTGGAGCAAGTATTCGTTCACACCGTCCGAGCTGGTAGGGTCAAGCGTGGTGGATTGCCTCAGACTTCAAGCGGTGTTGCTGGTGGAGACAGAGGATGAGATGCAGATCATGGACCCGGACACCATGAAGACGGTCACCATCAAGAAGCCCGAGGGTTTCCATTCAGAAGAAGAGATCTCGATAATCAAATGCGAGAAAGGGATTTTTCCAGCGCCGTCTCAAAAGGATTAATTACACACCTCCGGATTCTCATTCGGTTCTCATGATTTCAAAGGAGTTGATCGTTGATACCACCGTGGAGCTTCTCCGCCAGGCGGTCACCCGCTTGCCGTCCGATGTGAAGAAGGCCTTGGAGGATGCTCACGAGAGGGAGGAGGACGAGGTTCCCCGGGCCCAGCTCAAAGCGATACTGGACAACGTGGCCCTTGCGGAGGAGGGCTCACTGCCCATGTGTCAGGACACCGGGATACCCATATTCTTCGTTGATCTGGGTAACGTGGAGGTGGACGATGTCCAAGAGGCCATCATTGAAGGGGTCAAGGAGGGAACCAAGGTCATCCCGCTGAGGCCCAACGCGGTCCATCCCATTACTAGAAAGAACCCCGGAACCAACGTCGGGGAGCATATGCCCTACATCAACTGCCGGATGTCCGATAATGATCATATCGAGATCGGGGTGATGCCAAAGGGTGCCGGCTCCGAGAACATGAGCGCTCTCAGGATGCTCACCCCCGCCGCCGGGCTCAAAGGGATCAAGCAGTTCGCCCTGGACGTGTTGCTGAACGCCGGATCAAAACCATGCCCACCGACCATCCTCGGCATGGGGATAGGCGGGTCTGCCGACATTTCGATTAAGATGGGAAAGGAATCCCTTCTGCGTCCGCTGGACCAGAGACACCCTGACCCAGATATCGCCCAGCTCGAGGAGGAGCTCTACACAACGCTCAATGAGATCGGCATCGGTCCCATGGGACTTGGGGGGAAGACCTCGATCCTAGGGGTGAAAATAGAATATGCAGCATGCCACACGGCCAGCCTTCCCGTGGCCATCAACGTTCAGTGCTGGGCGGCCAGGAGGGCGGCTTGCAGGATCTATCAGGACGGCAAGGTCGAATACACCACACACGGGGGTGATTAGGTGGCGGACGTTCATCTCACCACTCCGCTCAGCGAGGAGGATGTAAGGAACCTGAAGCTCGGGGACAGCGTCTATCTCTCGGGCACAATCTACACAGGCAGGGACGAGGTCCACATCAGGGCGCTGGAATATCTCGAGGAAGGTAAGGAGGTCCCGGTCGATTTCAAGGACATGGCGATGTTCCACTGCGGCCCCATAATGAAGAAGGTGAACGAGCACTGGTCTGTTGTTGCGGCTGGGCCTACAACAAGTTCAAGGATGAACAATCTGGAGCCCCAGTTCATTGAGAACTTCGGGGTGCGCGCGATCATCGGCAAGGGCGGTATGTCCCGACCAACCATCGAAGCGATGGAGAGATTCGGCTGCGTCTATCTGGCCATCACAGGCGGTGCTGCGATCCTTGCAGCCAATGGAATGAGAGAAGTCAAGGGCGTGGAGTGGTTCGACATGGGGATGCCCGAGGCCATATGGATAGTGGAAACTGACAACTTCGGACCGCTGACGATTGCCATAGACACTCACGGGAACAGCCTTTTCGAGGGTGTTGAAGAGAAGGTAAAAGAGAACCTTGGGGCGGTCAAGGCCAAGCTGGGCCTGGAGTAGTTTCACCTCCCTGGCCGGTCCACATTCACAACGGTATTGTAGAATAGTTAAATAGCGTCCGGGCAATAGCCTTGTTGAAATGAAGATCAAGATCGAATGCAAGTCATTGGATGACCTTCTGGAGGGAGGAATAGAGAGCGGCTGTCTCACCCTGCTTTACGGTGAAGCGGGGAGCGGGAAGACCAACATCTGCCTGCAGTTGTCCAGGAACGTTGCCAGGAAGGAGAAGGTCGCCTACATCGACACCGAAGGCGTCTCCATGGAGAGGCTGAAGCAGATGAGCGGGAAACAGTATGACAAGATCATGAAGAACGTCCTTCTGTGGGAAGCGACCAACATGGAGGAGCAGGAGGAGGCCATTGATGCCGTTGTAAAACTCGTTGAGAAGAGCTCCAGGATGGGGCTGGTGGTATTCGATTCTGCAACGATCCATTACCGGATGACCAAGAGGAACGAGGAGAGGTTCGACAGGAAGACATTGACGGGGCAGGTCTCAAAGCTTCTTTCGTTGGCGAGGAAACAGGACATACCAATCGTGCTCACAAGCCAGGTCTATACGGATATCGAAAGGGGGACATACGAACCCCTGGGTGGCCACATGCTGACCCACAACGCAAAATCCATAATCAGACTTGACAAGATCGGTCCCAACGCTAGACGTGCCGTGGTTATGAAGCACCGACATCTCGCAGAGGCCAAAAGCGCCGAGTTCTTCTTGACCGACAAGGGCGTTACTTGCTGATCATCGTATTCCGAAGTGCATTTCATATATTGGTGATAACCTATTACGAGAGTTGAGAGGGACATGACAAAGGAAAGAACGTTCTACTCTGCCGGTTATCTCATTATCGAGAAGTGCGATCGTGAAGAATGGATGGATGAGAGAATTCTACCGTCTAAGCTGATCTCCGCAAGTGAATGCAATTGTGATAGATATCCAGACATATGGAGTTTCCCGGATAAACGCCGTCCTCGGGATGGCGATGTAAATGCGTTTTCGAAAGCTGCCCCAAATCCACCTGGACCAGGTTTCCCCGGACAAGATTCAACCAATAACACCGCGTTGGATAAGTTGAATCTGGATAGAAAGTCCTTGAAGAAACTTCAGAAATGGGTCAATAAGCAATATGTAGCGGAGAATATGGCATTTCCCAATGTCTTCCTGAATCTGAACACCGCGAGAGAGTTTCATCAATCATATCTCAAGCACATTCCAGATTTGGAGTTAATCGGATTGGGGGTCTCTAAAGAGACAATAGACAAGTATCGCAGATACGAAAAGCGATCTCAGATGCGATGGATCGCAGAGAGAAGAATGCGGTCGGAAGGCCCCGTAAGGGGGTTATTCTTCGAACGTCTTGAGGATTACATGCCGGATGAACACACTTTCAAGATGCGAGAGGATTCTCTCCTCATAGTTCTGTCTAGATATGAGCCAATCGATCCTTCCGGCGCTGTCTTGGGCTTTGAAATACTGGCCGATGAAGGATGCTACAACTTCTGTTCCCACATCTGCAATGGACTGGAAACCGATTTGAAAGAGAAACTAGGCGTCGCATTCAACGAGAACGGATTCATTGATTCATTTGAGGATGCTGACAGATCCGCACAATACATCAATCAGAGTGAAGACGCCGAGCCTTGTGACTGGTATCCTTCCCTAATCATGAGATATGATATCCACTAAAGACTCTGCCATCTCTTCAGACCAGGCAGGGTGTTCTCCGCCATCTCTCTTGCTTTATCCTCGGGCATGTTCAGCGTCGACACACCGATGTCCACCAGTCTCTCGATTTGCTGTTCCATGGTCAGGTCCGGGATCGTGAAGTACCCGTTCTTGAAGCAGAACTGGCAATAGTCGAAGTTCGTCGAGCCATCACCGTTGCTTCCGAAATCCTCCTCGAGGTGCATCGGCATCCCGCAGCTCTGACATATCGGACTTTCTGGTTCTCTCTCCTCCATTATATCCCTCATATCTTCCTTTCAAGGAAGAACTCAGCAGCGGCCGAGAGATTCTCTCTCAACTCTTCCGGGACATCCTGAATCGATGCCTTGGCCGCGCCCAGCATCTCCCTTGCTCTTTCCTTCGCTTTATTTATTATCTGATACTTGTCAAACAGTGATATGACCCAGGAGACATCCTCGTCCGAGGTGTATTCTCTTGCTTTGTTCAATATCTCGAAGAGCCTCTCCTTCTCCTCCTGAGTACATTCTGAGGATGCGAGCGCAACAAGCAGACTTCTCTTTCCTTCTTTGATGTCGCAACCTATCTCCTCTCGCCCCTTGCCCTCGGTGAGATCGAGAATGTCATCCGCTATCTGGAACACCGGCCCAATGTACTTGCCGAATTCCTCCAGCGATCTCAACGTTTCGTCCGAAGCGCCGGAGATTATCGCCCCGCCGATTATCGGATACGCGAGGTAGTATCCGGTCTTCTCAGTGACCGTCCTCATGTACTCCTCCACCGAGATGTCGTCGCTCTCTCTGGCGCCTATGTCCATGGCCTGCCCGATGCCGGTCCTGTCCACGGTCTTGGTGAGCAGATCCACCAGTTTCACCAGCTGCTCGCTGCTGACACCCACGTCCCCGCCTCTCAGGATCGCCCTGTACGTCTTCACGAAGATGTAATCCCCGATGTTTATGCCATGTGCGGGACCGAACTTCTTCCATACGCTGGGTCTGTTCCTCCTGACCTCGTCCTCGTCCTCTATGTCATCGTGCACCAGAAGGAAACTGTGAAGCAGCTCGGCTGAAATCGCAAATGGGATCGCCTTCGAGCAGTCCTCTCCCAAACTCTCACAGGTCATCAGTGCCAGTACCGGTCTCACCCTTTTTCCGCGGGTGTTCCTGTCGGGTGTATCCAGCCCCAAAGAGTAGACCATCCCATCGTGCAGGTTCTCTATCTTTTCGCCCTCAAGAACGAACTTCTCTATCTCTCCGTCTATGAATCTTGATTTCTCGTCAAGGTACTGCTTGAACTCTTCCACGTTCATCACGCCCCCCTCGTCACATCTCCAGGCCGGATATCCACGTTGCTGTGTCCCCGACGATCACAGCATTCGCTTCTTTCAGTTGAGGGATCGTGCTCGACCCCGTCAGGAACATCGTTGCTCTCAGCTCGCTGAGAATGAGATTCAGCTCTTCAATGACCGCTTGAGCGGATTCCTTTGCGAAAGGCAACAACCTTGACGCTATTCCGGCCGATGAAGCTCCCATAGCCATCGCCCTTGCCGCGTCCAGACCGTTCCTCACCCCGCCGGTGGCTATCAACGGAAGACCTACGTTAGCCTCAATCAGTGACACAGGAGTGGGCACGCCCCAGTTCCAGAACGTCTTTCCCAGTCTCTCCTTTCTCTTGTCCGACTCGTTCTTCGCTCTGAAATACTCGACCGCCGAGAAGCTGGTTCCGCCCAGTCCGCCCACGTCTATTCCCCTTATCTTGCTGTTCCTCAGCACTAACGCAGTCCCTCTGGATATCCCGGCCCCGGTCTCCTTGACGATGATCGGAAGGAACCTGGCGAGTTTGTTTATCTCCTCGAGGCATCCCTTCGCCCTGGTGTCGCCTTCCGGCATCACGACCTCCTGCAGGAAGTTCAGGTGTATCGCGAGCAGGTCAGCGTCTATCATCTCCATCGCGTGTTTGGCATCCCGTTCCGTGAACGGGTCTTTATCCCCCTGACGGATGAACTGCGGCGCTCCCAGGTTGCCGATCACCAGCGGAACGTCGAAGTCCTTGACGACGGAATAAGTCCTCTCAAGTGAAGCGTCCTCGATGGCCTGCCTCTGGCTGCCCACACCCATTCCTATCCCGACCTCGCTCGCTGCTTCGGCTAGGTTCTTGTTTATCGTTTCAGCGTCCTTGTACCCCCCTGTCATCGCGGATATGATGATTGGCGCGTCGAGATTCTTACCGAATATCGTAACGCCGGTGTCAAGCTCGTCCATGTCTATCTCCGGCAGTGCTCTATGGATCAACCTGACATCATCCCAGTAGTTGTAATTGGCAGAGACGTCCTCATTGAGAACGATCTCCAGATGCTCTTTCTTCCTGTTCTGGGTCATTTCTTTCCCCTCCCTATCGTGAGTTTGACCTTCCTGCCCTCTATCGCCTTTCTCAGCCTGTTCCTCTCCAGTCCGTTCAGAACGACGCAGTCGACTCCTCCCTTGGCTATCGACAGCATCATCTTGGCCTTTCTCTTCATTCTCCCCGTCACGTCGGGCACGTCATCTTTCGAATCTTGTATGAGTCTTATGGTATTTTCGTTTATCTCGGGTATGAACTCGGATGGTCCCGCTTTTGGGTCTCCCGTGTAGATTCCATCCACTTTGGTCACGAAGATGGCTATTCGTGGCTTGAATTCTTTGGCCAGGTGCATCATCAGGTCGTCGCCCGAGCATATGCCGAACTTCCTCGAGGTGTCAGGGACAACGTCCCCGAAGGTCACCGGAACGACCCCCATCTCAAGGTGATGCCTGAACGGTCTGGTGTTTAACTCCTTGAGGAATCCCTTGGAGAACTCGACGAGGGAGCTTGGGGGCAACGAAGCCGCGGGAATGCCTATCTCCCCCATTGCCCTAATGATGCTGAGGTTCAACGCCCGAACGTCCTCATGGACCTTCGCAACGATCGGAATCTGGGACTCCTTCTTGTATCCATCCTTCAGTTTGTATTTCTTGGCGAGAGGGTGTCCGAACGAGCCGGCCCCGTGAACGAGTATGAACTCCTCTCCGATCGGTCCAAGCTCCGACAATAATCGGGCCGTCCTGTCCCGATAGAATATCTTCTTTCCTTTCTGGCTCTTTATGGTCTCCTTATTGGTTAGTACGCTTCCACCAAATTTGACCAGATACATTACCAGACCTTCCCGTGTCGAAAAGGGCGTCCGTATATAAGATTTCTTCAAACCAAATAACAAAGGCAAAATAGTTAAATAAAATGAGATATACGCTCCTTGTACGCTTTTGAACTGTGAACCTCGGGAGGAGGCATCGGATAAGCGTGACCTAATGCAAACGGTTCACGATAAAAATCGGAGGAGACACGATAATATGAGCGATGAAAGTGAGATTGATAGTGGGAAGGTATATGCAAGACCGCTGAGGCGAATACTGTTCGTCGCCTTGTTCGGGTTGATTGCCCTGATGGCCATGATGGTAATGACATCAGAGCCCGCCGAGGCAGTTGTCATCGCCGGACCGGTGACCTGGAACACGCCCCAGGTCTGGGTGGAAGACGTCACCATCATTGCTGGTGGCGATTTGACCATACAGGGGACGTCGGTCACAATGATCCCATTTTTCGATGGTATGTGGGAGATTCGCGTGCAAGCAGGGGGAACACTGACCGTCGACCAGTCGATTATTACAAGCGGCTCTCCATTCCGTTATGATTTCTGGATCGATCAGGGAAGCAGGGCAACATTCTTAGATTCCCAGATTCAGTTCGCGGGTTACAACGGTCCTATGAGCAGCATGGGCATACACGTGTCAACCGATGCTATCACTTTCACCAGAACGACCGTCACGAACGGGGGAATGCACGGTATCTATTGGGACACTCCTACGCCGATAGCGACCTTGTCCCTGAACGGTTGCGAAGTGGCCTGGAACAATGGGAACGGCATATACGTCGACGATTCAGCTGCCAATGATTACATCCTTCAGCTCAGTGGTTTCACCAGTATACACGACAACTCTTTGAGCGGAGTGTTCTTTGAATGGATGGGCAGCAAGAACGTGTTCGTGGACGTCGTTGACAGTAGGATCACCAACAACGGAGGTTCTGGGATCTTTGTTTTGGGAATAATTGGGAGCGGCGACGTCTCCTTCAACATCCAAGGTTCGGACATTTCCAACAACGCTTGGGAGAACGTGATAGTTATTGAAGTGAACAACGGGATACTGGACTTCAAAGCGTTCAACAGCAATTTCGATTTCAGTACGGTGGGTGCCGGGATATTCATAGGAAACGTGGGTGCCGGAGGCTCTGGAGGCATCACGGTTAGCGTGGACCAGAGCTTCGTCGTGGGTAACGGGGCCCAAGGGATCTTGGTGGGCGGTGCCTTCGTCGGAGACATATTTGTGGACATAATCGACACGGTAGTCGAGAGGAATGGACTGATGTTCGGCGGTGACGGCGTCCGGATGCCAAGGCCCGCTCCAGGCCGTCTGGTTTCATTCTCCGCTTTGCGCTCCAGTTTCAGCAGCAATCTCGGCTCGGGGATCTACTTTAATGGAGCCAACCCGGGAGATGTGCGGGTCGGCATTAACACCTGCACGATCCAAACCAATAGTAATGTGGGTCTATACGTGGGACCTGTCGTCTCCACCGGCTCAAACGGTCTTCAGATCGACGTTGTCAACAGCGACCTCAGAGGGAATGGTGACACCAACGGGGTCATCCTTCTGGCTGGGCTCACGAACGGTAATGGTTGGATTAACATAGACAACAACGACTTCAACAACTCTTATGCCGCTCTCTACGTCGCCTCCGCACTCCAGACAACCGCAGGATCGGGCGATATTCTTACAATCACCTTCACCAACAACTGGGTCGTATCAGATTGGAGCGAATATGGAGTCCGATTCAATGGAATCATATCGTACTTCGATGAGACCGTCATGACATTCACCGGCAACCACTTCCTGGGTGGGGAGTTGAGAGACAACGGCGTTTACTTCGATCAGATGATACGAGGCGATCCGGCGTTCTGGCACAACTTCACACTGAACGTGAACAACAATGAGTTCGGTGAGCTAGACTACTCCGGGCTCTATCTCAACAGCGTCTACCGGATGAGGTACGCAAACATCAACTTCAACAACAACGTCCTCTGGGATACCGATGGCGACTATGAGTACGGCCTCTACGGGGGGACCTTCTACTCAGAGTTCGCTGTCGATTCTCATCTGAACCTCGTCGCGGACGGGAACCAGTTCTACGGCATGAGCGATTACTCAATGCGCTTCAATATTCTCCGCATTCGCCATGTCAACGTTGATACAAGTAACAACTTCTTTGAAGGCATAGGCACAACGTATTATGGGGTCTATTTCGCCCAGCTGTATTACGGCGACATGTGGGACTTCAGCGAGATCACATTCCTGGCTGACAACAATGAATTCGTCAACATGCAGCCCGGATCCCACGGAATTTACTTCAATTCCGCTGGGCAGATGTTCTTCAGGGTGACCGACTTCACATTCACCAACAACTTCTTCAATGCCACTGCGTCAGGCTCTCTCTATTACGGGATATACCTCACCAACAGCTACTACTACACCATCACCCGCGACGCCTACTTCAACATCACAATGGACAACAACGACTTCTTGGGCCTGGAGGTCAACGGCCTGAGGCTAGATGGCTCGGTTACCCAGTTCCGACATGTTCGCCTTGAATACACGAATAATCTCTTTGAGAACCCTGGCAACATCTGGATGGACTACGGTGTATATCATCTAGGCACCATTAACTACCCCAATCTGGACGTTTGGAGTTCTTTGACAGTGACGATTGCGGACAACCAATGCTACGACCTCAACAACGACTGCATCAGGTTCAACACCAACATGTACGGCTTCAGGGATGTGACCATCTCCATCGAGAGGAACATCTTTGAGAACAGGATTTCCAACTACATTGACTATGCCGTCTACTTCAACAACGGGATGTACTACGGCAGCAACATGTATGACAACACCTACTCCGTCACAATAAGAGATAACACCATCCGCGACATGAACGTCCACGGTATCTACTTCGCATCTGGAAGTACTGTGTACGGTTTCAGACACGTCGACATCCAGATACACGATAACGTGATAGAGAACCTCATCAGTCCGACCTACACCGGCTACGGTGTCTGCTGGTACTACGAGGTCTATTACTCCACTCAGGACTACGACAGCTCCATCAACTTGGACTTCACCGGCAACAACTTCACCGACCTGGACAACGACGGCATCGCCTTCAGGAACTGGGCCGGCTGGGACTCCGGGTACTTCAGGAACGCCAGCGTCAACATACAGAACAACAACTTCAGGAACACCGTGAGCAGCTACATGGACTACGGCATATATCTCAGGACAATTTACTACGGCCGAACGGACGCTGACAACTCCATCGACATCACCATCACTGGCAACACCTTCGACAGCCTGAACAACTACGGCATATACTTCTATTCTGGGACAGGCTGGGACTTCGAGGGATACAGGAACGCCAATGTTGTGATCATGAACAATGAGATGCACAATACCATGGGCAACTGGATGGATTACGGAATATACCTCCAAGGGTTCGAGTTCGGTGGCGACAGCTACGACAATTACTTCGATATGCTAGTGACCGGCAACAACATGAGCGATTTGACAGCCAACGGTATCTATATTGAAGGTCAGATCTACTTCTACCGCCATACGACCATCGACATCCTGGACAACGTCTTCAGCGATGTTTACAACAACTTCGACAGGGGCATCTACTTCTCCAGCACCATCTACCACACAACCGACTATGACACAGACATCGTAATAAACATCGAAAGGAACTGGTTCTTCGATATGAACAGCTATGGCATTCACTTCTCTGGCGCGATATTCAACTTCAGGAACGCGACTGTGACGGTCCAAGACAATAACTTCCTCTGCCTGATCAGCAATTGGATGGACTATGGCGTGTACATGCAGAACGTCCAATATGGCGATGATAGTTACGACAACTACTTCGATCTGACACTGCTCAATAACAGGTTCGAGAACTTGACCAACTACGGCTTCAGGATTAGCCAGATCTATGGCTACCGCCATGTGACGATTGATATTACCGGTAATTATGCGAGCGATGTCTACGCGAACTTCGATTATGCATTCATGTTCTCAAGCAGCATCTACTACAACAGCGCCTATGACTCTTCCTTCACATTGACGATATCAGGGAACACCTTCATGGACCTCATAACACGATCTATCGACTTCAACGGAGATATCTGGGACTTCCGCAACGTGTTGATAACGGTCGACAACAACGACTTCATCAACTTGATCAGCAACTGGATGGACGGCGGAGTTGAGTTGGGCCCCATGTACTACAGCGACTTCGACCAGGACAGTTCGATTCGTATCGATATCACCAACAATGTCTTTGAGAACCTGAGCTACGCTGGCTTCAGAGTGACCAACCAGATATACGGCTACCGCCATGTCACGATAGACGTCCTGGACAACTTCTTCAGCGACGTGTACAACAGCTTCGATTACGGCGTCTACTTCAGCTCAATCTACTACACGACCGACTATGACGCGGACTTCACAATTTCAGTGCTAAGAAACACATTCCAGGACCTCAGCAATCGCGCGGTCTACTTCTCTGGCAGCATCTACAACTTCAGAACAACGGTGATCACGATCGAAGACAACTTCTTCGGGGGCGTGGTCAGCAACTGGATGGACTACGGCGTCGACTTCTCTGACATCTATTATGATGTCTATGATGTCGCGGCGTATCTGTTCTTCAACGTTACCAACAACAGATTCGAGAACATCTCCAACCGTGGATTGGATGTCAACGAGATCTACAACATGAGATACACCTACATCAACATCATCAACAACTACTTCAGCGACATCTACAACAACTTCGACTACGGCGTCTACTTCAACGATGGGTTCTACATTGATGGCCCCGAATACGACTCCGAGTTCATTCTTAACTACCTCAACAACGAGATCAGAAATCTCGATTACTGGGGATATGGAGCATATTTTAGCCAAACGGGGAACTACAGGATAGTTACTGTTCTAGTGGACAACAACGATTTCATAAGCACGCTGAGCGGATCAACTGGATACGCAATCTACTTCGACGGATTCTATAATGATGATGAGATGTACGACAACTACTTCGACTTCGACTTCACCAACAACAACGTCGAGAACCTGACCTACATGGGGCTGTACCTCAGCTACGTGGAGAACTACCGCTTCACGTATATTGACGTTCTCAACAACTACCTCAGCGACATCTACCGGAACTTCGAATATGGCATCTACATCGATGGCTGCTATATCGACTCCACTGACTATTACAGCGAGGCCTTCTTGAACATCCTGAACAACGAGTTCAGGGACGGCGACTACTGGTCATATGGCGTCTACTTCTACGAGTTCGGCAACTATCATCTGACCGTAGTGGAGATCCACACCAACGACTTCATATCCACGAGGAGCGACACTTTCGGCTACGGCGTCTACATCGAGTACTTCTACTTCGATGACGACATGTACGACACCTACCTCTGGTTCAACGCCACCAACAACGTGATGGAGAGCCTCAACGGCGAAGGCTTCACAATTTACGAGATCTACGGCTTCAGGCACGTGTACATCGACTTCCTGGACAACTCCTTCACCGGCCAGTTCAACAACTTCGACACTGGCATATACTTCGGGGAGGACACCATCTACTACTCCACTAACTACGACTCCGACCTGACGATAAACATCCTGAGGAACACCTTCATGGACCTCAGCAGCAGGGGCGTATACTTCGATGGGGACATCTACGACTTCCGAACGGTCACGATAACGATCGACAACAACGACTTCATCAACACCCTCGGCAACTGGATGGACTACGGAGTGTACATGAATTACATATACTTCGACAACAGCAACTCTGATACCTACCTCTTCCTAGACATCACCAACAACGACTTCCAGAATCTGTCCCAATACGGCTTCAGGATGAGCCAGATCTACTACTACCGACATGTGACGATAAACATACTCAACAACCAGTTCAGCGACATCTACAACAGTTTCAACTATGGAATCTACTTCTCCAATGACATATACCACACCAGGTCTTTCCCGGGCACCTTCGATCTCGTGGTGACCAACAACTTCTTCAACGATCTGACGAGCTATGCGGTGCGCTTCAACCAGGTCAGGTACTTTGAGATTACGGACATGCTCATCGTGGACAACGACTTCTCACGCTCGGACTACGGTTTCTACATCAATGGCGGTGTGGATTACGCAGGCATCTGGGACTTCGAGTTCGCCAGGAACAACGGGGACGACATGGACAGCTACATGCTGTACCTGGGAGGAACCTCGTACGGCAATGATGGTGACATGGCCACGATTTGGGTCCACGACAATACCATGTCCGGCTCATGGGACGGAATCTACGTGGATGGTCTGTACTACTACGACCTGTCAGGAGGATTACTGATCGAGCTCAACACCTTCACGGACATGAGGAACGGATATGGTATCGAGCTCGGATGGTTCTATCAGGTCGACAATGCTTACTTCACCATCCGGGACAACACCATCACCGGGAACATGTGGGCCGCCATCTACTTCGACGGAGCAGAGGACATGGCCTATGTCCTTGACATCATCAACAACGACCTGACCGGCGTCCAGAACGCCATATACCTCAGTTATCCAGTCTACGGTGACGGCATGTTCACCGTGGGAGTCATCAACATCAACCAGAATGATGTAAGGGACCTTACTGGCTATGGAATCTCCATCGACAATGTCTACAACGGCCTCATGGACCTGAACATTGACAACAACCTCTTCAGGGGCGATCCGCTCGCTTACTACGGCGTGACGTTCTTCTACTTCGACTACGCCGAATGGAACTCCATATCCAACATCGACATCACCAATAACATCTTCGAGGACGCGTTCTACGGCTTCTACTTCAGGTACCAGACCAGCGGCTCGATGATCTCCCTTAACATGGACCACACATATGTCACCAACACCTTCTACGCCTTCTACTTCGACGATCCGGTCAGTTCCAGCTCGGATGTGATGAACGTGAAGATCAAGAAGAGCATCTTCACCAATTCACAGCTTTCGTTCTTCTACATGGACGATCCTGGATACGGTCTCTTCATCGTGGACATAACCGACTGTAAGGTGAACGACTACGGCTCATTGGGCGGTTACGGCTTCTACTTGGCCGACAACGATGGAGCGTACATACAGATAGATGTCCATTCGACCGAGTTCGTGGGCAGCTCGTCTAGGCTTGGCGATGCTTTCGCCGGTGATGGACAGATACTCATCAACTTCTGGTACATAGACGGAATCACATCCGGTGTCTCCAATGGCTGGAACCAGAGGATGCAGGTCCTCTGGGACGTGGACGTTCAGGTCTATGTGGGATACGACTTCAGCACTGCAGCAGGACCTGGAATCATCGTGTACGTCGATGACCAGTTCGGATACCAGAGCTTCTACACCACAACCAACGCGGCTGGAGCCGTGCCTGGCGAGACAGTTGCAGGAACTCTCATTACCTACAGTGGCACATCGTTCAGCGGTCAGGCCGTTCACACATTCTGGGCGACGCAAGGACCGTTCTCGGGTAGCGCTGTGGGCTCGTTCAATGCGAATGGCTCGATTGCGATCCTCCTTCCAGGAGACAATGATGGCGATGGTCTCCACGACGGAATAGACATTGACGATGACAATGATGGCGTTCCAGACATCTACGACGACTTCCCATTCGATGCCACCGAGATCAGGGACACCGACGGTGATGGCATTGGAAACACCAATGATACTGATGACGATGGCGACGGAGTGCCAGATATCGTGGACGCGTTCCCGGAGAACCCATCGGAATGGAGTGATATCGACGGCGACGGCGTCGGGGACAACACCGACATAGACATTGACGGCGACGGGATACCCAACATCGTGGACACCTCACCATACAACAACACCGGATTCCAGGATATGGACGGCGATGGAGTCGCGGACAACATCGACGCCTTCCCGTACAGCCCCGCTGAGTGGGCTGACAACGATGCCGACGGCGTTGGCGACAACTTGGACGAGGATGACGATAACGACGGCGTGCCCGACACGGCCGACCTCTATCCATTCGATCCGACAAGAACGGATACAAGGGCCGACGAACAGATCAACATCGACATCAACGAGGGAGCCGACCTGGGTACCGCACTCGCAATCCTGATAATCGGTATAGTCATACTCGCGCTCATATGGCTCCTCTTCGGTCGCAAGAAGAAGGACGAGGACGAGGGAGTTCCTCCTGGGCCTGAGGAAGAGATTGAACCTGAGGAAGATGAGATACCGGAAGAGCCGGAAGAAACGATGGAAGAAGAGCCCGAGGAAGAGGAGAAGTCCTCTGATCTGGAAGATGAGGACATCTTCTAGACAGGGGCGATTGAATTCATCTAGAGGAGAATAGTGATAACATGGAAGAAGAAGCCGAATCCATGAGTGAGATTGTGGTTGAACGATCCTTCAGGCGGGTCATTTTTGTCGCCGTGTTCGCCCTCTTTGCATTTGCTGCATTGATGGTCATGAGCTCGGAACCTGCCGAGGCGTATACCGTGGTCGCTACTGAAACTTGGATAGCTCCCACGTCCCTCAACGAGGACCTCATAATCGCCCCGGGCGGCGTGCTGAACCTCCAGTCGGAGCTCTACATGCAGCTCGCGTTCACCGGACAGTATCAGGTGCGAGTTCAGGCCGGCGGGACCTTGAACATGGACGGAGGGACGATTACTAGGGATCCTCTGTGGCCACCTGTCTACTACAGCTTCTATCTCGACGTGGGTAGCACTGGGTCGTTCGTGAATTCACAAGTGTCGTACGCTGGCGGAGGTAGCATGGGAATGTGGATTGAGACCTCTGCATTGACGTTCGACGGATTCACTGTGAGCGATGGAGAGTTCGCCGGAATAATGTACAGCAGTGACCTTGGCGGCTTCACGATGACCGGCAGTAACGTTGTAAACAACGCTGGTGTTGGGATCTACATCTCTGATTCTACTGCGCCCGATTACGTGTTCAACTTCCTGGGAAACACTCGCATTGTGAACAACATCCAAGTCGGCGTATACACGGAACCATTAACTGGCACCAATCTGGCAATGAACTTCCAGTCCTCTCAGGTCGCAGGCCATATGGCGGGCATCTACATTGAAAACGTTGCAAATGGAAACGTCGTTATGGACTTCCAGTCTTCCCTTATCGAGAACAACGATATGATGGCCAATCTCTGGATTGACCAGGTTGCCAACGGGGATGTGACAATCACCGCTTTCAACACTCATTTTGACTCCAGCGATCAAGGATATGGCATCGTGCTCGGAACTTTGGGCTCACCAATTGTGACGACGAACTTGTTGATATCCCTGGATCAGAGCTTTGTCAATGATAACGGCGACAGTGGCATCTATGTATCATCCGTCAACGACGGCTGGATGGATCTTGATTTCACAGATACACAAGTCAATGGAAATGGTTGGTTCTTTGGTTCCGATGGGATATATCTGCCAATGGTGGCCCCAGGCAATGATCTATACTTCGGCGCTCTCCGGTCGAGCTTCTCCAACAATGCAGGGTCGGGGATATTCTTCGCTGGTGCAAATCCAGGAAGGATGTACATCGACATCGACTTTTGTGACTTCTTCGTCAACGGGGCCGAAGGCCTTGATATCGGCTTCATAACCCAAGGAGGCCTCGATCTAGGCGTGAGGAACAGTTGGATCGAAGGGAACGGAGGGGAAGCAATCTTCGTGAGGGGCCTCAACGGAGGCTCGGCAACGATTGTAGTGGACAACAACTCGTTCAACAACTCCTATTCCGCCATCTACTTCCTTGGCACCCTTGAGACAATCCCCGGAACCAGCGGGACGTTCACGTTCACCTTCACGAACAACTGGCTCAACGCTGATTGGAGTCAATACGGCGTCCACTTCGCAAGCAACGTTCAGTTCTTCGACGAGATACTCATCACGGTCGACGACAACTACTTCTGGGGAATGGAATCCCGATCCTATGGCTTGTTCTTTGACGGTGTGGTCAGAGGCGATCTCAATTTCTGGCAGAATCTCACGATTAGCATCAGTGGCAACGAATTCGTCGGTCTGGATGAGTCCGCCGTGTTCTTCAATCAACCGATCTTCGGATTCCGCAACATTGACATAACTATTAGCAACAACTTCCTCTGGGATACCGACTTCGACTACGACTTCGGCTTCGTGTTCTGGGCCATCATGGGAGACACCGACCTTGACCTCAACCTTAACGTGATCTCGAACAACAACGTCTATGACACCCTGGGATCCTATCCGTTCTACATTCATGTGGAAAGCTTCAGACATGTATACATGGAGTTCTCCAACAACGACTTCTTTGGGAATGGGTTCACACAGTACGGGATAATCCTAGATGGGTTCGAATATGGTGCCACGGGAGAGCTGAGCGATACCGTCCTGATCTTCGACAATAACGAGTTGTATGATCTGACCACTTGGGGAATCTACGTGAGCACACTGGGAATGCCCGTCTCCAAAGACCTTAGTATGACATTCACCAACAACCATTTCAACGGAACCACTTACGGGACATTCTTCGTAGGAGTACACTTCGGGGGCCAGTTCTACTATACTAGCGCCGAAGACGGTTCCTACAGTTTGCTGATGGACAACAACGAGTTCTTAGGGCTGCAGGAGACTGGCGTCTACTTTGACTCATCCATTTCTGACTTCTCGGACGTCAATATAGACTTCAGGAACAATCTCTTCGAGAACAGGATGAACAACATCTGGATGGACTACGGAATCAACTTCGCAAGTGGCATAGGGTTCTCTGACGTCAACCGAGCCAGCGCCTTTACACTGACACTAGAATCCAACCAGTTCTACGATCTCAATAACGATGCATTCGTTGTCACGAGCACTATCGGCGGATTCAGGAACGTGACCTTCGTCGTGGAGAGGAACGTTTTCGAGAACAGGGTCAGCAACTACATGGAATTCGGCATCAACATTTGGGGCGGGTTCTACTACGATACTAACGACTATGACAACTTCCTCTACTATTCTATCAGGGAGAACACCTTCCGCGACCTGAACCAGGACGGGATAAGGTTTGACTCTTGGAGCGCAACCTACGGCTTCAGACATGTGGACATCCAGATCCACGACAATGTGTTCGAGAACCAGATGGACCCCAACAACCTGAACAACGGCATCTACTGGTATTACGAGGTATTCTACTCCACGAGCATGTACGACAGCTCTTTGAACATCGACATTACTGGAAATATATTCAATGACATTAGCCAGGACGGTATCGCGTTCAGGAATAATTGGGGCTGGGAGTTCGGCCAATTTGCGAACGCAACCGTCAATATCCAGGACAATGTGTTCATCAACTCGGTCAGCGGGGGCATGGACAACGGCATCTATCTCAGACCAATATGGATTGATCGAATGGATCTGGACAACTCATTGAGCATAACGATCGTGAACAACACGTTTGACAGCCTGATGGTAGACGCGATTCACTTTGCCGACTTCAGTGGACGCGAGTTCGAAGGTTACAGGAACGTCAACGTTCTGATATCCCAGAACGTGTTCTACAACACTTACGGCAACTGGATGGACAACGGCGTCGTCCTCCAGGGATTCGAGTACTGGGATAGCAGCTATGCAAATACACTCTACATAGAGATCTCCAACAACGATGCCAGGGACCTGACTGCCCAGGGTATCTCCATTGGAGGCCAGATCTACTACTACAGCACCGTCGAGATAATCACCCACGACAACTACTTCAGCGATGTCTACAACAACTTCGACAGAGGCATATACTTCACTGGGTCGATCTTCTACACGACCGATAACGACGGGTACTTCCACTTCACGTCCGTCCGGAACGAGTTCTTCGATCTGATGAGCATCGGAGTCCATTTCGGAGGCAGCGTCTACGACTTCCGCAACGTCACCATTCAGATCCAGGACTCGATCTTTGTCAACTCGATCAGCAACTGGATGGATCACGGCGTCTACTTCCAGGATGTGTACCATAACGATGATAGCTACGACAACTCCTTTGTGCTGATGATCACCAACAATAGGTACGAGAACCTGACGGCCTATGGTTTCAGAGTCAACCAGATTTACAACTTCCGCAATGTTGACATTGACATCCTGGACAATTACTACTCAGATGTCTACAACAACTTCGACTACGGCGTGTATTTCGACAGCGGCATCTATGGCAACACTCCCTACGACGGCTCATTCTTGCTCACAATCGCTGGGAACACATTCCTGGACCTGAGCACTCGAGGCGTGTACTTCTCTAACGATATCGGGGATTTCAGGAATGTATTGATAGTCGTGGACAACAACATCTTCAGGAACACCCTCAGCAACTGGATGGATGACGGAATATACTTCAACTACATTTACTACGACGACTTCGATTACGTGTCCTCCTTCCAACTGGACATGACCAACAACATCTTTGAGAACCTGAGCTACTCCGGCGTCAGGATCGCCGATGAACTCTACTACTACCGAACCGTCCTCTTCAACATAATCAACAACCAGTTCAGCAGTACATACAGCAGCTTCGACTACGGCTTCTACCTCAACAGCGACATCTACTACACGACCATGTACGACTCGGATCTAACAATCAACGTGTTTGACAACACGATTCATGACATGAGCAACATGGGGATCAGATTCGGCTCGTTCTACGACTACCGCAACGTCACAATTACCGTGAACAACAACGACTTCAGAAGCACCATCAGCAACTGGATGGACTACGGTATGTACATCTCTGAGGCGGAATACGGTGTTTACCTTGATTATACCAACTTCTATCTGACGGTCACCAACAACAACTTCGGGAATATGACCCAATATGGTTTCGTCATCTATGACATATACGAATACCGCTTCGTAACGATAGACGTTCTCAACAACTACGTCAGCGACATGTACAACAACCTCGACATTGGCTTGTACATCGGCGATGACATCGGACTGAGCGATCCATCCTCTGATGGTGTCCTGCGGATAAACATCATCAACAACGAGGTCAGGAACCTCTACTGGTGGGGCACTGGCATATACTTCGAGGACATGTACAATTTCCGTCAGGTCTTTGTCACGGTTCAGGGCAACAACTTCTACAACGTTCAGCAGTACAGCCGGACTGGATACGGTATCTACCTCAACGATTTCTATTACGATAGCGACGCCTACGACACATATCTGTGGGCGGACGTCTCCAACAACCACATGGAGAGCATGTATCAAGAGGGAATCACGATCTACGAGATCTACGGCTACAGAACCGTTTACTTGGACTTCCTGGACAACTCCTTCTCTGATATGTTCAATGATTTCAACTACGGGATATATCTCTACGAGATCTACTACAACACAGACTACGACTCCACTCTTAGTCTGAACGTTCTCAGGAACACCTTCACGGACCTCAGCAGCTACGGGTTCTATAGCTACGAGATCTATGATTTCCGCAACGTGTGGATCGCCATCGAGTACAATGACTTCACCAACACCATCAGCAACTGGATGGACTATGGTGTGTACATCTCCTACATCTACTACGACACACAGATCCACGACTCCTACCTGTACTTCGACATGAACTTCAACACCTTCCAGAACCTCAGCAACCGTGGCCTGTACATTAGCGAGATCTGGGACATAAGAAATGTGATCATGAACTTCCACTGGAATCAGTTCAGCGACATCTACGACTCCTTCAATTACGGAGTCTACATAGGCAATACCTACTATACGGATGCCTTCCCTGGAACGTACTATCTGGGCGTTAACAACAACAGCTTCAACGATCTGACGAGCCAAGCTTTCCGAATCAACAGCGTCGAGGAGTTCACGTACACTGACATGATCATTCGAGACAACGATTTCTCCAGATCGGACAACGGCTTCTATATCAGTGACGGAGTGAGCTATTCTAACAACTGGTACATCTTCTTCACCAAGAACAACGGCGACGACATGGACAGCTACATGCTGTATCTCGGCTCGAACTCATACGGAGACGACGGAGACGTTGCGAACATAATCGTCACCGAGAACACCATGAGCGGATCGTGGGACGGATTCTACCTCGGGGAGATCTACTACTACGACCTCTCCAACATGGTCCTGATCGAGAACAACGTCATGCTCGATATGAGGAACGGCTATGGAATAGAGTTCGGATGGTATGCCGAGAACGACGCCTACATCCTCATCCAGGGCAACACCATCACAGGGAACATGTGGGCCGCCATGTACTTCTCAGGGTTCGAGGACCAGGCGTACGTGCTTGACATCATCAACAACGACCTGACCGGCGTCCAGAACGCCATATACCTGGAAGAACCGGTCTATGGGGACGACATGTTCACCGTGGGCGTGATCAACATCCAGCAGAACAACTTCCTCGACCTCACCGGCAACGGCGTATACATTGACTACGTGTATTGGGGCCTCATGGATCTGAACATCAACAACAACGTCTTCAGGGGCGATCCGCTTGCCTACTACGGCGTCACCTTCTTCAACCTGAACTATGCGGATTGGAACTCCATAAGCGACATCGACATCACCAACAACGTCTTCGAGGATGGATTCTACGGATTCTACTTCGACTACCAGGGTAGTGGGTCAATGATCACCCTGAACATGGACAACACCCGCGTCACGAACACATTATACACCTTCTACTTCAACGATCCAGTCAGTTCCAGCTCGGATGTGATGAACGTGAAGATCAAGAAGAGCACCTTCACCAATTCACAGCTTTCGTTCTTCTACATGGACAATCCGGGATACGGTCTCTTTGTTGTGACCATAACAGACTGTCATGTAGTGAACTACGGTTCGCTCGGAGGCTACGGATTCTACATGGCTTCTAATGATGGTGCGTTCATCCGAATGGATGTCTATTCGACCGAGTTCGTGGGCAGCTCGTCCAGGCTTGGCGATGCTTTCGCAGGAAGTGGTCAGCTCCTCCTGAACTTCTGGTACATCGACGGCATAACGTCAGGTGTATCCAACAGCTGGAACCAGAGGATACAGGTCCTCTGGGATGTGGACGTTCAGGTTTACGTTGGATACGACTTCAGCACGACCGCCGGACCCGGCATAGTCGTCTACGTGAACGACCAGTTCTGGTACCAGAGCTTCTACACCACAACCAACGCGGCTGGAGCCGTGCCAGGCGAGACAGTTGCAGGAACTCTCATAACCTACAGTGGCACATCGTTCAGCGGTCAGGCCGTACATACCTTCTGGGCCACACAGGGACCGTTCTCCGGTAGCGCAGTCGGTGCATTCAGTGCGAATGGGAGCATCGCGATCCTCCTTCCAGGAGACAACGACGGCGATGGTCTCCACGACGGAATAGACATTGACGACGACAATGATGGCGTTCCAGACATCTACGACGACTTCCCATACGATGCCACCGAGATCAGGGACACCGACGGTGACGGAATCGGAAACACCAATGATACTGATGACGATGGCGACGGAGTGCCAGATATCGTGGACGCATTCCCGGAGAACCCATCCGAATGGAGCGACATCGACGGTGACGGCGTCGGGGACAACACCGACATAGACATTGACGGCGACGGAATTCCCAACATCGTCGATTCAACCCCATACAACAATACAGGATTCCAGGACAGCGACGGTGATTCAGTGGAAGATCCGATCGACGTCTTCCCGTACAACCCATTCGAATGGTACGACCATGACGGTGACGGAATCGGCGACAACGCGGACGATGATGATGACAATGACGGAGTGGTGGACGAGGTCGATCTCTATCCGTTCGATCCTACAAGAACGGATGCAAGGGCCGACGAGCAAGTCAACATCGACATCAACAAGGGCACTGACTATGTCACAATACTGTCCATCATCTTCATCGGTGCGATCGTGATCTTCTTGTTGTTGTTCGTCTTTGGTCCCAAGAGGAAGGAGGAAGACGAGGGAACCGCTTCAATGCCCGAGGAAGAAGAGGCTCCAGCAGATAGCGACGACCTGTCCACGGAACTGGACGATATTCTGGGAGAGGAACCTGAAGAAGAGCTCTGAGGAAAGATCTCTCCCGAAGCACACTGGATAGCTGGGCTCAGCTTGCCCCTTCCAGAGACGCTCTCAGACTCGAATCCGTAGAATAGGATTAAATACAGAATCTGGTATCTTAGCAAACCCAGGCGAAAGGCATGGCTAACAAACCCGGCAGGATGTACCGACAGATGAAGGGTAAGGCGTATACCCGCAGGAAGTACATGGGAGGCGTTCCAGGGAACCGCATAGTCCAGTACGAGATGGGCAATAAGACGGGGGTGTTCCCTCTTGAGATCAACCTTATCGCCAAGGAGGCCTGCCAGGTCAGACACATGTCCTTGGAGGCCGCCCGTATCGCAGCCAACAGGTACATCCAGAAGATGGCTGGATTATCCAATTACTACCTCAAAATAGTCGTGTACCCGCATCACGTCCTCAGGGAGAACAAGGTGGCCGTGGGTGCAGGGGCCGACAGGATATCCGACGGCATGAGAGGCTCCTTCGGCAGCCTGGTGGGAACAGCTGCGAGGGTCCAGCGCGGCCAGACCATCATAACCATCAGGACGACCGACAGCAACATCAAGCACGCCAAATCGGCTCTCAGGAAGGCTGGGATCAAAGTTCCAACTCCCTGCAGGATAGAGGTCCTCAGGGACGGCAAACCGGCCGCATGATGAAACTGGGCAAGTTTATTATCGACCAACTCATTTTGGGCATTAATGAAGGGCAGAGAGATTCTCAACCTGGTTGATCTGGATATCGAGGATTGGACCCTCTACGGATTATTGGGTCAGCGATTGTCCCTTGTCAGGAAGAAAGTGACCCTTCCCCCCATGTTCATCATCTCAAGTTCGGTCTTCAGGGATCTGGTCGAGGACGATGGCATGCCCGATGGAAAACACATTCCATGGGAGATCGAGATGGACATCGCCAAGAGGCTCGATGAGCTGGAGTCACCAGTTGCTAGGATCCTCTCGAGTGCCTCATACGAATATTCTCCGCCTCCTTTCTCCACGGCCGAATCCAAGTCCAGCGCCATTGTGGCTGTGGACTCGCTCATGAGATCGTTCTATGGAGATGAAGAGGTCAAGATCAGGGAGCGGATGGGGGTCCCTCAGTTCGACCTGTCCATCATCATCCAGAAGCTCTTCGACCCGAAGTCCTCAGGGCGCCTCACCCAGTCAGAGAAGGACACCAGGATCATCGCTGTTCACGGCCTTCCATTGAATCTCGAGGACGCGGACAGCTTCATCGTCAATACGGAGGGAGAGCAGACCTATCACGCCAACGCAGAGCAGCAGAAGAAGTGGGTGCTGGGCGAGAATGAGGTTGAGCGCATTGATGTCGAGGAGGATTCGTGGGATGCCCACAAGCTGACCGAGACGCAGGTGTCCAGGTTGGCAACTCTTGGAAAGAAGATCCTGGAAGAGTGCGGGGAGGAGATGGTGGTGGAATGGTATCTTGTGAGGAACTCCTTCTACGTGGCATCTCTCTACCCCACCAAGATCGTGGTAACGGAGCGCTAGAAGATGGAGGAGAAAGGAGCGAGCTTCGAGAAGGCAATGGAGGAGCTGGAGGAGGCGCACGGGAAGGACTTCTTGTTTGAGGGCGGTCGGGTGCTCGGGTCCATGTGCACCAAGCCCCTGAACGGCTCCGTTGACGTTCATTCCAGGTTCATAGAGTCCAATCTGGGGAATCCGGGACTGTATCCAGGCACCAAGAAACTCGAGGAGAAGATAGTCTCAATGGTCTCTGGGCTCCTGCACGGTGATGGCATTCACGGACAGGTGCAGGCCGGCGGAACCGAGAGCAACATCGTTGCAGCTTGGATAGCCAGGAATGTTTCGGGGAAGAACGAGGTCGTCTACTGCGAGAACGCTCATTTCTCGATGCTGAAGGCATGCGACGTTCTGCGGATGAAACCCGTGGAGGTCGGTCTTAACGAGAATTACGAGATGGACGTTGGAGAGGTCGAGGACAAGATCACGGATGACACGGCTATCGTTGTCGCATCTGCTGGTTCAACGGAACTCGGGGCGATCGATCCGATCGAGCAACTGTCGGATATATGTGGGGAGAAGACATTCCTTCATGTGGATGCTTCCTTTGGAGGGTTCGTCATACCATTCCTGGAAGAGCTTGGATATCCCACCAGGCCCTTCGATTTCCAGTTGGACGGAGTAAGTTCAGTTGTACTGGACGGTCACAAGATGGGCATGTCGACCATACCATCCAGCGTCTTCCTGCTGAGGAAGGGAGAGGACCTTCGAAGCATTGCTGTGGAGTCCCCGTATCTCACCAGCCTTCATTCAACCTCATTACTGGGAACTCGAAGCAGTGCTGGAGTTGCTGCGTTGTACTTCGCAATGAGAACCCTGGGCAGAGAAGGCTACCGCAACATCGTCAAGACGTGCATGGATAACACATCGTACCTGGCCAGTGAGGTGAAGAGGATTGGTCTTGGCGTCCCGATAGAGCCGGTCATGAACATATGCGGAATACTCGTTGATGAGCCTGCAAAGGTGCGTGAAGAACTAGATGGTAAGAACTGGAAAGTGTCGATGTCAAGGCATCCTGATTGTCTCAGGGTTGTTGTAATGCCACATGTCACAAGGCAGGTCATAGACCTATTCATTCACGATTTGGAGGATGTGATCGGGGGCTAGTGTGATGTATGGCCGTATGGAAATGAAAGGAGGGTTGTCATGACGGAGCTAGTTGGATACTTGGTGCAGGACCGCATTGACTACAATAGCCTATTCCAAGGACGGTATTGGGATGACTTCAGTCCATATGGGGCCTTTGCGACAATTGGTTGGTGGCCAGGAGAGGATGACAGTCCCAGTCAGAAGAGCGAGTTCATTGAAGAGGCCATGTCAGTGTATGATCGACTCCGCAGGAAAGGGTGCCAAGACATCTTGATGGCCATGACCCTCCTCAGCGATGCCTTTGACGGATATGAATTGAAGTACTTGGACAGAGAGACGTCTCCCACGTCACTCGAGGATTGGCTTGCTCTGGCTGAAGTGTACGATGAAAACGAGATCAGAGACAGAGATTTCAGGGAGAGACACAAGCCTCAGGGAGGAGATCTTTCCCGAAAGGCAGCCATCCGCCAGGCGATGAAAGAGATAAGACGTGTTGAGAAATCGAGGAAGCAGTTGGGTAACCTAGAGAAGATCAAAATCCGTGAGATAGCGAAGATTGACCCAGAAGGATGGTTCACTTCAGCTGCCGGAGTTCTGAGGAAACTGGAAAAAAAGGGAACACCACTCATCAAGCGCGATTTCAAGAGGCACAAGGCACAGTACAAGGCGATCATGTCGAATGGGATGGACAAATTGCGGAAGCGGGTGGATGAGGAGAGAGAGATTGGAGACAGAGATTTTAGGGAGAGACACAAGTCTCAGGAAGGAAGGATTATGGGGTTCATAAGAGGCAAGAATGACTCAACCGAGGTCGAAACTAAAGGCGTATTAGCAGTCGCTAGAATTCGAAGCGATTTGGAGAATGTCTCTGGGGGTAAGGTTCAGCCATGATTTCAGACTGGGAGATCCAGAGGATTCTGGACGAGATCGAAAGGAGGGGATCCAGAATCGTCGTCCTCCAGTTACCTGAAGGTCTGAAGAAGGATGCTGCCAGGGTGGCTGGAAAACTCGAAGAAAGAGGGAATGTCACGGTGGTCGTCTCTGCGGATCCGTGCTACGGGGCCTGCGACCTGACCGCCTTCCGCGGGGATTTACTGGTCCATTTTGGTCACGCACCTATTTCCACTCCAGATGAGGACGTGTTGTTCATCGAGCTCTCTTCCGACTTGGACCTTCTGCCCCTGCTTGAGGAGGCTCTGCCCAAACTGAAGAAGTCTGTCGCCATCACAGCCGCCATTCAGTACGTTCCTTCTTTGCCAACCGTCAAAGGATTCCTGGAACAGAATGGTCTGGAAGTTCATGTCGGTGAAGGAGACTCCAGAGTTGCTTATCCCGGACAGATCTTAGGATGTAATTTCTCTGCTCCGAAAGCGGTCTCTGAGAATGTAGAACAGTTCCTGTACGTTGGGGAGGGCAACTTCCATCCCCTTGGAATATCCCTGGCCACTGGAAAGGACGTCCTGGTCGTCGATCCGGAGATGAACGAGATCAGGAACATGGCCGAGTTCCGGGACAGGATCCTCAGGCAACGGCATGCCATCATCACCGACCTGGACTCCGCCTCCTCGTTCGGAATCGTCGTCTCATCCAAGAGCGGTCAGAACCGGTTTGGTTTGGCTCGCAAGATAAAGGAGGACCTTGAGAAGAACGGGAAGAAGGCAGTCCTGTTCCTGCTGGACAATCTCAATCCAGACAATCTTCTCGGTCTTGATGTGGACGCTTTCGTCTCTGTGGCGTGTCCGCGTATCGCTATCGACGACTATGCTCAGTACAAGAAGCCGATCATTACACCTCCGGAGGCCGAGATTGTCCTGGGTGAGAGGAAGTGGGAGGATTATGCGTTTGATGAGATTGTTGGTATTGACAAGTGAGAGAAACGTTGATATGATTCTGACTCGTTTGGAGGGGAAGAATGCCTAGAGATGTGTCAGGCAAACAAACTGAAATAGCGCTGGCCGTCAAATCATCTTCATCAGTGCTTGGCTGGGGGCTTTTCATCACCATCACACTTTCCCCCGCGTTCATGATTCTTGGGCTGATTGTCGATTCTCTCCTCTGGTATGTACCGGTCTTCCTCACCTTTGGTCTGGTCGCTGTTTACCTCCTCATGCGACGTCGAGTATTCAAGTTGAAATATCAACTTTGGATTGATGCCGAGGTATACAATCCTGACTTGGACACCATGTATCTGGTAGTGTCCGCCGGAATATTCGGATTCATTCTCCTATGGCTGAGTATCATTCTTATACTTGGGTCTGCTGCGGCGGAGTATTACTGGCCGAATACTGTCATTGGAACCACTGCTGTGCCCTGTGTCGTACTCATCGTCTATCACATTGCTGCAAAGCGTCGTAAAGAGAAACTGAAAGGTATGCGAATCAGATATGTTCGCGTCAATGAGAAGGATGCAGTCAACATCATTGAGAAGGCGCTCAACGACCTCGGATTAGATTATCAGAAGGCTACAGAAGGCTCCAAATCGACAAAACTGATTCCTACTTTGAGAATCCAAGAGGCCAGATTGGATATTAGGATCGTTCAATCTGGAATCAACACTTCACTCATAGAATTGAAAGAAGAGGTTGGAGTTGAGGTGCCCAAAATGAGAAGTGTCGAGAAAAGCATAGACATATCGTTGGAGATGAAGGGATGATCGGTTGCTGTCTTGAGATTTGACACTTTCTAAAATCAGATATATTTATACCATCTCGTCTTATCTACAACAACATGGAAATCCGCATCAATGGATGGGACGCTGGGATAAGGTTCTCGGCAGGTCATTTCGTGCCCCGTCACAAGAAATGTGAGCGAATGCACGGGCACGTCTACGGCATAAACGCGGTCATTGTGGGGGAGCAGGACGAGGACGGCATGATATTGGATTTCTTGGAGGTCAAGAAGACCCTCAGAAAGTTCGCGAACGAGCTGGACCACCGCGTGATACTGCCGGGTAAGAGCGACTTGGTCAAATTGGAGGTCGGTGACGATGTTCAGGTCCGGGTGGGCGACAAGAGATACACCTTCCCAACCACCGATGTCGTGATACTGGACACCCCCAACACGAGTGCGGAGGAACTTTCCAAATACCTACTCAAGAGATTCCTGGAAGAGGTCGAACTGAACGACCGGATCAAAGAGATAGCAATAGGGGTCGACGAAGGTCCTGGTCAGGGGGCCTTTGCGAGAAAACGCCTCTGAAACTGATATGTGAAGTGTTGGCATGAGCAGTGCGGTTGTACTACTATCCGGAGGGCTTGATTCGTGCGTCACCTTGGCCATCGCGAAGCAGGAGAACGACGATGTCTATGCATTGACATTCGACTACGGCCAGAGGCATGAGAAGGAAGTGGAGAGCGCCAAGAGGCTCGCAGAGCATTTTGGTGTTAAGAAACACATGATCCTAAGGATTCCTTTGGAGGAGGTTGCCGAATCAGCGCTCACCAGGGAAGAAGAGCCCATACCCGAACACGGTGCCGTTGAGGAGATGACCCTCACGATCCCGCCAACTTACGTTCCTGGAAGGAACATCGTTCTCTTGAGCTACGCTCTCTCATGGGCCGAAAGCGTTCATGCGGACTTCATCTACATTGGTGCACATACTCAGGATTATTCGGGTTACCCAGACTGCAGACCGGAGTTCCTCAAGGCCTTCCAGAACATGGCCAACCTCGGTACTCGGAGGGGAGCGGAAGGGAGACAGATCGAGCTCAAGTACCCGATAATCAACATGGCCAAGTCGGAGATAATATCCAAGGGGAGAGAACTGGAGGTTCCTTTTGAGCTCACATGGAGTTGCTACGAAGGGGGAGAGAAGGCCTGCGGCAAGTGCGATTCATGCGTGTTCAGGTTGAAAGGGTTCGAAGAGGTCGGACTGAAAGACCCGCTGGAGTATGAGACATGAAGATCTGTGAGATATTCCATTCCATTCAAGGCGAGGGTGTGGACATGGGCACACCGACAGTGTTCATCAGGACATCAGGATGCCCGTTGAGATGCAAGTGGTGCGACACTCTCTACGCGTTTTCCGAAGGAGAGGAGATGTCCATCGACGAGATAATAACGAAGGTCGAAGGTTACGGCGTATCCCGCGTTTGCGTCACTGGTGGTGAACCCCTTCTGCAGAAGGACATCTTCGCTTTGCTGGAGAGACTGCTGGAAAAGGATCACTTCGTGTCCGTGGAGACCGGCGGTGCATTGCCTGTGGAAGAGATGCCCTGCATTGACAACATGAGGATCGTCCTCGACATCAAGTGTCCGTCCTCGGAGATGCACGAGAAGATGGAGTTCTCCAACATAGAGCTCCTGGGGCCCACCGATGAACTGAAGTTCGTCATTTCCGACCGGAAGGACTACGATTACGCCAAGGAGATAATCTCCAAGTACAAGCCCGTGTGCACGATCATAATGCAGCCGGTCTGGGGGAGCGACCTTAAGCAGCTCGTTGACTGGGTGATCAAGGACAAGCTAAATGCCAGGGTGCTCCCGCAACTTCACAAGATAATCTGGGGCGAGAAAAGGGGAGTCTAGGCGCCGATCCACACGTGACCGACGATCTTCTTGACAGTTGCTATCGCAGACAGAGCGGCCAGTACGCTGGTTCTGGGGTTCTCCTCCGACGGAAAGTTCCTCGCGTTGCATTCGATCTCGCCGAACTCTCCCTTGACGATCAACCTGTGAATGTTCCTCCTGATATTTGGGTCGGCCACTATCCTCACTGTTGTCTTCTCAAAACCCACTCCCGCAAGGCTCACAGTAGCAGCCACGTTTATGTTCTTGGGGAAGAGTCTCACGGCGTCCTGGGCATGGCCGTTGAAGACGGTTGTCGCCCTCTCGATCGCATCCAGGTCGATCCCTTTCTTCTTGAGATACTCCACATCCTTCAGCGCCGATGGATGTTTGTACGATATCAGGATGACTTCGTCTATTCTTCCAACTGACGCGGATATCAATCCATCCGTACCGCAAACCGCACCCGACGGAGCATAGAGCTTGCAGTCGTTCTCCTTTGCCAGTGATTTGCATCTTTCGAATAGTTCCAGATCAACGAACGCGCCCACACTGAGCACGACCATGTCGGTTCCAGATCCCAACACCAACGGAGCGTACTCTCCCACCGCTTCCTGGGAGGCCGATTCCACCACGAGTTCAACTTTGTCGAGAATCGAATCCAGGTCCGGAGCGTAGCTCACTTTCCTGCAGCTCTTCGCCAGTTCCTCGACCCTCTCCCTGTATCTGTCCACGATCAGAATGGACTCGATCTCATCCATCTTCTCAAGCTCTCTGGCTATGGTCGAGCCGATGAATCCTCCCCCGATGATGCAGATGTTCATATTCCCGACCCAGGGAGAATGGAGATTCCATAAAAACCTAACGCAAAATTGAATTAGTGTGAACCAAATGGCTGGGCATCATGAAGTACGAGTACATCGAGCACACCGCGGACATAGGGATAAAGGCATACGGAGAGTCTGTGGCAGAGTCTTTCGCCAACGCTGCTCTGGGGATGTTCAACGTGATGACCGACGTTTCAAAAGTGGAACCGATCGGGGAGTTCGACGTAAAAGTGGAATCCGACAACCTGGAGAATCTGCTCGTGGACTGGCTGGGGGAACTGCTCTTCCTGCACGAGACCCAGGACGTCCTGCTCTCGGAGTTCGACGTGAAGATCGACGGCCTTTCTCTTGACGCCAAGGTCAGGGGCGAGACGATCGACAGAGAGAAGCACGAGCTCAAGGACGATGTCAAGGCCATTACCTATCACATGCTTGAAGTCAACCAGGAAGAGGGCTATCTCAAGGTCCTCCTGGATATCTGAGGCGATACATGATCAAAGCGGTTACGTTCGACCTCTGGCACACGCTGATATACGAGCCGGACGACAAGTTCACCAGACGCACCAGGATGATCAGGATCCGGGACACCTGGAAGGCCCTCAAAGAGAACGGTCACAAGATCTCGCTTGACGAGGTGAAGGTAGGGTACCATTCCCACGACTTCATGTTGGAGGAGGTCTGGTCCAGATGGGAGGACGTGACCGAGAGGACCCAGATCAGGATGCTGCTCGACTGTCTCGGGATAAAGAAGGGCAGGAAGGAACTGTACGTTGCGTTGAAGACGCCTTATGGGGACGCGTTGCTGGACAACATGCCTTCGCTGTCCGACGGGATTGATGACACATTGAAAGAGCTCAAAGACAGAGGCTATTCCCTGGGTTTGATATCTAACACTGGTAGGACCGCAGGAAGGGGCATGAAAGAGGTCATGAAGAGGCTGGGCTTACTGCATTACTTCGACGAACTTACATTCTCGAGCGACATGAAGATAAGGAAACCTCAAAGCAACATCTTCAACAGAACTCTAGGCAGCATGGGGGTGAAGACCAAGGATGCGGCTCATGTGGGAGACGACGTGATCACAGATGTACTGGCCTCAAGAAAGGCGGGGATGAAAGGGATCCTTTACGATATCGACGGTCGTGGCGACCTGGGCAGGGAGGTCGACGCCATAATCACCAGGTTCGATGAACTTCCTGACACACTCAAGAGAATGGGAGGAAAGTGATGAAGTCATCTGCTGTGGCGCATCCGATCCAAGGGCTGATCAAATACCACGGTCTGAGGGACCAGGCGCTCAGGTTGCCATTCCACGATTCCATTTCGGTTTGCACCTCACCGCTCCAGACCCACACGACATTCGAGTTCGGGGACTTCCCGGAGAACGAGGTTGTCATAGATGGTGAGCCAGTTGCCGGCAGGGAACTGGAACGCGTCTGCACGGTCGTTGGAGCCGTCATGAGAAGGTCAGGGACAACACAGAACTTCAAGATGCATTCCAAGAACAACTTCCCTTCCAACGTCGGACTTGGCGCTTCGTCATCCGGTTTTGCGGCTCTTGCGGTCGCGGCGGCAGATGCGGCAGGCCTGGAACTGGACCTGCGTCAGATATCCACGATAGCCAGACTTGGTGCCGGGTCCGCTGCCCGTTCTGTCACGGGTGCGTTCTCCAGATGGAAGAAAGGCCTCAGTGACTCCGATTCGTATTCGGTCCAGATGGCCTCCGAGGAGCTGCAGATGGGGATACTGATAGCACTGATACCCGCCTACAAGCTCACGGAGGACGCCCACAAGGAGGCTCTCTCCTCCCCGTACTTCCAGTCAAGGCTTGCGGAAATGCCGATGATGCTGGACAAGATGGAATTGGCGATCAGGAACGGCGACGTGGGGAAGATATGCCAGCTGGCCGAACGGGACACCCTGCTGCTTCACGGGATAACATCCACAGGCGCGGGGGAGCTTCTTCTTTGGAGACCTGAGACTCTTCGCGTGATAATGAAGGTCAGGGCACTCAGGGACGAAGGCGTTCCTGCGTTCTTCTCCATAGACACCGGTGCGACCGTTTACGTCAACACCTTCTCCGACCGCGTGGCCGAGGTCAAGAGCAGCCTGGACGAGATGGGGATCGAGATCATCGAATGTACGGTCGGCGGTGAAGCCGAGGTCGTGGACGAGCATCTGTTCTAGTCGCACAAAACGATTTAAGCCATAGTCCTTTTTCTGTGTCGATGAAGATCGCCCTTATCAGCCCTCCCGCTTCCGGAAAGGGTACACAGGCCAAATGGATTTCCAGGAAGTTCGGCATTCCGATAATCTCTACCGGGGGCATGCTCAGGAAGCACGTTGCGGACCGAACCGAAGTTGGGATGCTGTCACAGGAGGATATGAATCAGGGGAAGCTGGTCTCGGACGACATCGTCATAAAGATGATGGAAGCCAGATTGAGGAAAGAGGACTGCAAGAACGGATTCCTTCTGGACGGCTACCCCCGAACCATGCGCCAGGCTAGGGCCCTGTCATCCGCAGAAGGATTGGATGTCGTTCTATACCTGGAAGTGGGGGATGAGGAGATCGTCAGGAGAATGTCAGGACGGAGGGTGTGCCCCAACTGCGAAGCGGTCTATCACATCATCAACGATCCACCCGAGTCCGAAGACGTCTGCGACAAATGCGGTTCGAAGCTGATCATCAGGGAGGACGACAAGGAGGAGACGGTCAGGAAAAGGCTGGAGGTATTCAAGGAGAAGACATCACCACTGGTGTCATTCTACTCCGAAAAGGGGATTCTCAGAAGGGTGGAAGCCAGCGGGCCCATAGAAGATACCAAGAAGAACGCAGAGAGAGCGCTGGAGCATTTGGGCAACCTATAAATAGCGTGGTTTCAATTCAAATCACTGGTCGAGGGACAATGGACGATTTCAGCTGGAAAGTTTTAAGCGTGGTAGCTAGGAGAGGCTATCTGGGTGCCACGCGCGAGGACTTCTTCAAGGAGATTCGTGGGGTCCAATACAAAGCATTGGAGGGGGAGCTGAGGGAGCTTGAGAAGGAGGGAAGCATCGAGGTCGAATGGACAGGTCCCAACAAGTTCATAATTACCATCACGACCCAGGGCAGCAAGATCGTCGCGGACGAGTACAAGAAACGGATAACGGACTACGAGCAGGCCACCAAGGAGCAGGCTAAACAGTACGAGGAGTAGCCTCTCGAATACCTTTTTGGAAAAGTGAATTAAATCAGAATACGATTCCAGTACGAGCCCGAGTGGGGTAGCTTGGATATCCTAGAGGCTTGCGGAGCCTCGGACCCGGATTCGAATTCCGGCTCGGGCATTCTCCAATGAGTCTGGGTGGATTCGAGTGGGTTTGGGTTCGGAACCTTTGTATCCCAAAATCGTAGCAATGATGGAGGCCTGACTTGTACTTCTTGACTACAAATCATAGGTCATCTCCAAGACACAGGATTTCAGGACAAGGCTAAGAAGATTTCACAACCCATGTTGTCTCAGAATCCACCCAAATCCAGTATCCGTATCCTGCTTCAAAAGTCTCTAAATCACCAAGCAAACGGAGATAATACGGGCTTGACAGTGAATCGAATCCCTCTATTCGTGAAGACCCAGTGCTCGATTTCAAATTTGTAGCGGTGAAAGAGGCATTGAAGGATGGAAAACCAACGAGGTTCCAACCTGTGTCAAGGTGGACACTCGTGCGGGAAGGTACCATTCCTGCTATGGTCAGATTTGAACTCCCAGTGACATTGATCCAGAAACCGATTGTTCGATTCACACTATTCAAATCTCCAAAATAGGGCTTTGATTTATCAAAAGATCTCCATTGCTGGTTGACAGAATCAAAAAACCATACTCTGTCAAACGACACTGTTTGAAGAACCGCTCCAATGCTTTCGTTTGATGGGGCAAGCGGAATTGATACGAGATTCTGTCCTGCCGAAAGAGAACGGGTGAATTTGGCCGCTTGGTCTTCGGCACATGTGCTCTTGTTCTTCACATCCAGAGCACAGACTCTGTAGAAGTAATTGTCTGGATTCCCCTCTCCTGCCAAAACGTCGACGAACTCTGAGGTTCCGTTGACAAGGAATGTGTGGAAGGTGTAGCCCAAACCCTCGATGTCATAACTCACATTCCTGTAGATCTGGTAACCAACAACGGACTTATTTCCCGTCCCGTCGTCTCCAGAAGGAGACCAAGCGAGGGTGACATTCTGGAAGCCCGCTCCACCCAAGGTGGCAAGCAACATTGTAGGAGGCTTGGGAGCCCCCATCCCAAAGGGAAACATGTGCGGGTATCGGTCTTGACTATCTGAGTCGATAACAAAGGGCGTGTCCCCAATAACATCACTTCCCGGCTGGTCCTGGTTGGGGCCAGAGAGTAGGTCGAGACCAGTGTAATTGTCCCAATAGTTGCCTCCTGACGGGTATCCGTTGTCCCAAAGGTTGGCTCCATCATCATACGCCTGTTGTGCGTTATTTACAAGGTTGTTATGATAAGCCAAATTGCCATTGGACCCAAACATCAGAATGCCAGTTCCGGTGTTCAAATGGACGTCGTTACCCACCATCGTATTGTCTCTTGCGAACCAGAGGTAGAAGCCAAAACCGTTGTCTGTGGAGGTGTTGTTGGAGATTGTGTTGTTCTCGGAGTCGTAAAGGAAGATCCCATCGGTATTACCGGGGTATAGCGTGTTTCCGAATATGCTATTGTCAGAGGACGAAAAAAGGGTGATACCCCCTCGATTATAAGACGCCGAATTATCCAAGACCGTATTATTGGCAGAGGAATCGAGGAAAATTCCCCATGTGTCGGAGATGGCGGTGTTGTTGGAGATATGACAGTTCTGAACCTGATAGAGTTCTATTCCGGAGTCCCCGCCATCAGGCCCGCTGTTCTTGACAGTGAACCAACTGATGTTAACCCAGTTAGCAGTAACATTGACCACATCCCCACTACCACTCCCGTCGATTATCGTTGTATCTCGGTCTTCACCTATTAAGGACATCGGTAGGTCGACGACAACATGCTCATTGTATGTTCCGTTGTAGACGTAAACGATATCCCCAGGTGCAGAATCATTTATGGCGTCTTGTATTGTAGTGTAGTTACCTGGATTGGACCCGCCTACATAGCGAATAGTTGCCCTCGAGCTTTCTGGTAGAATCGTCACTACCGAACCTAATACACTCATAAACACAAAGTAGGCGACAAGAAGGCTCATCCTCTTATTGACCATGTTCTCGGCACCCTCACTACTGAATCTGCTTAATGGTTATAATGGTTCTGAACCCAAAGAGGTGTCGACCTGGGCGGACTCGAACCGCTTGCCATCTTTTCTGTTACGCCGTGACAGAATCCACACAGAAATGTCCATTCTGTAATTGAATAACAGAACTTTGGTTTATGTCCAGACATCTCTCGATCTCAACACAGCTCCGTATTCCTTGAGAACATCAACAACATCCTCCGCTCGGGCGGACTCCACTAGAACCAGACCGGGACCCAGCTTCTCCCCAATATCCTCGATCAAGCCTGACGACTCGTTGACATAGACCTTACCTTTGACGCTCTTCTCGACCCTGTATCCGTACAGGGCCCTGTGAACCGCCATCTTCTCCCTCGGGGTCAGTCCGCTCAGAGAATAGCTGATTATGGTCCTCGGTTGGAGCGAGGAATGCGGTTCCGTTAGCGTTCCAACGTCCGTTCTGATCCAGATGCCGATACCTTCCTTCATTACCTTCTTCAGGAAATCCAGTTCGGTACGTCCCATTTCGTTGACATTGTACATGACGAAAGAGAACGAGTGTTCCAGACCGCGTCTCTTCGAGACCTCCGAGGCAATCTCGTGGGCGATCCTTCCCTCTCTCCTGGTCTCGGGGTTCCCCTTCATCTCAAACAACAGGAGAATATCGATATCGCTCTTCTTGTGGACCTCTCCCACTGCAACCGAGCCAAACAGCATGGCTGCCCTGAGATGCGGCACTCTTTCGAGCCGATTGATGAAGTCGATCAGCGGCAGGGCGAATTCCTCTGGGATCACTTTCGGCACCAACCTTCAATCTGTTCAATGATCTTCAATGTCTCTTCGACCACCTCTCCATCACCCTTTCCACCATACCACCTGCCGTGGCGCAGAGTGTCCAACCTCTCGAATAGCATGGCGATCGAGTCATCGTTCTTGGATCTCAGAAGAGCAGGTATTCCATAATGCACATCCTTGTGTTCGGCGTACTTGGTCTCCATCCCATATGCGATCAAGTGGTGGATCATCCCGAAGGCGAGCTCCACTATCGATGAAACGTGTTCTTTCTCATCCTTCAGAAGATGCTCAATGCTTGCTTTGATTTCCTCCGCCTTCACTAGATGATCTGGGGCTTTCACATTATCACTTCTATTATGCGTAACAGAATCAGGCCTACTTAAGACTTTCTGTAAGTATGTAACAGAACGGGAAGCGGAATATACCCTCAGAACCGACGCATGCACACACGTCACGAAAAAACAATAAACACCCCCCGTCATTGAGCTTTTGGAGGTCGAATGAGGAAGGACATCGTTGTGGTCGGCGCTGTTTGCGGAATTCTTGCCCCAATCATCTGGTTCGTCTTCTACCTCATCGCATGGAGCCAGAGCCCCTGGTATGAACTCGGCGGACATTACCTGAGCGACCTCGGCGTTGGTGAAGGTGCGTGGGCCTTCAACACCGGTGCTGTGATTGCTGGCTATTTGGCAATTCCATTCTCGATCGGTCTTTGGGTCACACTCAGGCCCGGATGGTTGCCCCTGATCGGAAGTGCTGTGGGCATCGTCACCGGCATTCTACTGATGTGCGTCGGTATCTTCACAGAGGATTACGGCAGTCTTCATTTCGTGGTCAGTGTTCTGTTCTTTGCTTTCGCTGCCTTCTTCCAGATAATCATGGCTTGTCCCCTGATCCAGAACCCCAAGACGAAGACCGTTGGTTGGGTCGTGACGATCATTATGCTGATCACTGTTTTCACTGTTGGCCTCATTCCACCCGTTCCCGTTCCGCTCCTTGAGACTATCGCGGTCTTTGAGATACTGATTTGGACACTGGTCGTGGCAGCGCTATTGTTGTTCATTAGCACGAGGGATATCAAGCGCCCCATTCCCGCCAGCGCACCCGAGAAAACAACTATATCGTCGTAACCCGATTACGGTCCCGACATCCAAAATGGATGGAGGCTAAATTCGAACGTGGGCAGAATAGTGAGATACATCAAGTGGTCGACTTGAGGGATATTGACTAGGGTATCCCCTGCTTCGGTGAAAGTATCGGGGGCCTGGACCTTCTGCTTCGGCAGCGGGTGTGTGGGCACCGGTCCTCGTGCCACCAGGGAAGGACTAGCTTCTCATTATCGGCCCGGATAATCGCCCAATAACGCTTTTCAACCAGCCAAGTGGCTTCTGTTCTGGATTCGACTCTGATTAGGTGACCTGATGGAAAGTGGCGATGTATCTCTGGAAGAGTTCCTGCTGAAAGAGCACGAGCAGTCCTACGAGCAGTTGAGGAACATGGACCGCATTCTCACCACCTTCTTCTGGCTGTTCATCACCCTTGTAGTTGCCGTGATCTTGGTCGTGGGGGTAATAATCGGCATCAGCGGCATCGATGCCAGCATTCTGATATTCATCTCCCTGGCGTGCATCGTGCTTCTGGTGATAGGACTTGCCATGCTCCAGTTGTCCCTCCACTTGAAGGACAGGCAGAATCTGGTTGCCGCATATCTGCAGGAGATGGTGCTCTATTTCATGGGCAAAGGACTCAAACCGGTCGGAGGCGCTCCAAGGAACCAGGAAGCGGCCAGGATCCTCGATTTCAAATACGTATATGACGACAGCCACCGAAATGACTGGCACATGAGGAGAAGGGACCACATTCAGGGATATGGGTCGTACGATGAAGCGGGAGACGCCTGGACATCCGGGCATCCTCTGGCGAACAAGATGATGTCCTTCAATATTCTGATGCTCAGCGGTCTTGTGGCCTTTTCTGTCGCAACACTTGCTGCAGGTTTGATATGGGGAGGCTCAGGCTACAGCATCCAGACGACCGGAGAGTACCTCTATTTCGGCCTGGTGCTCGGGATGGAGTTCTTTGTCTCGTCATGGATATTCTTCAGGTTCATCCTCAAGTCGCGCATGAAGGCCAGGAGGGAGTTCGCGGACGAGGCGTTCAGGAGGAAGAGGGAGGAGTGGTTCGGCGGAACTCCCGGTCCGAAGAAGGTCGATGAGCTGATAAGGTCCAGCACATCATGGAAGAAAGAGATAAGCGTGAAAGAGGACTAGTCTATTCGAACAGCTTCGCCACGTTGATGTCCTGTTCCTCACCCATGCTGTCGGCCACTGGTCTGCATTTTGTTCTCAGCAGATACGCGATCGGCCGGTAGTCGTGTTCAGAGAAGGATTCCCAGTTCGCCATTCCTTTGGCGACGAGCAGTGTCGCATTCTCCACTCTCTTCAGCAGTTCTGGATCGAGCTTTTCCATCGGCACCCCAACGGCGAATGCGTTCGTTGTGGATACTTCATCCACCATCTTGTCTATTCCGAACTCCCGGACATCTTCTATTGTGGCATCCGTGAGAATCGGCTCCCCTCTGGCCACGTATGTCAAGTGGATATCGAACTCCTTCAGTTCCTTGATTAGAATCCTGTCGAATATGATTTCGCCGCAGTTGTCGCCGAAGAGGAACACATCGCCGCCCTTCTCCAGGATCCTCTTCATCTCTCCGGTATCGTCCCTGCCCAGTCCTTCCTCAAGGATCGAATTGAACCCCTGCAACAGCTCTTCTGGCGCCTCGATGGAGGAACCTATCCCGAAGTCCAGGACATTTCCAGCGATCGAGCATATGACCGCAGCCTTGAACCTGTCGTCAGAGCTCTCCACGAACTCTTCGGCTATTGGGAACAGCTCCAGTGCCACCTTGTTGCTCCGTTCCTTCATTCCCTTGTACGGGTCGTCGGTTCCCAAGATGTCATAGACCACTCTGTGAACGATCGTGGCCACTTCCGCAGACACCGCCGGGTCCTTGTACTCCTCGTTCAGAACTTCCATCGCCCTCGCCATCACTTCGGATCCCAGTTTCTCATCCACTAGGTTGGCCTCGTAAAGGCACCTCTTCAACAGGCACGGAATGCACTCTGGCTGTATCTGCACGTTCTAGACAGAAGGAGACATGGGTAAAAACATTGCGCGTCAGATCTTGATGCCGATCTCGCTGAGCTTCTCCGGAAGATATGTGTCGGTGACGTAGTCCAATCCGTACTTGGCCAGCGCCTGCTGTTCCGCCTTCTTCTTTATCTTCAACATGGTCTCTATCTCGTCCTTCCAGAACCTGTCCTTGAACCTCGGGTCGGTGAGTTCTGATTCAAGCGCTCTTATGTCAGAGCTGTTCAGCTTGTCCGTGGGAAGGTCGTAGTTCAGGATGTCCGATGACGTGATCCCGAGGTACTGCGCGGTGGGCGTTGCCAGATACTCAGAGATGTGCGCGGTCTTGATGGCCCCGTATGCTATGGAAGCGAATATCCTGAACGACCATGGGTCACCGTCCACGAAGACCACTATGGGCAGGTTCAGCTCCTTGTTCAACCTCTTCATGAACCTTCTCGTTGATCTCGCTGGCTGTCCCTTGAGATGGACCAGAACACAATTCGCATCCTCATCGAACCCGTTCTCCACCAACCGATCGAACATACCGCCTGTTTCTATGGCTATGACGAACTTCGCATCCGTTTCCAGCAGCTCGATCTTGTCCTCCTCTACGTTGTATGGAATGCCATATCCCGAATCACCGACGTCATCCCTGCAGTTGATCGTCTTCTTCTGACCCTTCCTGTTCCTTTCCCTTAGTGTGACGTTCCCCATGACCCTGGCCCCGTCCTCCTCTGGTCTCAGCTTCAGGTCCTCCCTCATACACTCGGTGAGTATCTCCAGGTCCTCAGCAAGATTATTCGACTCGTCCTGTGAAGAGAACTTGGCCATGTCCCAGCCTTCAGAAATGTAATACATCTCTCTCAGCGTGGAGGACTTCTCGCTTTTTATCATCTCCCTGATGAAATCCAGCATGTACATCGTTCTCAAGAGCATGTACGCCCCCCGGAGCTTCTTGGCCGACCTGATGCCCTTGGTCGCTCCGTACTTCCACACACCCTTGCTCGCAACGAACCTTATGTTGCTCTTGGCCCGGATGGGGATCTTCATGTTGGGTATCTGCCCCTTGTCCAGCTGGTCGTATATCTCTTCAGCCAGCTCGTGCAGCTTCTCAACCGGCCTCTGATGCCTCTCTTCCAGTTCCGTCAGCTTCATGACTTTCGTCATCCAATTCCTCCTCGACTTCGTCGTAATCGAGTTCCTCTTCGGGTTTTTCCTCTATGATCTCCTCAACAGTGGGAGGTTTCATCTTCAAGTCCCAGTCTCCTGGCAATGGCTCCGCGCCGACCACGCTGGTCGGGTTGATGCCGCTCACGTAAAGCTCGGTCTCGTCGTACTCGTCCTCGTCCATGCCGAACAGCTCGAAGGTCGCCGTCCCTATCTCGGTGGTCGGTATCCTCTTCAGCTCCCAGGTTATCTTGCCGTCCTCCTTGATCTCCTTCGGCTTGGGATCGCACGAATCCAGGTCCAGATTCTCGTACGGGACTATTCCGTGAAGGTTGAACTTCTGACCCTTGGGAGTGTAGTTGTAGACCTTGAGAGTGACCTTGTGCCTTCTCTTCTCGAACACCACCTCCTCGTCTATCCAGACCACGTTCATGATCTTGGTGATGGTCTTCCTGAGATCGGGGACCTTCCTGTTCACTATCTTCGATGACTTCTGGGCGATCTCCGGCAGTATCTTCTGGACGATGTCGAACTTCTCCCTGGTCTTGGCCTTCTTCACCTTCCTCTTCATGTGGCTCCCGAGCTTCCGACCGCACACCCTCAACGCCCTTTCGATCTCGGTCTCTATCTTGGGGATCTTGGCCACGGCCTCTTTCGATTCTGACGTGTACGGGACCTTGGAGGATGCGAAGTGTATCAGCACTATCGCAGGACCGAACGGGATTCCATGTCCACCCCTCTGCTCCAGTCCATATCTTCTCCAGTCCACCTTCTCCACCGCGGTCGTCATCGCACACGCACCCTGCTGGTACAACAGCGGGATCCGGTTCGCATATCTCAGGATCTCGATGGGCTTGTCCTGCGGCAGTTGCCCTCCGTAGACAATTCCCACCTCCACCTGGAACGGACTACCGCTGTACACGCATGGATCTCTGGTGACCGGGGGACAATAGAACTCCGGCTTCAGCTCTCCCAGCACGTTCTTCAGCCCCTTCTTGATCAGCCTCTCGCCTATTGGCGACAAGCAGTCCGTGGGTGGGGCCATTATCTTGATCTTCTTGACGGCTTCCAGTATTCTCCTCGCCTCGTCCAATGTCAACCTCTTGGGGTGCCTTTCCAACGGTACATCAGCCTTCGTAAGTATCTCTATGGCAACCCTGGAGCTGATCCTGGAGAACTCCTTCTGCAGGAAAGCGGTCATCTTGTAGCTGCCGGTGGCCTTCGCCATCTTGAGGAGCGTTCCAAGTTCTATTCCCTGAGGATGCGGTTTTATCTCCTCCGTCTTTGGAGGGAGGATTTCGGACGCCCTCTCGAACAGGTACTGGGTCCCGAACGGGTCCTTGTACACTATCCTGGCATGAGGGTTCACTATCGCGGTCCCCTTGAGGTATTCCAGCACTGACTGCTTCCCCATCACGTACCGGCCCCTCAGCTGCATCTCTATCCTGGTCCCGCTCTCCTTCTCCCACACCACGAAGTCGTCCCGGACCACCTTGGGTCTGTTCCTCTTGGTGTCCAGCATCAGTTCGACCTGATACGCCACGTCCTTGTTCTTCACCTTCGATCGGATGATGGACGGTCTGCCTGTCGTGAGCTGAGCGTACATGACCGCAGCCGATATCCCCAGCCCCTGCTGTCCCCTGGTCTGTCTCAGGCTGTGGAATCTCGAACCGTACAGAAGTCTACCGAAGATATGGGGGACCTGTTTCTTCACTATCCCCGGGCCGTTGTCCTCGATTATCAGTCGGAACTCGTCATTATTGATCTTCTTTATCTGGACGAAGATCTCGGGCAGTATCTCCGCTTCCTCACACACATCCAGAGAGTTGTCCACCGCTTCCTTTACGGATGTGATCATCGCCCTGGTGAGGCTGTCAAAACCAAGTATGTGCTTGTTTCTCTCGAAGAACTCCGAGACAGATATCTCCTTCTGCTTCTTGGCCAGTTTTTGAGCGATTGATGTGGAAGCCATCTCATCCCTTCTGTGGGGTGGTAATGATATCGGGCGATATAAATCTAACTTGAGTTATGTAAGTCAAGTCGCCTCGGGCCCTTCCTCATCATCGTCAAAAGCCTCGCCGCAGCTGGGGCACTTGTCCGCGTCCGCAGGAACGTCCGCTCCGCACTTGTCGCACTCGAACTCGGAATCTTCCTCCTGTGCTTCTTCCTCTGTTCCTTCCTCCTCATCTTTATCAAAGGACGCACCGCAGCTGGGGCACTTGTCCGCATTCTCGGGAACATCGGCACCGCATCTGTCGCACTCGAACTCGGCCCATTCCTCCTCCTTCATGGCATCCATCCGTTCCTGCCATTGGGAGGACCTCTGCCTGGCCTTTCCAAGCCACCAGTACATGCCCACTCCCATGTAAAAGAGCGCGATCACGAAGAGCATGTTGTTGAAGGCCAGCACTGTGGAATGCCAATACTGGTCGAACAGATTAGCGTTCATGGGTCCGAAACCGTAGCTCGTGAAGTCTTCGTTCTCGAAACCGGTGTCCGCCGAAGTTCCGCCTGTGTCCTCCGTTTCAAAGAAGAAGAAGTGATTGGGCCACTCCGGATAACCGATGGGTTGAGATGCTGGGAGGGTGGTCCTTACCTGGAACTCTGCACCGTTCGTGTAGTTGGTGTCAGATGTGTCGGTCGGGCTCATTGTGAATGTGTCGGTCTTGGATCCGTTCTCCACCGGTCTATCAACCACGATGACCCTGACGAAGACTGGAGGCAGGTTATTCTCGTTCTCGTAGACGACAGTGAAGGTGAACTCGGTTCCCGCGTCCCCCGACTTGGGAGACACCACGCCCTGGGACAGGTTCCCCTCAGCGTACTGCGGCTCAACGTGTCTGGACATGCTCTCGAACGTTGCATAATAGTCGGAGTAATCGTACGCCCTCTGCGTGCTCACGGCGGCGAAGGCGAAAGAGTTGACAACAAGAATGAATATGCCAAGGATGGCAAACCTCTTAGGCCCTTTGAATCCGAGGTAGTACGGGATGGCCAGCGCGCTCAGGGGCACAAGAAGGATGAAGAAGCAACCCGAGACCACGTAGAAGAAGGTGCTGATGAGCACTATCGGTATGAGGTAGAACAAGAAGCCCCACTTGGTCTCGTTTATCTTGGCCTGAAATCCCTTGAGGTCCATTGCCACGAGTATTCGAGGTTTGGTTATTAATATTGTGCGGTTCGGCCACAGCATAAGGTTTTTGAAGAGTATCGGGATTCTAAGGGTGCAATGCCGGAGATCCAGGAGCAGATAGCCGAGATAGAGGACGAGATACAGCGGACGCCCTACAACAAGGCTACCCAGCACCATATAGGGAAGCTCAAGGCCAAGCTCGCCAGGCTCAAGGAGAAGGCTGAGAAGAAGACCGGCGGCGCCACAGGCACATCCTACGCGGTCTCCAAGGAGGGCAACGCGACCGTTGCGCTCGTGGGTTTTCCCAGCGCCGGAAAGAGCACATTGCTGAATCAACTGACAAATGCCGAGTCTGATGTGGGGGATTACGACTTCACCACCCTCAAGATCGTTCCTGGAATGATGGAGTACAAGGGCGCAAACATCCAGTTGCTGGACATGCCTGGGATCGTAAGAGGAGCGTCAAGAGGGAGAGGCAGGGGAAGGGAGATCATCTCTGTCATCAGGGCCTCGGACCTCATCGTCATATTGCTGGACGTGTTCGAGACCAATCTCGGCCTCATGCTCGAAGAGCTCTACGACGCCGGCATAAGGTTCAACGACAGCCTTCCAGACATCGTTGCTACCCGGAAGGACAGGGGCGGGATAAGCGTCAACACGACCGTCAAGCTCACCAAGATTGACGAGGAGATGATCGAGGACATCTTCCGCGAATGGGGCTTCATCAATGCGGATGTTGTGGTGCGGGAGGACGTCACCGAGGACCGTGTCATCGACTGGCTGGCCGGGAACCGCGCCTACATATCATCCGTTCTGGTCCTGAACAAGGCGGACCTGGTCACAAAGGCCTACCTGAACCACCTGAAGAGGAAACTCAAAGGCTGGGAGTTCCTCCCCATATCCGCCAAGAACGGTACCGGGCTCCCCAAACTGAGGAAGAAGATCTACGATACACTGGAATTCATCCGGGTCTACATGAAACCTCAAGGCAAGGAAGCGGATTTCAAAGAACCTCTGGTGATCCAAAAAGGGTCCACGGTCTCAGCCGTGTGCGATTCAATCCACCGGGACTTCAGGAGGAAGTTCAAGCACGCCAACGTGTGGGGCAAGAGCGCCAAGTTCTCGGGGCAGAGGGTCGGCCTGGGCCATGTGTTGAAGGATAAGGATGTTGTAACCGTAATCATTCAGAAGTGACTGGTTGGCCAAGGTGGCTAACCTTTTTATTCGAACACGCATTTGGGAAAGTCCGCTTAGCAGGTTCAGATGGCCAGGAAAGAGGATTGAACATGGGAGAACCCAAGATCGCCGAGAAGAGATGGAAGCCGGAGCACGAGCTGGAGGCTTTGGATAGATGGGAGAAGACCAAGCCTTACGTGTTCGACAAGAACTCTGGCAAGCCTATCTATGTCATAGACACCCCTCCGCCTTATCCATCCGGTATCTGGCACATAGGTGCTGTTGCTGGCTATTCCTTGATCGACATGTGCGCCCGGCTCAAGAGGATGCAGGGCTACGAGGTCCTGTTCCCGATGTGTCTGGACAAGAACGGCATTAACATTGAACTGACCGTTGAGAAGAAGTACAAGAAGGGGCTCCACGAGTTCGACAGGGAGGAGTTCATCAACATCTGCAGGGAGGAGATCGGCAAGATAAGCGAGGGGATACTCGACCTATCCAGGAGGATAGGGCTGTCCGCGGACTTCGACGAGTACTTCTATGAGACCGACTCACCTGAATACAGAAAGAAGACCCAGGCAGTCTTCATAGACCTGTGGAATAAAGGGCTCGTTTACACCGGCCTGAGGCCCAGCTTCTACTGCCCCGCCTGCAAGACGGCCATCGCCGAGGCCGAGATAGAGTACGAGGAGAGGCCCTCGACGCTTTCGTCATTGAGGTTCAAGGTCAAGGAGACCGGAGAGGACCTGATAATTGCGACCACGAGGCCAGAGCTCCTCTGCGCGTGCAAGTTGGTTCTCGTTCATCCGGACGATGAGAGGTGGACGCACCTGCACGGCAAGACGGCCATCGTTCCCCTCTACGGAATCGAGGTTCCCATTCAAGCCCATACTTACGTCAGTCCAGAGATCGGGAGCGGCATCGTTATGATGTGCTCATACGGAGACCTGGGAGACGTTCAGATATTCCGCGAACTTGCGTTGGAAGCGGTCAAGGCGATTGACGAGGACGGATTGATGACCGAGGCCGCAGGCGAATACCAAGGGATGAAGGTCGCAGACGCCAGGCAGAAGATACTGGAGGACCTGTTGGCTAACGATCTGGTCACCGACGAGGAATCGCTCATTCATCAGACACCGCTGTGCAGCAGGTCCCGGACCGAGATCGAGTTCATCCCCATGGAGGAGATGTACCTCAAGCAGATCGAGTTCCTTGACGATCTAAGGGAAACCGCTAATCAAATGAAGTTCTATCCTGCGAAACATAAGAGGATCCTTGAGGACTGGATGGACGCTCTCACCATCGACTGGCCCATAAGCAGGAGGCGTTACTACCACACCGAGATCCCACTCTGGTACTGCAGGGGATGCGGCGAGGTCATCGTTCCGCCGCCGGGAGACTACTACCAGCCCTGGAAGGATCCACCACCCGTGAACACATGTCCAAAATGCGGCGGCGCGGAGTTCGAGGGCGAGGACCGGGTTTTCGATACCTGGATGGATTCCAGCAACAGCAACCTCGTCGCTTCGATGTTCATGATGGACGATCAGTTCTTCGAGAATAACTTCCCCACCTCACTTAGGCCTCAGGGCAGGGACATTGTCAGAACATGGCTCTATTACACGACCCTCAAGAGCTGGCTGGTCAAGAAGCAGAAGCCGTTCGAGCACGTCTTCATTCACGGTCTTGGGTTGGACGCAAACGGTAGGGCCATGCACAGGAGCCTCGGGAATCAGATACTGGCTGAGCCGGTGATCGATAGCCACGGTGCGGACTCGTTCCGGTTCTGGGCGGCGAGCGAGACCAATGTCGGGGACGATTTCAGGATATCAGAGGAGAGGATAGCGGGGTCCAAGAAGTTCTTGACAAAACTGTGGAACGTTGCACGCTTCGTTTCTTCATTCAGTTTCGCCGAGAAGGGCGATCTGAAGCCGACCGATGAGTGGATACTCTCCGAGCTGAACAACTTGGTCGAGGAGTGTGAGAAGGGCTACGACCAGTACAACTTCTTCGTACCTTCCCACAAGGTTAGGAACTTCCTGTGGAACGCCTTCGCTTCCCACTATCTGGAGATGGCCAAATCCAGGGCGTATCAGGAGGATACCGGAGCTCTTCATGCTCTTCACGAATGTCTCAGGACCGTGCTCAAACTGCTTGCGCCAATCACACCGTTCATAACCGAGAAGATATGGATGGAGGTGTACGGAGGAGAGGTTCACAAGGAAGCGATGCCTCAACCCATTGGCGAGAGGAAGAGTGCTCTGTCAGAAGTTTCCGATGAGCTGATGGATTTCAACTCATCCATATGGAAGACGAAGAAGGACCAAGGGCTCAGTCTGCGGTCGGAGCTGGCGGGTGTGGAGATCCCGGAGAAGCTGGAACCGTTCAGGGAAGACCTTGTTGCCATGCACAATCTGGTCTGACTGGTCGCAGACGGTTGACCTTTTGTTATGGATTATATTGCAGCACAGAAAAAGAGTTATAACACCCATCCAATTCTTCTGGCGATGCCTTTGAGGCCCAAGTTCAGAGAGGAAATGGTCAGTGTTGTCGTCACATTCCTAAAGGACAGCGTGGAACAGAGCGGAATGGATGGCGTGGTCATCGGAATGAGCGGAGGCTTGGATTCGAGCCTCGTGGCGAAGCTGGCTACCGACGCATTGGGCCCCGACAAGGTGCTGGGGATTTTCCTTCCAGAATCCAGTTCGCCCCAAGAAGACGCCGAACATGCAGAGTTCTACGCCAGGTCCTTGGAAATAGGGTTTGAGACCATTCAGATCGATGATATGGTGAAGGCTGCTCGAGAGGCCGCCGGGGGTTCGACCGACAAAGTCGTTCTCGCCAATATGAAGGCAAGGGCCAGGATGGTAATCCTGTACCAGAGGGCCAATTCTCAGAACCGGCTGGTTCTGGGCACGGGCAACAAGAGCGAGCTCATGGTGGGTTACTTCACCAAGTTCGGGGACGGTGGCTGCGATCTGCTCCCCATAGGCGACATCTACAAGACCCAGATCAAGGAGATGGCCGAGTTCCTCGGGCTGCCAAAAGAGATAATCATCAAACCGCCTTCGGCCGGACTGTGGGATGGCCAGACCGACGAAGTGGAGCTTGGGATAAGCTACCAGGAACTGGATTCAATACTCCTCGGGGTAGAACTGAGCATGGACGATGATGAGATCTCGGAAAGGACCAGTCATCCGGTCTCTGAGGTTGCCAGGATAAGGTCCATGGTAAAACGCACCGCCCACAAGAGGAAGACACCGCTGATACCCAAGATAGGCATCAAGACCATTGGATTGGACTGGCGAGAATAGGCGCGTCCCGCCGTTGGATGAAGCCGTTCAGGATTTCCACGAACCTCAAACGGTCCTCCACGTCTATTATCACCTCTTCGGCCCTCTTGCCCATAACCATCGGAAAGCGCGTCGGTTCCTTGAGCGTTATCTTGACGAGTCCGAACTTGGAGCTGGTGACGTACACCTTTCTGTGTGTAATGGAGAACTTGACTCCCACCTTGCTCGGCTCATCCGTAGTCTCCACCGATTCGATGTCCTCCACTCGTATGGTCGTCTTGAAGTACCATCCCTGCCTGAGTACGAGTTTCTCCGACGTCAGTTTGTGTGAGGTCAAGAAGGGTGAGATCGAGGATATCACTATGTAGACACCGAGAAGACCAACGATGATCGCGGAGTACAGCAACTTGATATCCAGGAAGAAAGAGGAGAGAACCACTACAACCAACATCACCATGATGGTCTGGAGCACCAATCTCTGAAGGTAGACGCCCTTTGCGTAGGAGAATTCAACCGATCTGGGAAGGTCTATCGGAGGACGGGGTTCTATCTCCAACCGCACTTCCGGGGGTTCCAGCTCTTCGGTCTGCCCAGCCGGCATCTTCACCAAATGCGCCTTTCGTTTGACCATCTATTACCTTTTGAGACGCTATACTATATTTCCTTTTTCCGTTCCATGCGCAGAATGATAACGTCTGGCAGTTTCTTGCCAAACAATTGCGAAATATTAATAAGAGGCGTCACCAATATTTCCCCCAGAGAATTTCCATGGCTACGATGAGAGAATGTCCTGTTTGCGGCATACGAGTCAAGTTGGAGAACCTCGAAGGTCATCTGAAGAAGGTCCATCCGAATGCAAAGGTGGACGCGGTTCTGTCCGAGGACGACAAGACCGACATCAGAATCGCTAAGAAGAAGGTGAAGAAGACCGGCCAGCCTTTCGAGGACCGTGAACGGAAGAGATGGATGGCGGCCGGCCTCGTCATAGTGGTCATCGTTGTTGCGATTATTTTCATCTTCTCAACCTTGCCCCAAGGCGGTCCTGGGTGCGATCTTGAAGGCGAAGATGCGATACTCTTCACGATAGGAGATGTGGATGGAATCGCGTATGATCTCAATGCACATATCGGGTCGAAGCCCATACTGATTGAGTTCTTCGCCACGGGATGCTCAGCCTGCGTTTCCATGGCACCTGTGATGCACGATTTGTATGAATACTATGGATGGGGTGAGGATGTCGAGTTCGTGGCCATCTCATCGAGCAGTGAAGACTCTATTGCGGCCGTCAGAGGCTTCAGGGACATCCAATCTTCGAACTGGACTCATATATGGGATTCCAGCTTCGGTCTGGCTAGCGACTACTGCGTCCCTGGAACACCAACCTTTGTATTGATAGACACTGACGGAACCATCGCAAAGTGGTGGTACAAGACTCGGGATTACAACACCATGATAGACATCATAGACCCTGTCGTGCAGGGTTGAAGGGGTTCATCATGTTCGAGTTCTTGACGAAGAGGAGAATCCACAATGAAGCGAACATTCTGCTTTTCACGGCAATCCTCTCCCTTCTCGGTGTTTTCATAGCAGGCTACCTTGTGTATGACCACTACAATCCTGGTGCACTTTTCTGCCCGGAAGAAGGGTGGATAGACTGCGGTGCGGTCACTCATGGTGAATACAACAACATCTTCGGGATACCTCTTGCACATCTCGGCCTCGTCGGGATGGTGCTCACCTTCTTCTTCGCGGCTCTCAGGCTCAAGCATTGGAGCAGAGACTACACCGAGAACTTCTTCGTGATCGTCCTCGTTCTTTCCTTTTTGGGAGCCATCTTCTGCTGGTACCTCACCTATCTGGAGCTCTTTGTCATCAAGTCCATATGCATTTACTGTTTCACCGAGTTCATCCTCATCACGATAATCTTCGGCGCTTGTCTCTACGGCTTTCTCAAAGGAGATTAGTGTCTCATTTCCATCTAAGAAAACCTTTAGTATTGAGGTCGCTATACCCCAACTCCACTCGGGACAATCAGAAATTATCCGAGAAGAAGGCATCAATTCCTCGACGTTTAGAAAGGGGGAGGGGAATGGAGAACAGCGTATTCGAGCCCTATCTGGAAAGGGAATCCGTGTTCAAGAAGGACAGGGATATCCTTAGGCCCTCATATATCCCAGAGAACCTGCCGCACAGGGAGAAACAGATAGACCAGATCGCATCCATTTTAGCAACCGCACTCCGCGGGGAGAGACCTTCCAACATCCTGATATTCGGAAAGACGGGGACCGGAAAGACGGCCGTCATCAAGTACATGGGGAACGAGATCTCCAAGGCGGACGAGAGGGAGAGGGTGAGCTTCCTTTACATGAACTGCGAGATAGTCGACACTCCTTACGCGATCCTCCAGAACATCGGCAACAGGTTCGTGCAGGATTTCGACGACAGGATCCCGTTCACGGGTTGGTCGATAGAAAGGGTGTACAACATCCTCAGGGAGAAGATAGACGAGGAGAAGAGGGTGGTCATCGTCGTCCTCGACGAGATCGACAAGCTGGTGACCAAGAGCGGTGACGATATCCTGTATCACCTGTCCAAGATAAACGACGATTTGAAGAAGACCAAGATAAGTCTGATAGGCATCTCGAACGATCTGAAGTTCACGGAGTTCCTGGACCCGAGGGTCAAGAGCAGGCTCAGCGACGAGAAGCTGGTCTTCCCGCCTTACAACGCCAACGAGCTGAGGGACATTCTGCAGCAGAGGTCCAATCTGGCCTTTGAGAACGGGGTCATCGATGACGGTGTCATTTCATTGTGCGCCGCATTGGCAGCTCAGGAGCACGGTGATGCAAGGAGGGCTCTCGACCTGCTGCGGGTGGCCGCGGAGCTGGTGGAAAGGTCCGGGAGCGACAAGATAACCGAGCATCATGTCAGAAAGGCAAAGAACAAGATAGAACTGGATTGTGTTCTGGAAGCAACGAGATCCCTGCCCACACAGTCCAAGCTGGTACTTCTCGGCATCATACTCAGCGAGGAAAGGAACGGCACCAGGCTCACGACAGGGGATGTCTTCTCCGCGTACAGGGAACTGGCAAGGAAGGCAGGTGTCTCCAACCTCACCCAGAGGAGGGTCACCGACCTCATCTCCGAACTTGATATGCTGGGCCTTGTGAATGCCAGGGTGAAGTCATTTGGCAGGGGCGGCAGGACCAAGGAGATCCAGTCGAGCGTCCCCATACTCGAGACAAAAAGGGTACTTGAGAAGGACGAGGTCCTGAAAGGGATGAAGAACTACCATCTAAAGAACCAAACGACGCTGCTAGGTCTCAAGTGATTCCTCGGATTCTTCTTCCGATTCCTCTTCAATGATCTCTTCTTCAGAATCTTCAACTTCGCTCTCAACTTCGTCTTCTTCGGATGGAGGTTCCTCTTTCTCCTTCGCTTCTTCCCTGAGCGCCTTGTTCTGCTTGTGCCTCTGATAGAACCCAAGACCAACGTCCAAAGCGATCGGCACTGCAATCAGAACCACCAGGGAGACGATCAGAGAGGTCCAGCTGATGTCCGCTGCGCATCCCCTCTCGCTGGCTACTGAGCACACCTTGCCCCACGGGATGTCGCCGCTAACTGAGAGCTTTATGAGACCGAACCAGGGCAGTTCCCCCCTTGCCTTCCCGATGATCCAGTCGTGCTTGATCAGGTTGTTGTCAGGATGATCGTTGTTATCCCCCATGGCAATGAATCCACCGTCGTTCCAGTCGTCGTCTTTCTTGATGTCGCCTAGTAGGTTTTGGAGATTCAATGTCACGTTGAAGCTGCGATAGGCCGAATCTAATCTCAAGGTCAGTGTATAGTTCATGTTCCTCGGCTCGTAAACGGGGATTCTTGGTCGTCCGGACCCATTTCCGTTTTCTCCCTCCCAGTTGACCCCGTTCACCCAATAGTCGCACTCCAGGCTGGGCACGTCGAAGCTGTTGTTGGTCGTCGTGTTGAACTCCAGCCATATCAGGGCTCTGTGGATGATTGGCTTGTCACCGCCGCCCATCTGATTGTAGATTATCACATCCCCCGAGTCGCCGTACGTTGAGTGACCTGAACACTTGCCTTGAACGTAGGCCTCAACCTCTTTGTAGGAATTGGTGGTCTGCACTATCACGAGGTCCCCGGTGTCTATGACGCCGACAGAGCTGGAAAAATCGTCATGCTGCATGCTACTGCTCTCAACGACAACTATGGGCGGCCAAACCCCGGAATAGGCCCAGAGGGCCACGAAGACCAGGAAGACGACAAGCAACGCGATCCCAACGTCCCTGAGGACCAGCAGTGCCGATCTCACCCAGTTCTTACGTCTCTTGGGCTCATCCTCTCCTTCTTCCGATTCTTCGATCTCTTCCTCTTCCGGAGAGCTCACGTCGGTTGTTTCCATATCCTCGCTCTCGGCGAGTTCGTTATCCTCTTGTTCATCCATCTGGACCACTGGGAGTCATGGAATATTTTCCGTAGCGTATAAATAACTTCGTAAACTGAATTGCCCAGAGCACCCAACTAGAACTCCTTTATCCTGGCTCTTCCGGTCTGCAGGCTCACTATGGGCACCATTGCTGGTATGGGGTCGATGTTCCTCATCTTCTGGTACGTGGTCTGCGTCTGCCATGTGGAAGCGTTGATGAGCCTGACTCCCTTGTACTCGTCCACCCCCACCCAGTGAACGTGCCCGGTGACGAAGATATCCGGTACCGAGTCGATGATCAGGTAGTCCTCCTTCTCGGGAGCTATGGCCGTCTTGCCCCCATAGGTCGGCGCGACGTGTCTCTTGTTGAGCATCTCGATCATGGATGCCAACGGGTTCTCATAGGTTAGCGAGGGGACAGCGCTTATGAAGTCGTCTATCCCTTTCCCGTGATATATCAGGACCTCCACTCCGTGCAATAGTATGGTGCTGGGATTCCCCACGAAGGTGACCTCCGAAGGAAGCAGCTTCGTTATGTTGTTCGGGAGCGCCGGTTGAGGTTCCGCCGGCCTGACGGCGTCGTGGTTACCAGGTGATATGACGATCTTGATGTGGTCCGGCACCGCCTCCAACAGCCGAGCCAGTTCCTCGTACTGCTCATAGATATCGTGTATCAGAAGCTCCTCTTCCTGTCTTGGGTAGATACCTATTCCGTCCACCATGTCCCCAGGCATCACCATGTACTTGATGGAGGATGAGATCTCATCGCCGTTGTTCAGCCACTTCATGAACTTGTCCCACTTGTCCTGCATGAAGGCGTTGCTGCCGACGTGAATGTCCCCGACGAAAGCGACCGATATGGGGTCGTCGCATCCCGAGAACCTCTTCCTGCCTGGTATGTCAGGTCTCAGGATCCTCTCCGCTATTATCAGGTCGTTGTTCTTTCCCGGCTTCCCGATCACCCCTATCACCTCGTCCGGTACCAGGTTGGATCCGCCCGTTGCGGTGTTGGGCACGAGCACTGTAACGACATCACTACCGTCCTCCACCTCGATCATCGTGTGTCCGCCCTTGGTGCTCCTGACTCTGTTGACGATGCATATGAACTTCATCTCGGACATCTTTCTCTTCGCCTTCGATATCTCGAGGCTGCCCCTCATCTCCCTCCGGTTCCGAACCATGTCGCCGAGCGTTTGGAACCTGTGTTTGAAGTATCTCTGAAAGTCCTTGATGGTCCCTTCGCATGTGGAGTTCCCGGTGATGTCCTTTTTTATTTCAATCTCTGAATCAAAATCTTTCGCCTTTACTGCGCTCGTCTTCTTCGGCTCGGGAGGCCTGATCTCTTCGACCTTCTTGGAGGCCCTGTATTTCTTTGCGACCTCCCTTACGATTGACTCGACCTTGAGCACATCTTCCATCGTCACCATGAATGTCCCGCCATCCAAGTTGGAGAAGAACTGCTCCGCGAAGTCCATCGGATCCTCCCGAGAAAGCATGTGTTCTATGACCTCTGGCTCGACGAGGGTGCCCCTTTGGGTGAAGAGATTTAAAAGACGATGCCTCATTCTAAACCATATTCTAAACCGGCTACTATAAACTTTGCTACCGCAAACTTTTGTATCGAGTCGCCTTTCCGAGATACGTGTTCCGTGTTGTCGTCAGGACGATATGCAGGCCCACCGAGAACCTCGATATGGTGATGAGGAGCATGTTAAACATCTTTCCCGATCTTCAGATCGAAGTGGCCGATGAAGAGCTCGTAGGAACCTCCGGATCGGTCGATAATCTCGAGGAGCTATTGAGAAAACAGAAGATAAGGTCCGCAGCAAGGACCGTCTTTCGCAGGTCTGTCGAAGGCGACAAGCTCAGGTTCCGATTGAACAAGCAGGTCGCATGCGTCGGCAAGGTGAATTTCGCCGAGAGCTCCCCGTTGGGCGACATTGAGGTGACCATCGAGGACGACGATATCGAAGGGCTCATAGACAGGATCGCGCCCCGATTGCAGGAGGGCTAGAATGATCTCGGTCTCTTCTTACGCTGCGCTCTCACCCTTGGCCCTCGAGGAAGCCTTCAAGCTTGTATCCAGGGACTTCGACGGGTGGGAGATCGTGGGGGAAGGCGTACACACCATTACGGACATCCTGCCGGAGCTTGAGAGGCTCATCCCGTCCTACGACCTGCAGCTGTCCCTCCACGCGCCATTCTCGGATGTGAACATCGGTTCGTTCAATTCGAGGATACGGGAGGAAGCCCTGAGGCAGGTGATCGAGGCCATCCAGGTCGCCGATGGCGTGGGAATGAAGACGGCCACCGTCCATCCGGGTTTCTTTTCTCCTCTCAGCTTCTCCAGTCCAAAGAAGGTCTTGGACATCACCCGAGAATCCATACGGCTGATCGATTCCAGCATTCAGGGACTGGGGATAAAGGTCGGAGTGGAGAATATGCCAAATATGGTCGTCACCACCTGCCATAGGGTCCAGGACCTGCTCTACGTGATCGATGGTACCGACATTGGAATATGCTTTGACGTTGGTCATGCGAACACCACCGGCGAAACTGAGAACTTCCTTCAATACTCGGACAGGTTCCTCAACGTTCATCTCCACGACAACGACGGTGGGAGCGATCCCCACCTGCCCATGGGCGCCGGTACGGTCGATTTTGAATCCGTCATCGGAGAACTCTCGGATTACACAGGGACCTTCGTGCTTGAATCGAGGTCATACGACGATGCCCTGGCCGGAAAGGCTTTTCTGGAGAAGCTTCTCGCTAGGTGATGTAGCCGCACCTGAGGCAATGGAAGTGTCCGTCCTTGTATGTAGCCGCTCTCCAGGCGCATCTCGGACAAGCGTATCCCGTCTGAGTTTGTTGCTGAGGCATCTGGGTCTGCGGTCCTGGTTGCGCCTGTCCTGCCTCCAGCGTCCTCGCGGTCGACTGGGCGGTCCGGAACATCCTCATCACGAACGTCACCGTCAGCACCAATCCAACAAAAGCGACGAATAGGGTGAAGATCACCCCCAAGGTCAGAAGCGGCAAGTTCCCTGTGACCGATGCCAGGTAGTTCAGCGCAATGTTGTAGTTCCATATGAAGTGGAACATGATGGAGGCGATTATCCCCTTTTTCAGGAAGAGGTATCCGAGTATCAGACCCCCCACGAACAAGGGAGGGAAGACCCACGGACCGCCGCTGAAGGTGTGAGCCGCGCCGAACATTATCGCAGAGAACAGGAGGAAGGTCAGTTCAAGTACTCCAAGTTTGAAACCTCCGCCGATGAAGTATCTCAACGGGCGGTCCACCATCTTGTTCCTTACCAGGGCTATCACGAAAAGGGGCACACCGATCAGAAGCGTCCTTGAGATCAGCTCCTCCCACACCGCAGCACTTGAGACCAGAGAAAGGAAGAACCAGGGCGGACTTATCTCGGTCTCTGTCGGCAAGACCCCTTCCCCGAACAGGATCAGGATGACCAAGTTGTATCCCACGTTGAAGAAGATCCCGAATGCGAAAAGCTGTCCGATCCTCAGCAAGGTGCTCTTGGACCTGACCGAGAACCAGCCTTTTTTGAGAGCCCTCTTGAAGTCGTCAATCACGACCGGCATGTCCTTGTAGAACAGCCAGAAGAAGCACGATGAGATGACCACCACCACGAACAGGTAGTAGACCAAGAACGCAAAGCCGCCGAACGGTTCCAGTATGGATATTGGTGCGGGCGTGATGATCAGGAGCGCCATCTTGCAGTCCGCACACGCATCTTCCAGTATTCCGGGAACTATCTCCGAGAGACCTCCCCACAGGAGCCCCATGAAGATCAGCACAGCGGCCAGGAAGATGCCGAAGTACAGGATCATGGAACCCGCGAATATCTTCCCGAAGTCGTCACCCGACCTGGTGGGCGCAGTATACTGGTAGATGACCGGACCTGTCGGTGTCTGCTGCAGTCCGCAGTGCGAGCAGAAAGAACCCCTCATGAGATGACCGCACCTCGGGCAACGCGTTTCAACACGGGGAGCCGGAGCCTTGGCGGGAGCGCCGCAATTGGTACAATAAGTTCCTTCAAACTCAACTCCACACCTGGTACAATACATCCGGTTTACGATAGTTGGTGGCATATTTAATCTGTATGGTTTCAGTATCTGGAAGGTCTCTCAAAGCCGCGTTCTGGCTGTCCATAACTCCCAAATATTTATAAGCCCGAAAAATAGTCAAGGGTAGCTCATAAGTGCGACAACGGAAAACAATGCACGCAGCGGTCCTTGACAACCGTGTGCGTGACGGACGGAGGCACTAAAATGGAACCAGAAAGAAGAGGAGACGTCAAATTCGAGACCGTGAGCGCTGACACAGTGGCTTTTGGAAAGAACAATTTCCTAGAGGTGGCCAGGAAGAAGGCCATAACAGAAGATGGCGAGAACGAGTTCATCTCCCTCTCGAGAGGTTATTATCTTTCCGACGGAAGCGCCCGGTTCAAGAGGTCTCTCACCATACCCGACGAAGAGGAAATAAAGGAATTCGTGGCAGAGAAGATCAGAACGCTCTAAGATAAGTGCAGACCTGTTCTATCATATGATTGTCGGAGGGTCGATAGATGAGCCCATGGTCTTTGGTATCTGGTATTCTCAATGATGATAACCACCCAGGGATTATATACTGCTGAGCCGATTGATGGACGAAATCTCAGAGGGGGCGAATCAAGGACTGGTCGGTTTCAACCTTAGGCTCATGGAGGAGGATTTTTTTGGCCAATATTAGTCCTATGCCTTCCGCTACGCCCTCCTCCTATCTTTCTTCTCAAATGATCGATTTCTGATGTCCCCTCAACGGGATGAACTCCCCTCAGGCCTTCGCGACCGTCATCTGGCCCTTGATCGAAGTAGACATTTTCTTGACTTTCGAGAAGTACTCAGGTAGCCTGGATTCGTCAAGTTTCCCACGAAGACCTCTGCAACACTTTCCACAGTCTGGGATGCATTCGAATGTTCTTCTCTCGCCCATTGTTTTCTGGATGGATTTCTGAATATGAAATCGTTTCGGGGAAATGCTTATGGCTTGATGAATCAATCAACCCCGGAGGGAATGACGAACGCTTCAGGGGAGAGGGAAAGCTCTGGATATGGAGCGGAGCAAGCTGGGATGGAACCAGAGAGCGCTGAGGAAACATGGTTGAAAAACAACATATTCTACACTACGCGAAGAGCTGGGAGGATAATGTTCGCTGGCCTAATGATATTCTCAGTAGTATTGAGTTCCCTTGCATTTGTACAAACAGGCAAGCCAGAGGCTCTCCTTGTGCCTCTATTTATGTTTGCAGCATTTGGGCTGTCGTATTGGGGCGTTTTCATGGTTCCTCAGTATGTCCGAATACGTGAAGATGGTATCCAATTGCGGTACAACCGTTTACATTCGGACAAGATGTTCCAGTGGGAAGGAATCAAGGTCGTTAATGCTCAGAAGATGCCCCGTGACCTAGTAAGAAAGCCTGAGAGGTTCCTATTGACATTCCTTGACGGAAGGGACAAGAAATTGTCGATTCTTCCCATCCCACTCGCCCCTGACATCTTTGAGAGAGTCTACTGGTTCTCAAAGAAAGAGAGACCGAGCATCAGTTGGCGGCTCACGTAGCAGAACGTCTCTACAATCGTTTCTTCCCACCAATTGTCCCAATTTCGGAAAACTGACTGGTGGAGCGATTGGAAGAATCGGAAATGTCATCCACCGATTGCCCCACCAATAGATCATCATCGAGCCCTAACCTCTCCTTCTGTAGTTCCCAAGGTATCTCCCAGAATGGGAGTTCGGGAAGAACCTTCAACTTCATAACGCATTTCCTTCTTGGTCGCATGGAAAACAGGCAGAACGATCCGAAGAGCCCCTTCTGATGGCACAAACGTGTGATCTGCTCATTAGTGGGAAGCTCACCAAATATCGCCACTTGTCGAATGCCCCTCTGTTTGTAGTGCATCAGCACGTACTTCTGCTCCTCAGCTGATAAGTCTGGTGAATGTGGCGCTATGGGCCAGGAAGAAGTGTTTCCTCAACAGATCAGAGGTCGATATCTCCCGGACCGACTAGCCAAAAAGTAGGCCCATTCCCCCTTCCGCCTCTGCTTCCTTATCCTTGATATTCTTGAAGATGGACTCCGCATCTTTACCTTCCAGCTTGTCCCCGACTTCCTTGAAGAGCTCGTCCGCCTTCTCCAGAGCTTCCTCGCTCCCCTCTATGAGAACATACGTCTCCTTGCCCTTCATCGAGAGCGCTGCAGCGTCTCGCATCGTGATGCTCTGTCGGCTTACCAGGTCGTCCTTCAGCAGTTGATCGATCTTCCCCTTGTTCTCGACCGGGACCTTGAAGATTGCGTGCATTAGATCTCCTCTCCCGTTCAATGCCATATTCGGATATAAATATACCTTTCAACTTAAATACTGACTAAGATATCGGTTTCCAGATGAAGGGTCAGGGGCTCATTCACGTTTACACTGGCGATGGGAAAGGAAAGACCACTGCCGCGCTTGGCTTGGCCCTGAGGGCTTCAGGTCACGGGCTGAAGGTCTACATCATCCAATTCATGAAGGGCAGGATAGACTACGGTGAGCTCAAGGCCTGCAAGGACAATCCCAACATTACCATTGAGCAGTTCGGAAGACCCCAGTTCGTGGACAGGGACAACCCCGAGCCAGAGGATTTGGATTTTGCGAAGCAGGGCATGGAGAGAGCGAAGGAGGTCCTTGCCAGCGGGGAGTATCACATCGTAGTACTGGACGAGATCAATGTGGCCCTGGACTTCAATCTGATAGAGCTGGACGATGTACTGAACCTCATTGAGAAAAAGCCTGCCGAGGTGGAGCTCATCCTGACCGGACGGAATGCCCACCCTGAGATTTCCAAGGTCGCCAACTATGTCACCGAAATGCTCCCCAAAAAGCACCCCTACGATCAGGGCCAGCCCGGCAGAAAGGGCATCGAGTTCTAGTACCGCGGACGGGTCATGGGCATTATGAACAGAACTATCGCCATGACAATCATCCCTATCCCGATGAACCTGTTGAGAGTGAAGATGTAAAGACCGATGATACCTATGATGCTGGCGATGATGTAAAGGACCAACATCAACCTCGATATCTTCCCCGCCATTGCTCCTGAGAACAATATATCTCTATAAAGAAATGTCGAACTACTTCGCCCTGACCCTGCTTGAGAAGATCAGCAGTTTTATCTCTGGATTAGTGAACCTGGACCTTCTTTTCAGCTCTTCTGAGTCCCCGTCCCTGATCAACTTCAGGTACAGGGGGCACCCCTTGGTCAACAGGTAGATCCTGTGGAAAGCTTCCTCGTCTATCAACTCGTTCTCCAGCAAGAGCTTGCTGGTCTTTTCATCCAGACCCTTCAGGTGCATCTCCCTCGCCAAGTCTTTCTCCAGGTCCGCCTTGGTGTGGAACCTGCAGTATGAAGGGGTGGCTTCCCTGGCCAGCACGAGTATCTTGGAGTCCTTCAGCGATTTGGCTTCTTTGGTGAGATGGGACAACAGGTCCACAATGTCCTCACCCACGTGGAAGTAATTGTCAAAAACGTAGACAGCTCTTATCGAGGCCATCTCCTCGGGCAGACAGGAGATGAGGCTGCCAATATCACCCTCCTCGAAGAGCTCCGAAGCCTTCTTTCGTCTCCTTCTTGCCAAGAACTCGGAAATGTCCTTGAATATCTCGAACGTGGAATCGTCATCTGACAGTTCCTTCCAGAACACGTCATACTTCCTCAGACCCCTGGCGAATCTTTTTGCCAACTGGGTCTTGCCGAAACCCTCAGGGGAGTAGATGACCAGTATGTTGACGTCTCCGTTGAGCCAGTTCTTCATCTCAGAGAGCTCGGACTTCCTGTCCAGGAACTCCATCTCCTCGGCCTCTTCCTCTTCGGGGATCTCCAGCACGTTCTCCGGGGACAGGTTGCGGACGATCTCCAATGTGGTCAAGTCGAAGGCCATTCTGGCTTCCTTGATGGTCATCTGGGTCTCTTCAACCCCTCTGATGATTATCGTATCCTTCCCCAGTTCGTCCGAGATCTCACGACCGATCCTCATCCCGGAATCGGTCAGCGCATAGGTCTTCACCTTTCTGGTCCTGCCCGGGAGCCGGGTGGAGGTTTCCTCCACATTCCCCTCATGGACCAGTCCCTTGACGGCCCTGGGTACGTGGCTTCTCCTCATGTCCACACCCTCCGCTATACCCTCTTGGGTCGAAGCCCTGCTGAGGTGTTCCCTGCTGCTCCTGGAATCCCTCAGATGGAGGAGGATCTTCTCCTTCACCGTCAGACCCTCTCCTATCATATGGCGCACAATCAGACGCTCGTTATATAACGATGACGGTTTTCTCACTTCGATTCGATCTCGCATTCGAACCACCTTACATGATAGTATAAGGGACCCCGGAAGGTGTTCCAGTTCTTGATAATCACGAGGCTAGTCTTGGTATGTTTCTGGTAAGTACCACGTAACCCTTATATACCGTCCATCTCACTTGACTGCCTAGAATTGTCGGAGAGATCGAAATGAAGAGGCGTAGCATTAAGAAGAAGGAATGTTGGGACGAGAAGGGTGTTTCTGAGGTCATAGGTACGATTCTGATACTGGCCATAACTGTCGTCCTGTTTTCGGTCATCATCGTATGGGTGGGTAGCTTCCCTACTCCTGAGGCCTCAGTGAGGCTGACCATGCGTGGCGAACTGGAACCCATCGTTAACGCTGGGGTCTGGGGCGGCGCGAAGATATACATCACGCATGAGAGAGGAGAAGAACTTCAGGGATTCATGACCAACGTCATTATCGCGGTCTCTCATCAAGGCGGAGGTTACGGGGAGGACCGTTTGGAACTTCAAGGCACCCAGGCTGGGATGCCGTACGGTCTCGCGAACGATGACACCTGGAACACCGGCGAGACCTGGTCGTACACCAACTACTCCATTGCGGCCAGCGACAACATCGAAGTTTACATAATCGACACGGAGGTGGGGCAGGTTCTGTGGAGCTCCAACCTTCTGGGAAGAGAAGCGGACCACTTTCCCATCTTCGTCGAAAAATGGACAGATGCATGGCCACAGACCATCTTCACTAGGGATATATTGCAGGACGATGATCTGACATTCGCCGTGTATGCGAGGATCGAGGACAACGACGGTGACCTTGATCCGGCGAAGGTTCATCTATTGCTTACCTGGCTTGAGATAGAGACCCGGCTTTTTGACAACGGATTGCACGGGGATCGGGTCGCGAGCGATGGTATATTCTCCTACGATTTCGACAACTACTTCACGGACACTGGTTTCAAATTCCCTGGCGTCGACCTCAACTGGGACGGAGGGATATTGCTGTTCAATGCAACTGACGACCAGAATCTTACTACCCAGTCGAGGATGAACTTGATTGTGGTTCTTTCCGAACAGACCAAGCAGGACCTGAACATACAGCAGAACCTGACACTGCCCCCAGGCGGTCCGGGGAACCTGAGCTTCGGCAACAGGCTCCAGAGGTTCGACATCTTCAATTTCACCGACTGGCAGACACTGAGATGGCAGTCCAACTCCACAAGGCAGTTCGTGAAGGGTGAGATCGCCGTGGTTCTCGTGGCTTCAAAGACGCTCGAGGCGAACGACGAGGAGAACTCATTCATGGTCTACAACAGCGGGGGTGATCCAGAGGTGTTCTGCGGTGCTATTCCGGGTCCGGCTACCACACCGTCCTCCACTGACGCGTTCATATTCTTAGATGCCGTGGGTAAATGGACGGTGTTCATGTACATGTTCAATACGTCAAGTGAGGCCATTGGCTGCGGTGATGGCAAGTTAGACTACGGGAGGTACCCGATCGAGGTCACGATTAGGGACACCTATGGCAACAGGTTCCACACCGTTGACAGGATCAACATCACTGACGAGGACGGGAACATTCCCGATTATCCAGACATGCTGATATACTGCGATTCCGGCCACTTGGTTCCATGCCAAGAGTTCAATTTCACCGACACGGTTTATGTGAAGATAATTGTGAATACAGCTCAAACGGACATGGGTGGTGTCGACATCGGTGACGTGATCATCGAAGATTATGTGGGCGGAAAGCAAGTGTGGGCTCCCCCTGGAGTCAGCCCGGTCAGCGACGCCGAGTACAACAACACCGTGAGCTACAAGTTCACGATCGATCTGTCAAAACCAAATGTCGATCCATGGCTCCAGGGCGACAACTATTACGGCTTCTGGGTGCGTAGTTTGGTTGACGACGATGAAGAGTACATCTTAGCCTTATCCATGCAGATCAAGGTTAATGGTCCTCGGTGGAATCTGGACATTGTGACACCGGTGCAGGAGTTCGCTCATCCCACTCATGACATCCAGTACTACGCGTTCTTCTATGACAACGTCGCTCCAATGTTCCCAAGAGAGTCCATCGAAGAGTTCGAACCCTTCCCGAGCCAGCAGGATCCGCCTTGGGGCGAGGGCGCCTTCTTGTCGATTGCCATGATCGATATCGACCTGGATCAAGACCTCGATGTTGTTATCGGGATTGAGGCCGGTTATGTCTTCTGGTACAGGAACATTGGTGGTGACGGCGAGTTCTGGCTCAGATACGATATCGACTTCCTTGATTCGGAGGTCAATGCAGTCGGTGCCGCTGATCTGGATGACGATAGGGACGCTGACATAGTTGCAGGTGCCGAGAACGGGCAGATATGGTGGTACAAGAACGGAGCGGCCTGGTCTCCGACCTTGGTGGATAGTGTTGGAGCTGCAGTGAACTCAATCAAACTGGCGGACGTTGTTGGTGACGAGCTGCCTGATATCGTGGTCGCTTGTGATGACAACAAGGTAAGGGTCTACAAGAACGACAATGGAACCTTCGGATCGACCACTTCGAATCCCTACTACACACTCAGTGAGACGACAAATGTCGGGACCATTGTCTCCGGCGCTCATGGCCAGACACACAGTTCAGATAACGTCTACGAACAACTCAGGGAAGGAACGGGTGATGCTTACACCACAACAATATACAATGCAACCGCCGATGACAAGCCATTCTACGGATCGGTTAGCGGGACATACCTGAACACTCACACAGACGACGGAACCTATGAGATTCTCACAGAGGGAACGGAACCACAAGGTGGTGACAAGTACATCTACAGGAACACCTCAGCAGGCGTGAACACGGGACACTTCTACATCATGGGCGACCTCAACGTGCAGGCAGGAGACTCGGTTGACCTGATCATCTCCGGCTTCATAGTTCCTGACAGCGGTGCAAGTACCGAACCATGGGCGATCGGCTTCTATGACACGGCCTTCCATTGGCCAGCGGGTTGGACATTTGCTTCAACAATTGAAACAAAGGTGACCCTCGACCTAGCCGGCGCGGGATTCACTGGAGGACCGCTTGCCATAGTCATCAGGGACACGGACAACTCCAAGAATCCCTCAGCCGATGCGAACACTGACGGTACGATAACCTCCTTCAAGATCGATTTCCTTCGGGTCGAGGTCAGACATCAGGCCGGTCAGACGAGCGTCCTCGACCATGTCTGGACATTTGATTCGCCCGCGGGTGGCGGAGATGCATACAAGTTCTTCGTGGAAGCGTATCGCCCCACAAACTCCGAAGGTGACAACTTCAAGTTCCAGTACTCTCTGAATGCTGCTGGTCCTTGGTCGGATCTGCTCACGGTGTCAAAGGCCGTCGACGATGATAAGACGCAGTCCGCCACGATGCCGACGAGCGTAGGAGGCAACACAATATACATCCGTGTCATTGACACAGACGGGACGATTAACAACCTTCAGAACGACTCGATCTACGTGGACTACATGAGGATAGACAGGATAGTGGTCGTCTTCCAGGGTGACGATAGAACCGAGATAAATGTCGGAAGCGCTGTCAACGACGTTGCTGTTGGTGACATGGATGAGGACGATGTGAACGATATCGTGTGTTCATTCGCAGTCAGTCCGTACGTCAGGGTGTACTACGGAGGCGGTTGGACGGTCTCAGACAGTCTGACCGCAACCGCCAATACCCTCGCGGTCGACATCGGATACTTCGATGGTGACGACTACCTGGATGTGGTCGCCGGTACAACCGACAACAAGGTGTTCATCTGGATCAACGGACAGGCCAGGGATGCATGGACCCGATCAAATATCGCCAACACAGCAGGTGACATCTACTCAATTAGAGCCGGTGACATCGATGGCGACCGTTGGGATGACATCGTGTATGGAACAGACCTACAGGAGCTCGTGTATCTCAGGCACGTCAAGGGCGCATACTGGGAGAGCAATGACGTTAACATCGACCCGGAGCTCGTCACAACATTCTTCGACATAGACATCGGTGACGCCAACAGGGGCATCATACTGGACCCGGTGAGGGCAGACAAATAATCTGTCCTTCTACCCTCTTTTCTTTTTCAGTTCGGCCAGGACACCCTCCGACCTTTCCAGTTCAATAATGGCCAGGATCTTGTTCTTCTTCTTGGCCAGCATCCAGATCTTGTGGACCATGACCTTCTCCCTCTCCTTCTCGAGATCCCTGTGGCCTTGGGTCTTGTTAACAATCGAATCGAACTTCAGCACGAACTCCTCCGGAGTGGAAGCGTTCACCGCCTTGGTACGGAGCCTTTTCTTGGACCAAGAGTCGCGCATCATCTCCATGGTGGACACGAAATGGCAGTACGCGTCGGTGTACTCGTCTTCGGTCATGTCTGCCCCGACGCACTCCACACCGTTCTTCATGCAATGTTTGACGGCCACCACGAAGCATGGAGGTGGTTTCTTCACCTCCCCGAACTCGCTCAGGTTCCTCACGTAGAACTCCTCTTCGAAGGTCTCAAGGTCGGCCTCGTCCTTTGCCATCCTCTTCAGGGTCCGGACCTCCTCTTTGGATATGGACAGAGCAACGGAACTGGGCGTCCAATAGTCAATAGTCTCTCTGACCTTTCCTCCTTCAGAAACAAGCCCTCTAATCACTGGTAGAATAGCAATCTTAGAACCGCCAAGATCAACGACTTCCATGTCATTTCTTCCTTTCCGCGATGAGCTCCAGTATCTTATCCCTGTCCTTCACCTTCTTCAGTTCCTTGCTGCCTATGATGGGTGTACCGGCGATATTGAGCTTCACCCTTATCTCATCCACGAAGATCACAGAATCCTTCTCCACCACCTTGGATATGTTTGCGACTATGGCGGCCTTCCTCTTCAGGGGCTTCGCCACCTTTTCCAGTCCCGTGAGCAGAACCGTTCTCCTGTCCTTGGTAAAGACATCGAATGGGCATCTGGTGGCTGGTACCAGACTGTATCCCAGCATTCCCAGGTGGTCAAGCACGTCCTTCTTGAACCCGTCGTACGTTTCCAGCCCCGGAACCGGTCCTTCCGAGGGTTCAGTATAGCTGAAGGGATCGATCGTCATCACCAGCGGCTGCCCCAGGAACTCCTCTATGCGCATTGCGACATCAATGGTGGCGCCCATACCTTCTTCGTACATCTGGATGGTCCTTCTTGAGACCCCAGCGATCTCCGCCAGTCCACCGAGCGATATCCTCTTCTTGTCCCTGATCGCCCTAATGAGCTCTCCGTCCATTCGCACGTACAGACCGCCCGGAGCAGAGAAGACAAACGGTGGAACGCCCTCTAAGAAGAACTCGGTCAACGTCCCGGGGGTCAGTATGCCCACGCTGAACCTGGAGTACATGACGCCGTTCTCCAACTTCCCGGCACCTGTCCTGACTCCCACAAGCAGCGCCGAGGCCCCAAGCGTGTCGGCTATCATCCTCAGCTGGACAGCGTTTTTCTGGTTGAACGAATCAACGTTGGTAAGGATCTTGACAATGAGGAGAACATCATCTCTTCTCGCGACTATGTCGAAGCAGATCAACCTCGTATCGTAGTTGTCCGAGAGGTAGAATCCCGACTTCCCAAGAACCGTCCGAACCTCCTCTATCAACTGCTGGCGGTTCATATCGTTTGATATGTTTGGGTTTCTATTTAAAACTGATGACATCGCAACCTGGCCTGGCGACCACACTCTTAAAATATCCCCACCGGTTTGTTCGATGGACATGGCGGAAGCTGAACTTCGCGAAGAGAAGATGATCATCAAGGACGAGGCCGAGGCGAGCCAAATCCACAACAAGGGGTACTTCGGCACACCCCTCTCGGGTGGAGCGCTGGAGCTGGAGCTGATCGAAGGGATATTCCTTTCCGAATCTGGCAAGGTGGACGTGAGGAGAAAGGGCAAGAAGATGGCATTCCCGGAACTGCTGAAGGCGGCGAACCGTATCTACCCCAATTTCGAGATCAAGTACCTGGTCTACCGCGACCTCAGGCTCAGAGGGTACGTTGTCAAGTCGTGCTTGGCCCCGCTGGATTTCAGGGTCTTTCCGCGTGGAGGCAGCCCCAATAAAACACCATCCAAGTACTGGGTATCCGCACTCTCGGAGAGGTCCGTGTTCGACCTGAAGGCTCTCAGAATGCACCTGGCCAAGGTGTTGGTCGTCAAGAAGAAACTGCTGATAGCCGTCGTGGACGAGGAGAGCGACCTCACATATTACGAAGCAAGAACGGTCAAGCCGAAGGGCCAGATCAAGAAGAAGGGGAAGAAGATGCTGGCACACGCGATGTTCCTGGAGGACAGGGTCATGGTGGCCGACAAGAGCGAGGCCCTCAAGCTGCACGAGTCTGGATTCTACGGTAAGATGATCGGCAGTCGGCTCCAGCTGTCCCTGATCGAGACCGCATATCTCATGGAAAAGGGGATCATAGAGGTGAAGAACGCCAACACTGGCAGGAAGATCGGCCTGGACTCGTTCACGAAGAAGGCCAGGAAGATTCAACCCGATTTCAGCTTGAGGCTCAAGGTGTTCAAGGACCTGGAGGAAAGGGGATTGATTGTCAAGACCGGGTTCAAGTACGGGTCGCATTTCAGGGCGTACACCAACGCACCCGACAAGACTCACGCCAAGTATCTGGTTCACTCGTTCTCATCCGATCACATGGGCATGTGGCCCGAGGTCAGCAGGGCGGTCAGGGTATCGCACGGCGTGAAAAAGGATATCCTGTTCGGTATGGCGGGGAATAAAATAGAATATGTCGCTCTCCGGAGAGTACGACCTTAGAGCTGGATCTGGATGTTCAGCTTCTCAGTGAGCTCTTTGTATCTGTTCCTGATGGTGACCTCTGTCACGCCAGCTACATCGGCGACCTCTCTCTGGGTTCTGCGCTCGTTGCATGCGATCGACGCTATGTAGATGGCCGCTGCGGCCACACCAGTCGGTCCGCGACCGCTCGTGAGCTCCTTGTCAGTGGCTTCCTTCAGGATCTCTATCGCCCTTGTCTGCACATCTCCCCCAAGCTTCAGCTCGGAGCAGAATCTGGAAACGTAGTCTTGCGGTTTGGTGGGCATCAGCTTGAGCTTCAGCTCCCTGGTCATGAACCTGTACGTTCTCCCGATCTCCTTCCTTCCGACCCTGCTGGAATTCGCTATCTCGTCCAATGTCCTGGGTACGTTGCACTGCCTGCAAGCGGCGTAAAGGGATGCAGCCACGACTCCTTCGATGCTCCTTCCCCTGATGAGGTTCTTGTTGACCGCTTTCCTGTATATCATCGCCGCCGTCTCTCTGACATTTCTGGGCAGGCCCATGCCGCTGGCCATTCTATCCAGTTCGCTCAAGGCAAAAGCCAGATTCCTCTCGGTCGCGTTGGATACTCTGATCCTTCTCTGCCACTTCCTAAGTCTGTACAGTTGGGCCCTGTTCCTTGTCGGGATGCTCTTCCCGTACGAATCCTTGTTCTTCCACCCAATGGTGGTGGAAAGGCCCTTGTCGTGGATGGTGTAAGTCATTGGAGCGCCGGTCCTGGCGCGCTTCTCCCCCTGCTCAACGTCAAATGCTCTCCATTCGGGTCCCTGGTCTATCATCTGATCGTCCAGAACCAGTCCGCACTCCTCGCAGACAAGCTCTCCCCTGTCGTAGTCCTTGGTCAGATGTCCGCTATCGCACTCAGGGCACCTCTCGACGTACTCGTCCTGTTCGACATTCTTCTTTTTCTTAGGCATTCTCCGTTCCTCCCACTGGTCATCCGAGAAACAACTCACTTCCGATCAGGTCCAGAGTTGTTTTCTTCTCGGACGGCCTTATTGTGACAAAAGGTGCTTTCGTAGGTCCGAAGACTCTGGCGACGGCTCCAACCCTTCTCTTCCTTGGGTCGAGAACGACTTCCCCCCTCTTCGGGGCGAACTCGGCTCGAACGAGAAGGAGCCCGCTATAGGTAATGTCTGTGATAACACCAAGCCTTCTCAATACACACCCTTGCCGTTCTGCTCTACGAACATAGAACGTTATAGTATTTAAATAAATCGGAAAAGTATATGAGTATGATATGATTTGAGACCGAAAAACCTAAAGTCTTTTGTCCTCCCTCAACATTTAATAACTAGGGAAAGATGGGATTTCAATGCCAGAAAGGTTGCCGCAGCACAAACACTGCATCGCATGCGGGAGGGCGGTCTCGCCCAAAGATGACTACTGTTCAGAGTCCTGCGAGCAGGAGCGAACGGACATGCTGGCGAAGAAGAAGAAGCAGCTTCTCATGCTCTACGCCATCAGTGTTGGTGTTGTGGTTGTGGCGTTCATCTTGGCTATGGTGTGAACATGAAGGTGGCCTTCGCCGGAACGTTTGACAGGATCCACAAGGGTCACAGGACGATTTTTGAACAGGCGTTCGCTTTGGGTGACGAGATACTCATCGGGGTAACATCGGACGACATGGCCAGCAATGCTCGGGGACATTCGGTGAAGCCCATTCAAAAGAGAATGGAGAAGCTCGAGGCATTCCTTAAGGAGGCTGGATACGAGGGATTCGAGATCGTCGAGATCAGCGACATGTTCGGGCCAGCGATCCACATGCCCACTCTAGATATTCTCATCGCATCGGAAGAGACGAGGGAGACGGCCAAGGAGATCAACCGAATGAGGGAACAGAGCGGACTGACACCGCTTGAGATTCATCTCGTCCCACTGGTCTTGGCCGAGGACAGCTGTCCTGTCAGTTCTACCCGGATAAGGAACGGAGAGATAGACGCGGATGGTAAGCTCCAGAGACCTCTGGTGGTGAACGTCGGCTCAAAGAACAAGGCAAAGATATGGGCCACCAGGGATGTCTTTCTCAAGGTGTTCAAGAAGGTGGAGATCCACGGTATCGAGGTGGAGGACAAGGGTCCCGAGAACCCGATGGACGACCAGGTGAAGGAAGGTGCCATAAGCCGCGCGAAGGAGGCCATCGGAAACGCTGATTTCGGTATCGGTATCGAAGGCGGGATGGTGGAGCTCGACGAGCTCGGTGCGAAGTGCATGGTCCATTACTGCGCCATCGTGGACAAGAGGGGTAATGTCACCCTTGGTCACGGTCCCGGTTTCCATCTCCCCAAGTCGGTCTCTGACATGGCGATCGAAGGCGTTCCTCTCAGCGAGGTCATGAGGAGATTCCTCAACCTGGACCAGATCGATGAGGAGAAGGGAACGGTCGGGCATCTCTCCGACGGAAAGACCACTAGAAAGATCCTCGCCGAGCAGGCCGTTCTCATGGCGCTTCTTCCAAGGCTCAGGTCCGACCTGTACCCCGAGCTGTGGAAACAAAATCCTTAAGGTTTGGTTTTCTTCTACCCCTCGGGGATAGGAGTGAAGGCAAAGATAGCGGTAAACGGTTACGGAACTATCGGCAAGAGGGTGACTGACGCCATTAATTCGCAGCCGGACATGGAGGTAGTCGGTGCGACCAAGACCCGACCGACCTTCGAGGCCAAACTGGCGAACCTGAGAGGGGTCCCACTGTATGCGGCCGCCAAGGAGTTCGTTTCTAGGTTCGAGGACGCTGGACTGGAGATCCAAGGGACGCTGGACGACCTGCTGCCTCAGGCCGACCTGATCATCGACTGTACTCCCAAGACAGCAGGTTATAAGGAGACCTATCAGAAAGCAGGAGTGAAGGCGATCTGGCAGGGTGGGGAGAAGCACGATCTCACCGGCGTTTCCTTCAACTCGATGGCCAACTATAACGACTGTTACGGGGCGCAGTTCGTGAGGGTGGTCTCGTGCAACACCACAGGTCTTCTGAGAACGCTGTACCCGCTGTACACCGAATACGGAATAGACAATGTCCTTGCGGTCATGATCAGGAGAAGTGCGGACCCTTGGGATACCCAGAGGGGTCCGATAAACGCCATCGAACCCGTGCTGAAGGTGCCGTCGCATCACGGTCCGGACGTTCAGAGCGTTGTTCCAGACATCAATATTCAGACGACTGCGGTCAAGGTCCCCACCACCATAATGCACATGCACTCGGTCGTCGCCGAACTGAACAAGAAGGTCTCCAGCGATGACGTGATCGACCTTTGGAAGGCGACACCCAGGATCATCTTCGTGTGGGGCTCCGACGGGATCAGGTCCACCGCCCAGATAATGGAATACGCCAAGGACCTGTGCAGGGAGAGGGGAGACCTGTTCGAGATCGCGGTGTGGGAGGATGGCGTTCACGTCGTCGGGAAGAAGCTGTACTATTACCAGGCGATTCACCAGGAGTCCGATGTGATCCCGGAGAACGTGGATTGCATAAGAGCGATGCTGGAACTGGAAGAGGACAAGTTGAAAAGCATGGAGATGACCGATAAGTACATGGGCGTCTGCTAGTCCTTCCTTTCGATCCTCTCCGCGGCGTCGCTTATCACACCCATGAGAGCGTGGAACTCCCATTTTGAAGGCGTAGCCCTTCCCATCAACCTTCGGAACATCATCTTGGTCCTTTCCATCTTGTGCTCGGGATAATTGATCGCATCCAGTAGTTTCACGAAGTGTTCCTGCAGTAGCTCCTTCTCATGTCCTGACGCCTCTCTTCTCTCCTTCTTCTCTGCTGTGGGTTTGAACAGCTCATAGAGAACGACGCTGACCGCGTGTGACAGGTTGAGGATTGGATAGTCTTCGCTCGAGGGGATTCTGATGAGCATGTCGCACTTCATGAGCTCTGGGTTCAGCAGCCCGAAATCCTCCCTTCCGAACAACAGTCCGACCTTCCCGTCCATTTCGCCCAGTTTTGCAAACGCCTCATCTGGACCCAGTGCTATCCGTATGAACCTCCTGTCCCTTGCCGTGTCCACGCCCGATGTGCCCACCACAAAATCCACTTCCTTCAGAGCCTCCTCCAGCGTATCGACCGTCTTCGCGTTCTTCAGAATGGAGATCGCCCTCATCGTCCTCTTCTCAGCAACGACGCCGACCTCGCACGGGTTGACCAGGATCAGATCTTCGACCCCGAAGTTCATCATCGCCCTTGCCACAGCACCAACGTTTCCTTCGTTCTTCGGTTCCGCCAGCACTACCACATATTGAGGCATCCAAGTCACCTTATATAGACAGACCATAATCAGGTTTCCTATGAGGGTCGCCCTCAAGTTCGGCTATGATGGCTCTAGGTTTTGGGGATATCAGAGGCAGCCTGATGTGAGGACGGTGGAGGGGGACATAATCAGGGCCATGAAGAAGACCCGGATGATCCCTGACGTAGAAGAGAGCAACTTCCAGGGTTCCAGCAGGACGGACAGGGGTGCAAGCGCCGTCGGGAACGTGGTGGCCATTGATACGGACTTCAAGAAAATGGAGATTCTGAAAGCACTGAATTCCAATATTGAGGACACATACTTCTGGGGCATTGCGGAAGTTGAAGATACGTTCAATCCACGCCACGCCAAACAGAGGTGGTACCGGTATCACTTGGATAGGGACTTGGACCTGGACATGCTGAAGAAGGCTTCGGACCTGTTCTTGGGGGAACATGATTTCGGGAGCTTCTGCAAGAAGGACGACAAACCCACTGGTAGGATTGTGGACTCCATCGCCCTTACCAAGAATGAAGAGTTCATCCAGTTCGACATCAGGGCCCAGAGCTTCCTGTGGCACATGGTCAGGAGGATCGTTTCAACCGTGGTCAAACATGCAGTGGGAGAGATCTCTGGAGAAGATATCGAGAATGCTCTTGGAGGGGAACAAAGGGACTTCGGTCTCATGCCAGCACATCCCCTGTTCCTGATGGACGTGTCGTACGGTTTCGAGTTCGATGTTGAACTACCAATCGTTCATCCTGCCTTCTTGGAGGACCACGAAAGGGCACTGTTGAGGACCGAACTTTACAGCATGCTCAAGAAGCGGGCCGAATGAGCGCCCAGACACTTCTGTCATTCTCGTCGCAAACCATATATCAAGGTAATCAATGCAATTTTGAATGTTCGTGGCCATATCGGGGACTCCAGGCACAGGCAAGACGGCTGTATGCGAGAGGTTGAGGGGCGATGGATATCATGTGGTGGACCTCAACAAGCTGGCTTTCGAGACCGATTCGGTTGTGGGCGTCGATTCGGAGAGGGGTGTGGACATTGTTGACACTGATATGCTCAGGGAGAAGGTCAGGGAATTCAGGAACGATCTGGTCTTCTTGGACGGTCATTTCTCTCATCTCATGGACGTTGACGTATCCATCGTGCTCAGGTGCAATCCCGACGAGCTGAAGAAGCGGCTCGAAGCGAAGAAATGGAACGAGAAGAAGATCAGGGAGAACGTTGAAGCCGAAGCAGTGGATACCATAACCGTGGAATCAACCGAATCCGGTGTGGACACATTGGAGGTGGACACAACCAACAGGTCGGCCGAGCAGACCGAAGAAGCGATTCTCAAGATCGTTAACGGGGAAAGCGAGGAGTTCAAGGTGGGTCAGATAGACTGGAGCGAGGTGATCTTGGATTGGTACTAGACTCCCAGCGGGACAAGGCGGACAGGGTCCTTCTGCCCATGGCCAAGAGGCTTCAGCATGTCAATCCAAATACTCTTTCCTGGATGGCGTTCCTCTGCGCCGTCTTCGCAGGTGTGAATTTCTGGGTTGGAACGATCTGGACGCTGGTCTTCGCCTTCATATTCCTTTTTCTCAACGGTCTTCTGGACGCACTTGACGGGATGGTGGCCAAGATGACCGGAAAGGCCTCCGTCCGAGGAGATTTCCTTGATCACGTTCTGGACAGGTACGCTGACATTTTCATTGTCGGCGGTATCCTGCTCTCACCCACCTACAACAGCGTTCTGGCCTTCCTTGCGATAATCGGGGTCCTAATGACCAGCTATCTCGGGACGCAATCCATGGCCGTTGGCGCCGGACGCGATTACGGGGGCATGCTCGGAAGAGCGGACAGATTGGTCATTCTGATGTTGTTCTGTCTTATCCAGATGTTCGCATCCAGCATCGGTTATGCCTACGTTTCCTTTGGGGAGTTCTCACTGAACTTCATAGACATGGCAATGGTAATCTTCGCGGTTGGGGGCAACGCCACTGCAATCCAACGTGCAATCAGAACATGGAGAAAACTCTAACCCGTCTTTCTTTTCCCTTTGATACGATAGTACGACAGTGGGTGCTTTATCCTGTTGCAGAGGTCATCTGGCTCGTAGCAGATGCCGTATGATTTCATGGTGCTGCATTCTGGCGGGGTGTAT
>JAUVGH010000006.1 GCA_030593885.1 Methanomassiliicoccales archaeon
GAGGAAGAAGCCAGCCCCAGAGGAAGCACCTCCCGAGTATGCGACGGCGCAGGTCCCGGCAGAACAGGCACCTCCCTACCAGGAGGCTCCTGCGGAACAGCCTCCATACCAGGAGGCCCCGCCAGAGCAATATCCACCACAGGAACCACAGCCAGAGCAGTACCCCGAGGAACCACAGCCAGAGACACCTCCCGAGGAGACTCCCCCGGAGACACCTCAGGAAGGATATCCTCCCGAAGAGTAGTATCTCCGCTGTCAATGCACATCAAGGCTGGTCTAGTACAAGACCAGCCAGTCTTCCCCTATTTCAATCCTTAGAATCCTTTCTAGCCACAGCTTTCAATGCGTCTCAGCACTCATAGGGTTAATCATCCCCGAAGGTCATCTGACCTTCTTCTCATCACAGACGTTCTCAGAATGCAACTCCTCGATTATAAGGCTTGTCAAGCCTCCCAGCAGACATCAGAGTATCAAGTTGGCACTTTATCACGAAATCTTTATGAGAAATGAGCCGATAGTCGCGAATTGATGGAACTCCCGCCGGGTAAAACGGTCGAATCCCTTTTCGGAGGAAAAGAGGTGCTTGTCAACCTGCTTGACAGCCTGGACCAGCACGATCTTACTGGCTTCGTCAGGACCAGCCTGTTTCGGGACGATGTTCGGTCCGAAGGCATGATGGTATTCCACAAAGGATCTGCGGTGATGGCCGACCACAAGTCAGATTCGCATCTGCTAGGTGTCGATTCGATCAAGGAGATCCTGAGGGATTCTCTGGACGAAGACTGCGTTCTGGAAGTCCATTCCTATGATTACAAGTCCTCAATGATAAGCGTCCCACATCTTGCTGGGAATTACCCTGATGCTGCGGTCTCGGATCTACCAAACATGACCTTCCTTCTGACCGAGGTTGAGTCCGAGGAGCGTAGGCGAAGGGAGGAACACCTCAGGGCGCTCGAGGAGAGGGAGGTCAGCGCGGACAAGGCCACTGCAGACCTTGAGGTATTGCAGAGCCAGAAGATCAGGTTCGAGCAGGAACAGAGGAAGTATCAACAACAGGAAGGCGAACTTCGGCAGCTCCGGGAGGAGATGCAGACGGTCAAGGACAAGAGCCTGGAACTGATGAGACAGATCAGCGTCCAGAGGGAGAAGGAGCAGGCCCTGTCAGAAGCCGAGAAGAAGCTGGAACAGATCAAACTCAGCAAAGAGAGGGAGGAGCTCAAGGATTTCGGTCTAAGACTCCAGGCAAAGGAAAAGGAACTTCTGGGAAAGGAAAGGGAACTCAGCGGTAAGGAAACGGCACTGGCGGCAATAGAGGAGCAGAGAGAGAACGAGAAGCAGGTCATCAATCGGGAAAGGACCGAACTGAACAACATATGGAAGGAATTGTCCAATGAGACTGGTCGGATCTCCGAGGCCAGAAAGCTCTTCGAGAAGAGGGCCGAGGAGGCGATCCACAGGGAGAAGGAACTGGCCAGAATGGAAAGCACCCTGGAGAAGCTCAAGGAAAAGCAGGAATCCGAGAAGTATGAGATGGATGAGGATGAGACCCTCCTCAAGGAGAAAGAGATCGAGGTGGAGAAGAAGGAGGAGTCAGCGGACCAAAGGGCAAAGGAGCTCGAGTCACTTCACTCCAGATTGAAGGATCTGGATAATGCCCTCAAGAACAGGGAGAATGAGATCAGGTCTCTGGAAAAGGAAACGAAATCCGAAGGTAAGGGGCTCCGGTCCGAGATGGACAAGCTCGCCGCCGAGAAGATATCACTTGACAGAGTGGACTCGGATCTGAAGGAGAGAGAAAGGAATCTCAGGAGCTCGGAGAAGAGACTCCAAAAGAGGGAGAAGGAGTTCGAAAGGAGGTTCAGGGCCCTGGAGGACGATAGAAAGGAGCTGAATGCCACCAAGAAGGAACTGGACATGGAGGAGGTCCAGAACGCAGCCTGGTACCAGAAGGTGGAGAACAGGTCGAAGTCACTCACTGAATTGGAGGAGGAGCTCAAGAGCAGGAGCTCCCGGGCGAAGGAGCAGTTGGCCGAGGCGAAGAAGAGAGCCAAGGTGGCTAGCCAGATGGAGCGAGAACTTAAGAAGAGGCGGTCGGAACTTGACAGATTGGAGTTCGAGTTGGCCGCGGTCTCAAAGGACCTGGAGGAAAGGGAAAGCTCGTCCGAGAAGAAGGACCATCAGCTGGCGATGAAGAAGATCGAACTGGAGGAGAAGTTCTCGGTCATCAAGAAGGACCTGGAGGACAAGAAGGCAACCGCCGAAGAGAAGGCCAAAGACCTGGAATCCAGGGGGAAGTCCTTAGAAGAATTCGACGGGGAATTAGCCTCAAGAGAAGGCGAGCTGGAAGAACTGGAGAGGAACCTCCTCGTGAAGAAGAAGGAAATGATGTCCATGGAGAAAAAGCTGGAGAAGACGGCGAGTTCGCTTCGATTGACCGAGGATGAGCTGGCCAAACGGACCGAGATGTCCAGAGAGCGTACAGAGAAGGAATCCAAGGACCTGAACAAGAAGGAAAAGAAGCTCAAGAGCAAAGAATCCTCACTCACTTCCCAGGAGAAGGAACTCGCCCAACTGGAGGAGACCTTGGGGGCCAGGGAGAAGGACCTCACTGACAGGGCTGCTGGACTGAGGATCGGCCTGGTCGAGATCGAAAAGGAGAAGGATGAGCTGGGTGAGACGCATGAAAGGCTGGCCGCCCTTGATAAGAAGCTGAAGAAGAGAGAAATGAGGGCCACAGCAAAAGAGAAGCGGACCAAGGAGAAGCTGGAAAAAGAACTCGTCCAGAAGGAGAGGGAGCTTGCTCAGAAGGAACAGAGGCTTCTGGAGAAGGAGAAGCAACTTGCGAGAAGCGCACAGGAACTGGAAGAGCTCAAGGAGAGCCTCCGGTCGCTCTAATCGCCCCTTCCGATATCCACCATCCTCTGCAATGGTATTTTCGCCAGACGCATCGTTTCATCGTCAAGTTCAATGACTGGGCTGAGACTTCTTAATGATTCAAGGACATTCTCGATCCGCACCTGCTTCATGTTGGGGCAGACCGCTCTCTTTCCGAAGTAGAACTGCTTGTCTGGGTGTGCCTTTCTCAAACGATGACCCAACTCCCGTTCCGTTCCGACAATGAACTCTCTTGCATCCGAGGACTTCACGTATTTGACCATCCCCTCGGTCGAAAAGACCTCGTCTGCGATGTCCACCACTTCACTGGTGCATTCAGGGTGGACTATTATGATCGCTTCGGGGTGATCTTCCTTCAGGTCCAGAATCTCCTCTGTGGTTATCCGAACGTGGGTCCTGCAGTAGCCAGGCCAGAGGATTATCTCCTTATCCTTGACCGATCTCTTCACCCAATTGCCCAGATGTTCATCAGGTACGAAAATGACCTTGTCCTCTGGAACTTTGGAGACGATCTTCACTGCATTGGATGATGTGCAGCAATAATCACTGACCGCTTTCACCTCAGCGGTGGTATTGACGTACGAGACCACGGCGGCCCCAGGATGTTCGTTCTTGAATCCCAGAACCGTTTCCCTATCGGCCATTGCCGCCATTGGGCATTTTGCGATCAGATGCGGAGGAACGATGGGATGTACCACCTTCTTGTCCGGGTTCAGTATCTTCGCGGACTCCGCCATGAAGTCCACACCGCAGAAGATTATGTTCTTTCTGTCAATCTTGGACGCTTCCATCGCCAGACCGAGAGAATCGCCCAAGAAGTCTGCCACATCCTGAATCTCTGGCCTCTGGTAGTTATGCGCCAGGAGTATCGCGTCCTGCTCCCCCTTCAGCCGGGCTATCTCCCCGGCGATGTCTTGCATGGCGGTGGAATATCTGAATCTCTGTTTAAACTTTTTCTGGTGCGGAAAGACATATAAGAAGGGAGGTTTTTAACCTCGAATGTGGCTCCGAAGAAGATACTTATGATCATACTGGACGGCTTGGCCGACAGACCCGTGGCCGACCTCGGGAACAAGACCCCGCTTCAGGTCGCAGAAAGGCCCAATTTGAACTGGTTCGCAGAGAATGGAATGTGTGGCCTGATGGACCCAATAGCGCCGGGGATACGGCCCGGGAGCGACACATCCCACTTGGCCATACTCGGCTACGACCCGCACAAGGTGTACACTGGTAGGGGCCCCTTCGAAGCTGCTGGAGTCGGGCTTTCCCTTGAGCCGGGGGATGTCGCGTTCAGGTGCAATTTCGGTACGATCGATCAAGAAGGACTTGTAAGGGACAGAAGGGCAGGGAGGATCCGAGAAGGAACTTCAGAGATCGCCAGTGATTTGGATGGTCTGGCCATCGAGGGAGCCGATATAACTTTCAAGGAAGGGACCGAACATCGGGCGGTCCTGATTCTGAGAGGAAAAGGACTTTCTCCAAAGGTAACCGATGTTGACCCCCACAAGGTCGGTGTCAGATACCTGAAGTGTCAGCCTCTGGAGCCAGAAGCCTCAAAGACGGCTGACATCGTCAATGAGTTCGTAGAGAAGTCCAGGAAGATACTGGAGAACCATGACGTCAACAAGAAGAGGCTGGAGAACGGAGACCTTCCGGCCAACATAATCATGCCTCGGGGAGCCGGCGTGTATCCCCACATTCAATCGCTGGAAGAGAAGTTCGGCCTCAGAAGTGCGGTAGTGGGGGGCGTGACATTGGTCAAAGGCATCTGCAAGGTGGCCGGGATGGACACCATAGACGTTCCTGGAGCGACGGGGGGATTGGACACTGATATGATCGCCAAGGGCCAAGCAGCCATCAGGGCACTGGAATCATACGACCTCGTCTTTTTGAACGTAAAAGCAGGGGACATCTGCGGCCATGACGGAGATGCAGACGGGAAGGTGAAGGTCGTTCAGAGGCTCGACCAGATGATGTCCATAATTAGAAAAGAGATCCCGGACGACGTCGTAATGGCTGTAACGTCGGATCACACCACTCCAGTATCTATCAGGGACCACACTGGTGACCCTGTTCCTCTCATGATATACGGAAAGGACATTCGCGTGGATGATGTGACCTCTTACGACGAGATGGCAGTCGCCAAAGGTTCCTTGGGCAGGATCAGGGGCTCCGATCTTATGCCTATTCTGATAAACCTGTCCAATCGGGCCGAGAAGTTCGGGGCTTGAGATTATCTCTGGATGTTGACCGCTTCTCCCTCCAGCCTTCTGGCCTCTGACTCGTGCTCCCTCCTCAACGTGCTGTGCTCCTCCGCTTGTTTCAGAATCTCATTCGCCTTCTCGTCGATGACCTTTATTTGTCTATCGCGCATCCTAGCCTGTTTGCTCAATGTTCTAGATTTGATGTGTCTGGACTCAGCTGCGTTCTTGAAGGAATCCACACCTTCTTCCTGGTGGTACTTGTCATACTCATGCGCTCTGGACCTGAAAAGCCTGCTCCTGGCATTCAGGCGTGCCATTTCCTCCTCATAGATCGCCTTTCTCACGAGGATCTTGGCCGCTCTGCTCTCGTACCCCCTGGCCTTCGCCAGGTGCTTCTGCGCTTGGACCATCTCCTCAGCGGCTTCGGCTCTTAAGACCATACTCTCGTACACCGCAGTTTCAAAAGCGAGAGCCTCTGCATCCGATCCCAGAGCCATTGGACATGGTAATTCATGGAAGACATAAAATCCTTTTGCATTCAATACTGATGACGATTCTAAGTCTACCATCATCTTCGATTTTGAAATGATTTATAAGCGAAAGCGTTATCTATCACAGACCCATCGGCAACGCTGGCTAAGAAAGGGTGACTGAATGAGTGTTATTGGTTCATCAGGAACGAAATATCGGGCCGTAGTCCTATTCATGGGACTCATGGTGGCTTTCTCTGTGGCACTCCAAATGGGAGCGCAGACAGCCTTAGCTCAGGGAGGGCTGGAGGTCGAGTTCTTCAAGGGCGATCTTTTAATCGAGGAACCTGTGGATGGAGACACGGTGACTATCAAGTTCTGCAACAAAGGGGAATCCTCCAGGACCCTACTGGACTTGGAGGTCTTGAAAGATGGGAGCAGAATCTATGGCCCCCAGAGTCCTACTCTGGACCCAGACCAGTGTGAGGTCCTGGCCACCGACGAGGACTTCTCCGAGGGGGACACGCTTGAGATCAGGGACTTCTCTGGGGTTTATTACGATTCGACGATCAAGAAACCGTCAGAAGGGTCGTCACTGGTTTGGATGATCCTCATCGGGGGACTGATCGGTCTGGGATTCGCCGTTTACATGATACGTAAGGTCATGAGTTTCGACCAGGGTACGGAGAAGATGAGGGAGATCTCGGACGCCATTCAGGAAGGTGCCAAAGCCTTTTTGAACACCCAATACAAGACCATTCTGATAATCACAGTCGTCTTTGCGGTCGTCTTTGCAGTTGCCATGGGCTTCGCGATCACCGAATACTACGGTCTGGATGGCTGGACGTTCGGCATAATGACATCTTCTGCGTTCCTGATGGGAGCGCTGTTCTCTGCAGTATCAGGCTATATCGGCATGCACATGGCCGTCCGTGCCAACATTCGATGCGCATCCGCTTCGAGAAGGAGCTACGACGAGTCCCTGAGGGTCGCGATGTGGGGCGGTTCTGTTTCAGGGTTCTCAATTGTGGCCCTCAGCTTGCTTGGTGTGATGCTCATCTACTTCATCTTTGGTTACGGCCAGGATCCGAGATTGACCCCGTTGATAATCGTCGGATTCGGTTTCGGCGCCAGTCTGGTAGCTCTTTTCGCTCAGTTGGGTGGCGGTATATACACCAAGGCGGCTGATGTCGGCGCTGATCTGGTCGGAAAGGTGGAGGCCGGCATTCCCGAGGATGATCCCCGCAATGCAGCCGTTATTGCAGACCTGGTTGGGGATAATGTTGGAGATTGCGCTGGCAGAGGTGCCGATCTGTTCGAAAGTACTGCTGCCGAGAACATCGGCGCTATGATCCTGGGAATCGCTCTCTATCCCGTATTCGGGATCAACGGAATCATATTCCCGCTTGTCGCTCGAGCCTTTGGGCTTCTGGCGTGCATGGTCGGAGTGGCATTCGTCAGGGCGAAGGAGGACGAGGTTCCCATGAAACCGTTGAATAGAGGGTACTACGTCGCATCCTTCCTTTCTGCACTATTCTTCGGGATAGCGACCTATTTCATGCTCGGGGACGCTTGGCTCTATTACGCTGGCTGCGGGATAATTGGCATCCTCACAAGCATCGCCTTCGTTTTCATCACCCAATACTACACCGAGGCCAGGTTCAAGCCTGTTCAGGAGATCGCCAAGGCTTCTGAGACTGGTCCAGCTACAAACATCCTTTCAGGTTTCTCATATGGACTGGAGACTGTATTCGCACCTATACTCGTGATCTCCGCCGCATTGCTCGGGGCCTTCTTCTTGGGGCAGGTTGGTGGAGAAGCCGCGGGCTTGAACCCGTTCAATGCAGGACTGTACGGAACCGCGATGGCAACAATGGGTATGCTGGCAACATGCGCCTATATCCTGGCCATGGACACTTACGGGCCAATCACCGATAACGCCGGAGGAATCAACGAGATGTCCGGCGATTCACCCGAGGAGGCAAAGGTCATCACCGCCAAACTGGATGCATCTGGTAACACTACCAAGGCCTTGACCAAAGGTTATGCCGTGGGCAGCGCAGCCTTGGCGGCATTCCTGTTGTTCTCGGCCTACATGACCGAGGCCCACCTGACCTCTGTTGATCTGGCCAAGCCAGTCGTCTTCGTAGGTGCCATGATCGGTGCTATGATGATCTTCCTCTTCAGCGCCTTCGCAATCAGAGCCGTTGGGAAGGTAGCAGGCAAAATAATAGAGGAGGTCAGAAGGCAGTTCAAGGAGATGCCTGGAATCATGGAAGGTACCCAGAAACCCGATTACGCACGGTGCGCGGACATCACAACCCGTGGAGCGCTCAAAGCGATGGTACTTCCCGGGATGATCGCGATCATCACCCCCATTGCGGTCGGACTGTTGCTGAGGGCTGAAGCGCTTGGTGCTACGCTCATGATAGGGACAATAGTCGGAGTCGTACTGGCCCTGGTGCTGAACAATGTGGGCGGTGCCTGGGACAACGCCAAGAAGTACATTGAGGACGGACACCACGGAGGAAAAGGGTCGGACCCCCACAAAGCCTCGGTTATTGGCGATACCGTGGGCGATCCGTTCAAGGACACCGCTGGCCCTTCATTGCACATCGTGATCAAACTGCTCAGTACAATTACATTGGTGTTGGCTCCCCTCTTTATATAGGGAAACGGAAAAAGACCAAATAAGAGATTGCTCATTCCAGACAGAAGGTCGTCATTCAGATGTATCTGAAAGCAAGAAGAGAAGATGTTGTCCGCATACCTCCGGAGAGGTTGGACGAGGACTTGGATCAGCTCACGCGAGAACTGACCCGAGAATCATTGGAAGGAAGGATGGACGCTGAGAAGAATCTCATTCTCATCACCAGCGACATCGAGAGGATAGGCGACGGCAGAATAGTCCACGGTGACGGGGCCGTGTATCAGAGGATCAGCTTCGATGCCATAGTCTTCAGACCTGTGTTGCAGGAAGTCGTGGAAGGTGAGGTATGCGAGGTCCTGAAGTTCGGGGCCTTCGTCAGGTTCGGCCCTCTGGACGGTCTTCTGCACATCAGCCAGATCATGGACGACCGCGTGGATGTGGATGTGGACGGTGGGCGGTTGATAGGAAAGGACACGAGAAAGGACCTGAGGGTCGGAGACAGGGTGAGGACAAGGATAGTCGCAATCAGCATCAATGAGAGGAATCCGCGAGAGAGCAAGATTGGCCTGACAATGAGACAGCCAGGCTTGGGGAAGCTGGACTGGATGAGAGAAGAGAAAGAGAAAACAGAAGCGCCCAAACCCAAGAAGAAGAAGAAGAAGAAAAAGAGGAAGTGAGATAATGGCAGTCAAGAATCCTAAGGCTTGTAGCAACTGTTCGAAGATAACCGATGACGATAAATGCTCCCGCTGCGGGAACAAGACCTCCAAGGACTGGCAGGGCTATGTAGTGATCATAGAAGCCGGGAAATCGGAGATCGCCAAGAGGATGGGCATAGATGTCGATGGAGAATACGCGCTTCGGGTCCGGTAGTCTGAGAGCCGATCTCTTTCTTCCTGTTGAACTCCGGCAAGAGCTTCGAGAACCGCTTGGTGAGATAATGCCCGGAAAGATGGCCATTGATGCTTTGGAGGATGGGGAGAAGTTGTATACAATCGGGGACCAGTGCACGCTGACGTTCGTCGAGGAGAACATAATCCCGGACGTTTTCATAGTGGACTACCAGATCAAAAGGGAACCCAATCCCCAACTGGAGCCAAAGTTCGAGAGCGTCTCCGAGGCAACGATCAAGGTTCATAATCCTGCCGGGACGATCACAAAGGAGCTTTGGTCAGCCATATCAGGGTCGCTCCTCTCTGAGAAGAAGGTCAGGATAGAGGTGGATGGAGAGGAGGATCTGGCAACGCTACCGTGCATAAGTCTCGCCCGGAACGGGTCGCAGGTGGCCTATGGGCTTCCGGATGAGGGTCTCGTGCTGGTTGAGGTTGATGACGGTGCAAAGGATTATGTAAGGAAGATTCTTGAGAGAATGAGGGAGAGCAATGCAAGCTGAGATAATTTCCAGGAAGGAGAATCCGTTACTGAAGAGGATTGAAATCCAGTTCAAGGTGGTTCATCACGGAGAGGGAACCCCTCAAAGGGACACCATCATAGAGGAGATAGCCAAACTCGCCAAGGCGCCCAAGGACCGGGTCGTCATAGACCATATGGACTCCCAGTTCGGGACGACTCACACTCTTGGTTATGCCAAGATTTACGATTCAAAAGAGGATGCACTGGCCTTCGAGAGAAAGCACATCTTGGGACGGAACAAGCTCATCGTACTCGAAGCGAAGAAGAAAGTGAAGAAGGTGGAAGCCTACAAACCGGTAAAAGCGGAGGAGGAGGCACCTGCCGAAGAGTCCGAGGAGAAACCCGAAGAGGAGCCAAAGGCCGAAAAGGAAGAGCCGAAAGAGGCCCCAGAAGCCGAGAAAGAAGGTGAGTGAACATGGCAGAAGGCGAGAAATCCAAGAGGCATCTGTACGAGGTCAAGGACGACAAACTTGTCCGACTGAGGAGTGAATGTCCCAAGTGCGGACCCGGGATATTCATGGCAAAACACAAGGACCGCGTTGCTTGTGGCCAGTGCGGATATACTGAGTTCTCGATACAGAAGTCCAAGCCCGCTGAATAGTCTCATATCCTCAGAATCGTTTTGACTGGATTTGCCCTTATTCTAAGATAGAACACGTTCTGTCCGTCATCAATCTTCACTTTCAGGACCGCCTTTGATCTTCCCTGGATATGTGGGTTGAGGCCATCATCGCGGAGCGTTTCCAAGATCTTGTCTAGATAGCTGGAGGACCTATCCACGTATTTCTGTTCAAGATCTGTCGCCTTGTTCCCCACTTGGTAGACCTTCTTCCTTCCTGAGGCCACCGCAGTGAGGAATCCGTGACGCTCCAAGTCAGCCAGGTGTGGTTGCACATATTGCTGATACTTGCCCATCTTTCTCGCAATGTCCGTCTGGCTCAGTCCTTTGTTCTTCTCAACAAGGAAGTAGATGTCCTTGGTGGTCCTGTCCTGGAGAGCGCTCAAGCATGCCAGATCTTCGCTCTCTATCCAACCCGTGGGATAGTAATGGCGTCGGTTCTTTTCCTCAAAGGTCGAGATTATGTGCTCTTGAGTGAGTATTTTCAAGTGCCAATCAGCGGTGCCGACAGGTATCTCCGTCTTCCTTGCTAGTTCTCTGAGGTGCGTCAATGGGTTCTCCATCAGATGCTGGAAGATCTCCCTCCGCTTTTCGTTCATCAAGATGGAGACCCCACCCTCTCTGGGTTTTATTCTGGAAAGTACATCATCCCTACCAATCACCCTTCTCAGGGCTCTACCAACGCCTTCCTTCATGACACTCAAATCAGGAACTTACCATTGGACATTATTCTCTTTCCGTCCACCTCGATGTCAGGCTTCATCATGACCATGTCCCAGTGCAGGGTGGATTCGTTCTTCCCGCCAAACATCCTGTTCTCTCCGACCGCGATGTGGATGGTGCCGATTATCTTCTCATCGGTTATGACATAGCCGATCGCCTTCTTGACCTTGGGGTTGATGCCGATGCCGAACTCCCCAATCCTGTCCTTGTCTCCCTGTGAGTTCTTGAGCACCTCCTTGAAGAGTTTCTCGTTCTTCTTGGCCTTGACCTTGACTATTCTTCCTTTCTTGAAGGTCACATCTATGTCCTCTATCCTCTTCCCCTTTCTAAAGGCCAGGTCGAACACGGCTCTTCCATTTGCCGAGGTCTCTACGGGTGGGAAGAACACTTCTCCGCACGGGAGGTTGTTGCCCACGTCCTTGTTCCTGATATCCTCTGGCGAGATGACCCCGTCATCTATCAGTGGCTTCCTGTTCTTCACTGAGAAGGTAAGGTCAGTGCCTTTCTTGGATGTCAGGTGGACCTTGTCTGCGCCCTTGAACGCTCTGGCTATGGTCTTTCCCCTTTCGTAGAGCTTGTCGTAATTGACGTTGACCGCGGACCAGAACATGTCCCAGAATTCGGCGTATGGTACGCCAAATGTGGCCGCCAGCTCTTTGGTCGGATAGCCCATCCCCGTCCACCTGATCTCCTCCTGGATGAACTTGTCCTGGACCTTTCTCGATCCTTCCCTGGCCGCACCCATCCTGTTCTCGGATACGGCCGAGAGGCTCCTCGGATCGCATGTCGGGTCTATGGATATCGCCCCGTCAACGTCCTCATACCAGTTCAGCCAGAACTTCGGGGTCTTCTTCAAGTACTTGATCGGGACCTCTTGATACATCCTTCTGGTCAGCTCATCCGAATAGGTCTGGAACAGCACGAACGCCCCTTTCTTCCTAACATTCACGGCGATCTTCTCGGCCAGTTCGAAATTGTGTATGCCCCCCCTCACAACAATGACCTCTCCTTCCTTCACTCGCATACACTTGTTCACAATCTTCTTCGCGACTGATTCGAAATCGACCTTCATCATATGAATCGATTGATTGTATGGGTGGATTCATAATAAGGTTTTCTGGGTTCTCTCTCCGATGTGGGATGATTAGAAGTCCGCGGTAAACTCTTCTTTCCTCAGGAGCAGCTCCCAGTTCCTGTCGGTATCTCTCTGGATCTTTTCAATAACATCCTCAGGAAGATGTCTGAATCTGCCTTGAAGTCTCAGATAATCCTTCACCGGTATCTTCTTCTTGGGCTTCCTGGTGATCCTATACTTGCCCTTCTCCACCTCGAACAGCGGGAAAAGGTTAGAGTCCACTGCCATCTTCGCGATCTTGACCATGTGTTCTGGAGGATGCCTCCATCCAGTGGGACACGGCGCGAACGCATGATAGAACTTGGGGCCCACGAAGTCCTTACCTTTGGCGATCTTCTTCACGAAGTCCTCTGCAAAAGCGACGTTCACCGTTGCGGTGTACGGAATGCCATGTGCCACCATGATCTCAACCATGTTCTTCTTGGGACCTTTCTTCCAATCCTTGGTCGTCCCTACGGGGGTGGTTGTCGTCCATGCACCCTCTGGTGTGGCTCCGCTTCTCTGTATGCCGGTGTTCATGTATGCCTCGTTGTCGTACATCACATAGAAGATGTCGGTGTTCCTCTCCACAGCACCTGAAAGTGCTTGTATCCCGATGTCCGCTGTTCCTCCATCTCCGGCGAAACCGACCACGTTGACGTCCTTTATCCCCTTTGCATCCAATGCCGCTCTGATCCCTGAGATGGATGCGCCAGTCACTTCGAATGCCGTATTTACAAGGGGTACGTCCAAAGCAAAGCTGGGATGTTTTCCGTGCATTATCGCCCAGCAGCAAGCGGGAACACTGACTATGGTCCTCCTTCCCAGTGCCTTGAGCATGTATCGCATTGCGAGGCCTCCGCCGCAGCCCAGACACGCAATGTGGCCCGGATGCATCAGTTCCTCTTCTGGGATGGTTATCTTTCCCATCAGGGCACCTCCCCTTGTGGCGCACCATCCTTGAGATCGACCCACTTTATCTCCTGACCAGGTCCGTTCTCCTTCATCTGAAGCAACTCATCGTACAGGCCCCTCAGAGTTGCGGGAGTGATGTCCCTGCCTCCGAGACCTGCGATGTAGTTCTTCAGCATCGGTTTGCTGGGTGAATTGTATAGAGCACCGGCGACCTCGGTGTAGAAGGCCCCTCCGTGTGCGAAGGTGAAGCTCCGGTCCAGAACTCCTATGGAATCCACTTCCTTGGCTAAAGATCTCAACTCGTCCGCTGGGAATGGTCGGAAGAACCTCATTCGAGCCAGACCTATCTTCTTTCCCTGTTCTCTGTACTCATCGACGACCTCTCTTGCCGTGGCGGCGGCAGTTCCTGCAGCGATTAGAACTACATCAGCATCATCGCATCTGTAATTGTCAAGAAGTGCTCCGTGGTTCCTCCCGAACTTCTGCTCGAATTCCTCCACCACGTCATAGATGATCTTCCTGGCCTTGTTCCAGGCCTCGTACATCAGATATCTGAACTCCATGAACCAGTCGGGCATTACGAGGGAACAGAAACCTTTGGGATCGTCCACATCGAGCTTCTCAGGGGGATCGTAAGGCGGAAGGAAAGCGTCCACGTCGGCTTGTTCGGGTATGTCCACGGCCTCTGTTGTGTGCGAGAGGAAGAACGCATCCTCCATTATCATGATGGGAAGTAGTACGTCATGGTTCTCGGAGATCTTGTAGGCCTGGATGATCGAGTCCAGAACCTCTTGGTTGGTCTCGGCATATATCTGCATCCAACCCGTATCCCTTTGAGCCACACTGTCCAGATGGTCCGCCCACACGCTCCAGGGGGGTGCCATTGCCCGGTTGATGTTTCCCATGACTATGGGTGTCCTTGATCCTGAGGCCCAGATAAGGACCTCATGCATGAGGGTCAAGCCATGGGCGGATGTTGCCGTGAATGTCCGGGCCCCAGTCAGGGAAGCCGAGATACAGGCCGCCATGGCGCTGTGCTCGCTCTCGACCTTGATATACTGTGTGTCCATCTCGTTGTTGGCGACGAAATCGGCGAGCTTCTCGACCACCGTGGTTTGGGGAGTTATTGGATAGGCAGCGACGACCTCAGCTCTGCACAGCTTGCAGCCGTAGGCCATTGAGTAATTGCCAGTTATGACCTTCTTCACCACGGCTATCTCTCCCTTTCCATCTTGATGCACTTGACCGGACATTCCTCGGCGCATACGCCGCAGCCCTTGCAGTGGTCATAGTCGATCTCGACCTTTCCGTCTTCCTCTTTCACTATTATGATGGCAGCGTCCGGACAGAACTTCCAGCATATGTAGCACTTGGTGCACTTCTCATAATCTATGATTGGTTTGAACGTCCTCCAGACTCCGGTTATGTTGTGGGTCGTGGGCTTGTCCATTATTGGTGTGTAAGGAAGGTCTTTGTAGCTCTTGGGGTCCCATCTCTTCTTCACTGAGATGATCTCACCTCCACCTTTTCGTAAGCGTCCTTGGCAGCTGCTGCGTTCTCCTCTTTCTTGGCAGGTGCGGACTCGAGAATGCTGTCGATCAGAGAATCCAAGCTCACCAGTCCGGAGACCTTCGCGAAGGCTCCGAGGATGGCGCTGTTCACTATTGGGGCCGTCTTGCTACCCAAGCCATGTTCGATAGCGATGCTGGTGCCATCCACCGTTGCGACCTTCTTGACCTCACCAAGCTTCAGTTCATCAGGGGGTTTCTTAGTGTTCACCAGGACCATGCCGTCTTCCTTCAGTCCCTCGGTCACGTTCACTACCGTTACCAGAGAAGGATCCAAGACCAGGACGTAATCAGGCGTGTAGATTTCGGACCTGTCCCTGATAGGATTGTCGTCAATCTTGGCGAAAGCCGTCACAGGAGCGCCTCTTCTCTCAACGCCAAAATAGGGAAAAGCCTGGACATATTTGCCTTCTCTAAAAGCCGCTTCCACAAGGATTTGAGAGGCAACCACGGAACCCTGGCCTCCCCGTCCGTGGAATCGAATCTGAATCATATGGTACCGGTTCTGCTTAAGTCAGACCGAATATATTATGTTTGCTTAGACGCCCTAGCCATATTCCGAATTTCGATAATCATTGGAGATAATCTTGACGAAACGTATAGACCCCCCCAGGTTAATCGATTTACGAGGAGTTAGAAGAGTGCCAAAGATAGAAGACGACTATACCAAGAAAATACTCATGGGTCTCTCCATCTCTCCAAAATGCCCTAGAGAACTAGGCAGGATCTATGATATACCCATAGCCACTTGTTACGAAAGAGTACGTATGCTTGAGACCAAGGGAATCATTGAGCAAATCCTGACGTTGTTCACCAAGAACGGGAAAGCCTTACGCTTCTATCGAATCTCATGTAAGAACCGGAAGATCCTGGTTCAACCTCTCACCCATACATGAGTGAGTTTTCATACTGCTAGCCCAAAACACCCCGCACGCTTCTAATTTCCTCCACTATCTTTTTGGCGGAGCCACTTGGGTCCGGAGAATTGTATATCGACCTTCCCACTATGCAGTAGTCTGCTCCCGCCTCAATGGTTGCGGCCGGAGTTCCTCCCTGCGCACCCACGCCCGGTGACAGGATGGTCAGTTCTCCCACAATCTCTCTCAACGCCTTTACCCTCTCAGGCCTTGTTGCTGGGGCGATAATCCCTGATGCGCCCGCGTTCACTGCCAGACGCGCCAACTGATCCGCTATGGGTGCTGTGTACTCCTGCCCTCCAGGATGGCTCATCTCGGTGACCACGAAGACGTCGCCCTCGGCCGCATCAACGCAGGCTTTCACCGAGTCCTCGCCCACGAAACCCTGCACTATGACCCCGCTGGCACCGTGTCCGAACACCTGCTCGACGATCAACCTGTTCGTGTTGGGGATGTCCGCGACCTTGAAATCGCATATCACGTCCTTTCTCTCTGCCAGTTCAGTGATGATCTCCATGCCGCAAGAAAGGGCGAGAGGATAGTTCACCTTTATCGCGTCAAGGTACTCAGAAACCTCATCTGCGATGTGGATGGCCTGGCTCCTCTCGGTGACATCAAGTGCCAAAACCAGTCTCGTGTCCCTCTTCATCGCACCCGTATGGGAGCACGTGTTAAAACTCTTTTTGAGAATTAAGGCAACACTTTTAAGTAGAAACGGAAGGCTGGAATTCCCATACTGCCAGCGTTGGACTTGCGGGTGTGACTATCGTGAGCGAACTCGAAAAGGTAAAGGCGAAGATATGTCTCGTTGGAGAGGCCGCAGTGGGTAAGACCTCACTCATAAGGCGGTACGTTCTCGACGATTTTGACGACAAGTACATTACGACGCTTGGTGCGAAGGTGTCCAAGAAGATGATGGAGTTCGATGTGCCTAATAACGGTATACGCATCGGAATGGACCTGACCATCTGGGACATTATGGGCGAGAAGGGGTTCAGGGACCTGGTCAAAGAAGCTTTCTTTGTTGGGACCCGAGGGATACTGGCAGTGTGCGACATAACTCGATATGATACGCTAAAGGAACTGGATGATTGGGTCCAGTCCGTTTTCAAGGTGGTCGGGAACATCCCGGTGATATTCGCTGTCAACAAGGTCGATCTTAAGGACGAGGTTCTTCTGATGTACGGTGACTCCGAGCTCGACCAGGCATCCAGAGCGTTCGATGCAACCTATTTGTACACCAGTGCAAAGACGGGTGAGAACGTCGAGGAAGCTTTCAGGTTGATGGGCGAAAAGATTGTTGAATCCAGTATTTCTCCTCGATTGGCAAAGTGATAAACACCCGTGAGAATCCCCACGATACTTTTAAGTATCTCAGAATTATAGAAATACCTCGATGTGTCCTGACTTTTCTGAAGATGGAGAATCCGTGTCGACATCCGGAGCGCAGACCAAGAAGGTCAAGAGCAAGATCTGCCTCATCGGAGAGAAGGCTGTAGGTAAGACCAGTCTGATCAGACAGTACGTTACGAACATGTTCGACGACAGATACATCACCACCGTCGGTACGAAGGTCTCCAAGAAGGAGATGTTGATAAAGAAGCCTGAGCACGGTTTCGACGTTCAGATCGACATGACCATATGGGACATCATGGGGGAAAAGGGATTCAGGGAGCTTCTGAAGGAAGCTTATTTCTACGGCGCCAACGGAATACTCGGGGTGGCGGACATCACCCGGGAGAAGACATTGGATGACCTGGACGATTGGATCGACTCCACACTGAAGACCGCTGGAAAGGTACCGCTTTTGATCGCGATTAACAAGACCGATCTGGAAGAGGCAGTGGAGGTAGGCGACAAAGAGGTTCTTCAGTTGGCGAAGGCCTTCAATTGCCCTTTCATCTACACGAGTGCCAAGGAAGGCGGCAATGTCGAGGAAGCGTTCTACCAGTTGGGTGAGATGACCTTGGACGCCCAGTTGGGTTTTGTGAAGCCTGAGTGACATTCGCTCGTTTTTGAGCCAGACCGCTATCCGATACTTTTAAGTATTTCTGGCTTAATGAGAACGGTTGCATTCCCTTGTCGATTTGCGTGTATATTTGGTAACGCCCCTATTGGAGAAGACGCCAGCAGACTTGAGCTACTGGGGCTGAAGCCAGCATCGGGGTGTGAAGAAGGGGGAACTGTTCCCTAGCCTCGGGGAAAAGCCATGAGAGATCCCAACCTCACACGGAAGGCAATCCATCTCCTCGTTCTAATCGTTGTAGTGCAGAGCATGATGGTAGGATTCTCAAATAGACCTGTCTCCGGCCAAGAGCCAGTGGTCTCTGATGTTGGTAGTTGGAGGAGAACAGCCACCTGGACCTTGAACGATCCCGGATACTACACCAGCGAGAACGTGACCTTCCAGGGAGGAGGTGCGAATCTCTCACTTGACGGGTATTCTTGGAACGAAACCTCATCAAGCGACTTCTCGGATGGTTCCTGGGATGATAATGTTACCATCACCTCAGATGGGAATCTTACCCTGAAACATGATGATACGAACCTCGTCCAGAACGGGGATTTCAGCACAGGCTCTGACTGGAGCTATGCTGACGGAGCGGGAGGAAATGTGCTGTCCGAAAGGGATGGCCTGCTTGAGAACGCCCACCTTCACCATTATGCTGCACCTGGATCTGCCATGCTATTTGAGGACTTTGAATTCCCTGGCAACGTCACCAATTGGACTAACCTTGGTGCCGGCACGACGCTTTCCTTCAATAACACCGGACATCTGAGCTCTCGATCCATGGATATTGGGTGGTTGCCTCTTCTTCCGACAGATGCAGGTGGCGCCCGAAGATCAGCGGTGACATCATGGGACTGGTCCCTGTACAATAGACTGAGTCTCTGGATAACGACAGACATATCATCGGGGAATCTCAATGTCCACATCAACATCATTGACATCACTATGTCCTCATGGACATCGTCGCCGAAGAACGTGTCCCTTATCGGAGGGTGGAGAATGTACACTTTCGACTTGGAGGGTACAATTGACTACTCTCAAATCAAATCTCTGGACATACTATTCGACAATCTCCCTGGCGATGGAATCACTGAGAAGATGGTCACTATCGACGATATCCAGCTATTTGGTTTGAAGGTCTTTGATGAGACAGCCTATGCCAACCAGACCTTCTCCAAATCGAATTGGACAGATAGCAGCCCCGGAAGTGTTGCACTTAGCTTTGATGTGGCAATAGAAGACGAACTGAACATCGCCGAATTCAACCTTTCTCTTTCAGTCTCTAACTCAACAAGCTCGTACAAGTGGGAGAAGACCAGTGTTGTTACGCCCTATCAGGCCAACGTAGTTGTCGATATTAGCTGGTTGATGGCCGAACCGGGGAACTACGACATAAGCCTTCAGCTGCGTCTATCCATAAGCACTCGTCTCGAGACGAGCTTTTCTTCGAGATTCGACAACATCAGCATTGTCGCCCCCAATCGAAATAGCGGAACATATTTGTCCGACCCTCGCGACACGCTCTCCCAGTCTATCTGGGGTACCGTCTTCTGGGGGGAAGGTCCTACAGATCCAGAGACCGATATCCGTATCTCAACAAGGACTGGCAATTCCAGCAACACGGCTGATGGATCATGGTCTGGCTGGGACACACATCTCGCCAACTCAATCATGTCTCCCCCAAACAGTTACATCCAATACAGGGTCGATCTCAACACGACCAACGCCAGCAAGGGTCCGATACTCACCAACATCAGCTTGAGTTATGACCAATACCCTCGAATCGGCACCGTTGAAACAGACAACTTCACTGTACCAGATCTTCACTCCTGGGAGGTCTTTGAGGTAAACGAGACCATTCTCCCCGAGACCGAGATAGACTACTACTTCTCTTCTGACCTAGGAAGTAATTGGGTCCCCATCGGTGACGGGGCAAACCTATCATTCGTCACCAACAACACCATCAAACTGAAAGCCGAGCTCAAGACATCCAACACCACCTTCACTCCACAGTTGCTTGAGTTGAGACTCACCTATGAGTACACAGGGCCGCTCGACCACATCCACATGTCCGATTCGTTCCTCTCCACGACAGCTAACACCACCCTCTTCCTGTCGGCCTGGGGCCACGACATACTTCATCGAAACGTCAGTTTCACTCAGAAGTGGGAGACCGACGATCCGGTCGGGTCGGTCGATGCCTTCGGGAACTACACTGCCGGCAAGGTCGGGAGCTGGAGGGTCTACTGCAACAACACCGCTGACACGATCTCCAACTGGACCACGGTCGACGTGTCCGCTGGTTCTCTATTCAGGATTGGGATCGATCCGTGGGACCCTGGAACGCTTACCGCGGATGATCAACTTCAGTTCAATGCCACTGGCTACGACGTGATGGACAACCCCTTCACTATCACACCCAACTGGTCCGTATCAGGCGGCATTGGCACTGTAGATTCTGGCCCGAGCGCCACATCCCTCTTCCAGGCCACTCAAACCGGGACGGGTCGGGTCAGCATAACTGATGGAATCCACACGAACCAAACCAACCTGTTCTCTGTCGTCGCTGGACAGCTGGCCTCGATAGACGTTTCACCCTCTCCCGTGGACCTTCTGCCCGACGAATCAACTGTCTTCACGGCTGAAGGATTTGACGGAGACGGAAACTCACTAGCACTTACTTCCACATCTTGGGAAACGAACGCAGGCACCATAACCGGGAGCACACCCAACATTGCCAACTTCACCGCCCAATCCACGGAGCTGTTGGGTGGATATGTGAGGGCAACCCAGGATTCCATTTCAGGTGATGCCGTTGTCAACGTGGATGACAATGACGATCCACCGCAGATCCAAGGCGTTGTGCCAGACCAGCTGAAGACCGAGGACCATGGTACGTGGACACTAGACCTTTCTTCCTTCGCCAGCGATCAGGAGGACGACAATTCTAAGCTCAAGTGGAGGGTCACTGCCGATGATTCGTCCCTATACACGATTGCAGGAGAGGACCAACCCGGGAACCATGTTCTCACATTCTCCACAAAGCAGGACGCCAACGGAAATAACGAGGTCACGCTCTGGTTGATTGACACTCGTGGCCAGACTTCCCAGCAGTCACTCTGGGTCAACATCACCCCTGTGAATGACAGACCATCGATATTCGCCCCGGACAAGGTCTTTGTCAGGTTCGACGTGCCAAGCCCTGAGGACTACTCCTCTTATGTCGATGACGTGGACAACCCCATTGGAGATCTGACGATATCTACGGACGATCCTGGTCACACATCAGTTCAGGGCCTGCAGGTCACCTACGAGTATCCAGAGAGCATGGTGGGGGAACCAGTCTTTGTCATCCTGACGGTTTCTGACGGGCTTGACCAGGCTCAGGATGTGGTGGAGGTCGTCGTAACCAGCAATTACCCTCCCCGCACTCTCACCCCAATCCCGGATGTTGTCATGAACGAGGATGAGATCCTCAACGATCATTTCGACCTGAACGATCACTTCGAAGATCCGGACGACAGCCAACTCACCTTCGGGTCGCTCTCTCAGAGAGTGGGAATAGATATCGATTCCAATGGTTTGGTCTCCCTCCATCCAGAGGCGAACTGGTTCGGAGACGAACTGGTGATGTTCTCCGCCACGGACAGTTCTGGTGCCGTTGCGTACGATCCGGTGTCCGTCAGCGTGCTACCCCTAAACGATCCACCCAGCATTGGAGGCTTGCCAGACATAACGATTCACTATGGCATCACATTCGATTTTGATGTTTCACCCTACATTTCTGACGTTGACAATCTGATCAGTGAGCTGACGATCTTCTGCTTGGATGCTGTCTGCTCGACCATTCAGGGCACCACCATCTCGTTCATGTATCTGACTGAGACAACGGTCGTGGCGACCGTTACCGTCAGCGATGGAGAGTATCAGGATTCTGATATCATGGGGGTCCGAGTGACAGACAACAATCCGCCCGTGTCCAAAGGCCTTCCAGATGTGTTCTTCAATGAGGATGAGGCTCTTCCATCTGCTTTCGCCCTTGAGGACTATTTCAGTGACCTGGAGAGCGCCACCCTGACCTTCTTGGTCAACCAGACCCAGTCCTACGTCCAGGTCTCAATTGGGATCGACACCGTGGTATCATTCTCATCAACAGAGAACTGGAGCGGCCAACAGATCATTGTGTTCAGGGCCGTTGACGGGAACGGCGCGGTCGTTGAGGATTCGATCATTGCCACAGTGATCCCTGTGAACGATGCTCCCTTCATCTCCCCGATCCCTAGGCAGAGTGGCGAGAAGAACAAGGCCTGGCTACTCGATCTAAGTTCATACATCTTTGATTCCGACAACAAGACCGACGACCTTCGGATAGAGTCTGACTTCGAGTATGTGATTGTGGCCGGACACTTCCTGATCTTCAATTGCGAAGAGAGCTTCGATTCGAGGAATACCAATGCAACCGTGAACGATGGTCTGCTTCAGAGCTCCAGCCCATTCGAGGTCAGCGTCACCTCTCCTGTCAACCCTCAGGTCGAGATGTACATATGGCCGACGTCGATAGGCATCATCCTGCTGGGATTGGTCGGATTGCTTTACTGGAGAGCATCCAGGGGTTTCGTGCTGGAGGACCTCTTCGTCATCGGAAAGGACGGTAAGCTCCGGGTCCACAAGACCACGCGGACCAGACCCGACAGAGATGAGGATCTTTTCTCCGGAATGTTGACCGTCATTCGAGATTTCACCGCAGACACATTCAGGGAAGAGAAGGGCACCCTGAAGTCATTCGAGCTGGAAGAGGATAAGAAGGTCATCATGGAGTCTGCAGAGGGCTTCTATGTTGCATTGATTTTCTCCGGAAAGGAACCCGGGTGGGCGCCGAAGTCGCTTGAAGCCTTCTCCCAGGACATGGAGACCATGTACGGTCCTTTGATCACGTCTTGGTCGGGAGCCATGGATGAGTTGGGAGACCTTCCTAATATGGCCGATTTCTTCATACATAAAAGAAAATACAGCGTCGGGGACTGGCAACCAACTGAAGATGAACTACCGTTCGAAGAAGCGGACTAGGCGGACTGGGACTTTTTCAGCATTTTCAGCCTGAAGATATTCTCCCTCTCTAGCTCTTCAAGTCTCAACCTGATGAACGCCTCTGCCGATTTCAGGTCCGGTATGATCTTGAACTCCAGAGCATTGACCCTTCGCTTGGTCTTCTCTATCTCGTCCAGGAGCTTCCTCATCGTGGTCTCGGCTTCAGCTGCGACTATTATGTCCTCTACCAGATCCTCGTAGGCTTCGGCCGCCTCATCTATACGTGCTGATGATTCAATTATCCCGTAGCCCCTCTCGTCCAGCCTTTTCCTGACGCTCTTGGCCTTTATCTGTGGGACAACGATTCCCATGACATTCTTGGTGGTCAGTTCCATGGACGGTACTTCAATGAGCGATAATGCCGCCGACTTCACCCCCACCGCACCCTCGATCGCTTCCGCGACCGCGATCTTCTGTCTGGCAATCTTGTATTTTTCGGTGATCTGCCCTCGAATCTCCTTTGCCTTGTCGAGAACTTGGAAGAACTCCATAATCAAGCTGTCCCTCTTCATCCTCAGCAGCTTGTAGCCTTTCTCGGACAGTTTGATCCTTTTCCTGAGTTCCAGGAGTTCCGATCTTGTGGGTTTGAACTCTCTCAATGCCAATTATCCACTCTTCCTGTGCGCCGGGTGATACTTCTCTATGGTCTCTCTATCGATCTTGGTCAGCATGCTCTCGTCCACTTTGCTGAGCAGGTCCCATGTAATCTCCAGGGTCTTCTCTATGTCTCGGTCCTCTTCCCTTCCCTGCCGGACCAACTTGTCCTCGAAGACGTCCGCGAAGTCCAGGAGCTTCCTGTCCCTTTCCGTGAGAGCTTCCTTGCCAACGATGGCGACCAGGCCTCTGAGGTCCCTGCCTTCAGCGTATGCAGCGTAGCTCTGGTCGGATACCTGCTTGTGGTCCTCTCTGGTCTGACCCGGTCCTATGCCGGCGTCCATCAGTCTCGACAGAGATGGGGACACGTCCAGAGGCGGATAGATGCCCTTCCTGTGCAGCTCCCTGGAAACGACCAACTGACCTTCCGTGATGTACGCGCTGAGATCTGGTATGGGGTGCGTTATGTCATCATCTGGCATCGTAAGGATCGGAATCTGGGTGATCGAACCCTTCTTGCCTTTGATTTTGCCCGCTCTTTCATACATTGTGGCCAGATCGGTGTACATATAACCGGGATATCCTCGTCTTCCAGGAACCTCTTCTCTTGCCGCTCCGATCTGTCTCAACGCTTCACAGTAGTTCGTGAGGTCGGTCAAGATGACCAGAATGTGATAGTCATGCTCGAAAGCTAGGTATTCGGCGGCCGTCAATGCCATTCTCGGTGTGATCAACCGCTCGACCGCAGGATCGTCGGCGAGGTTCAGGAACAGAACAGCTCTCTTGAGCGCTCCAGTCCGCTCGAAGTCTCTCATGAATATCTGCGCTTCCTCATGTGTGATGCCCATTGCGGCAAAGACCACCGCGAAAGCCTCTTCCTTCCCCGGAACCTTCGCTTGTCTTGCGATCTGAAGGGCGATCTCGTTGTGTGGCAGACCGGATCCAGAGAATATGGGCAGTTTCTGACCCCTGACCAGTGTGTTCATGCCGTCAATGGTCGAAATGCCAGTTTGGATGAACTCCTTGGGCGAGTCCCTGGCGTAGGGATTAATCGCGGCGCCACCGATCTCGAGTCTCTTCTCTGGAATGACCGGCGGACCTCCGTCCAATGGATTGCCACTGCCGGAGAGGATCCTTCCCAGCATGTCCTTTGACACGTTCAGCTTGGCGGTCTCTCCCAGGAACTTGACGCTCGATGCTTTGTCGATACCCGCGGTCCCCTCAAAGACCTGGACGACAACAAGGTCCTTGGAGGTGTCCAGAACCTGTCCTCTCTTCGTTGTGCCATCCGGTAAGCCGACTTCCACCAGTTCTCCATACCCAACCCATTCGGTCTTCTCCACGAAGACCAGCGGACCGGCGATCTCGGTTATCGTCCTGTATTCCTTGCTCATGAGGTCACCTCCAGGTCCCGGAATTCCTTTTCCATCAGTTCGCTGACCACCTTGAGCTTCCCGTCGAAGTCCTCCTCGAACTTCAACTTCGCCAGCTCGTCCCTCGATTTGAGATATGCAATGTCCTTTACCGGAACCTCCAGTGCCAAAGCCTTCTCCGCAAGGTCCGAGTACTTCTTTATCTGGTTAAGGAGGATGAACTGCTTGTTCAACTCGCAGTAGGTGTCCACCTTGTGGAACGCGTTCTGCTGAAGGACGAATTCCCTTATCATCCTGGCGATCTCCAATGTAAGTTGCTGTTGTTCGGGCAGCGCATCGGAACCAACCAGCTGGACAATCTCCTGCAGTTCCGCTTCGGTCTGCAGTGTGGCCATCGACCATTCCCTGAGTGACGACCAATCGGAATTCACTTCCTTGTCGAACCAATCCTTCACTATCTGGTTGTAGAGGCTGTAAGATGTGAGCCAGTTGATGGCCGGGAAATGCCTTCTTTCCCTCAGCTTGGTGTCCAGAGCCCAGAAGACCTTCACGATACGCAGTGTCCCTTGTGTGACTGGTTCTGAGAAGTCTCCCCCGGGAGGTGAGACCGCTCCAACGACCGATACTGATCCTTCCTTTCCGCTGAGGGTTGAGACGCGACCAGCCCTCTCGTAGAACTCTGAGAGCTTTGACGAAAGGTAAGCTGGATATCCTTCCTCTCCCGGCATCTCTTCCAGTCTGGATGAGATCTCCCTCATCGCCTCCGCCCATCTGCTGGTACTGTCCGCCATCAAGGAGACGTCGTAGCCCATGTCCCTGTAGTACTCTGCAATCGTGATTCCGGTGTAAACGGATGCCTCTCTTGCTGCGACCGGCATGTTGCTGGTGTTGGCTATGAGCACAGTCCTTTCCATCAACGGAGCTCCGGTTCTGGGATCCTCCAGTTTAGGGAAATCGGACAGAACCTCGGTCATCTCGTTCCCCCTCTCTCCGCAGCCGATGTACACGACGATCTCGGAGTCACACCACTTCGCCAGCTGATGTTCAGTGACCGTCTTTCCCGTGCCGAAACCTCCGGGGATGGCAGCAGTTCCACCTTTGGCCAGCGGGAAGAACATGTCCAGGACTCTCTGCCCAGTGATTAGCGGGATATCCGGCATGAGTTTGTCCTTGCTCGGCCTCGGGAATCTCACCGGCCACTTTTGCATCAGTTTTATCTTCGATCCGTTGTCGAGCGTGCAGACAGTGTCCTCCACGGTGTACTCGCCTTCTTGTATGCTTGAAATCTTCCCACTTATTCTCGGGGGGATCATGATCCGGTGCTCCACGTTCTTCGCCTCTTGCACGGTTCCTATGATCTGACCGCCGGTGACATCTTCGCCTACGCTTGCCGTGGGAACGAACTTCCATCTCTTGCTCCTGTCAAGCCCGGGAGCGGAGACTCCTCTCCTGATGTACTCTCCCATTTGCTCAACAAGGACCGGAAGGGGCCTCTGAACGCCATCGTAGATACTGCCCAGCAACCCAGGTCCGAGCTCTACCACAAGGGGCAAGCCAGTGTCTATGACCTTCTCACCCGGCCTGATGCCGGTGGTGTCCTCGTAGACCTGGACGATCGTCTTGTCCCCAACGATCTTTATGACCTCTCCCATTAGTTGTTCTTCACCCACCTGGACAACGTCGTACATCTTAGGAGCAATGCCTGTGGCTGTTACGACGGGTCCCGCGACCCTGTATATCTCACCACGGTGTCCCAATGCAGACGATTCCGGTTCTTCGGTTCTCATTTCCACTATACCACCTCATCCAGTTTGATACAAATCAACGCCAATTGCTCTCTTGACCTTGCTTCTAAGGTCCTCTTCTTCCTCCTCACCCACGGATATGACCACGGGCTTGGGGCTATTTACCAATTTTTCCTTGAAAGCAGCGGGAACTTTGGCCATGGAGCTTGAATGGATTATCAATACGCCGATTCTCTCGTCTTCCATGACCTCGGTGATCTTTGCCTCCAGACCCTCATCGGGAACCGCGTAGGTCTTTCTGATGCCGACGAGCTTGAAGCCCAACACGAATTCCTCATCACCGACTGCAGCCAGTTCCAACTTAGACCACCAACATCTCCTTCATCATATCGTTGCTCAGTCCAGCCTGCTTTCCTCTAGCGATTATCCTGATGTTCTCAACCTCTCTCTCCTTACGGGAGAAATAATCCAACACTGGCAGTATTGAGAGAGGATGGATGTGCGAATACTTGGTCGCACGCCTTATCAACGACTTCTCGAGCGCCCTCATCACATCGCTCAGTCCCTTCTCCTCGATGTCCTTCAGAAGGGGTGAGACGACCGCTTGGAACGAGGTTCCCTTCAACCTGGCCTCCAGTTGCTCAATGGGCAGTCCTATCATATCGTTCAGGTCCGCCACCAGTATCTCGAGCCCACCCTTCACGAAGACCTCGCCCTCAATCTCGCACTGAATGTACCTTACCCTGAGTAACGTCTTCATGTTGAGGGTGTCGATTTCTCTCTGGATGTGCCTTCTGAAGCGCACGTTGGGCTCGGTCGTCGGGGGGATGACCTCCAGCAGATACGAGTAGTACTTGTGGGTCAACGCATCTTCGAAGGGGGCCATGGTGCCCGACGCTTCCACCTTGTCCTCGACCTCCTTCAGGGATTCCCAGTAGATGGTACCTTCCAGACCGTCGATTATCTCATCTATTGTCTCCAGTTCCACAAGGCTCTCCAAGAACTGGGTCCTGAACGACCCTGCGGGTACGATGGTCTCCCAGATTTCCTCGTTGGTAGAGCCGGAGAACTTCCCCCTCAGTACGCTCTTGATGTTCCACACGTCCCATCTGTCCAGATATCTTGAGATCATGGTCCTCAGGTGCCCCTCAGAGAACTCATATATCTGGGTGAAGACCTTCGCCAGGTTGTTCCTCGTTGCCATCTCTATCAGGTCCACTCCCGACAGCTTCGCACCCAGGTTTAGGATCTCCTCGGCGTACTGTCCTTCACCTATCGACCTCGCTATCTGGGGGATGTCCATCTGCAGGTACCTCGTGTACACGTCCGGGCTCAGAAGCCATTTCTTCTTGGCCTTCACTCTGGCGCAGACGTAGGGATAGTTCCCACTCTCGAATGGTAGTGCCGATCGCACTCTCTCTTTCAAGTCCTTGAGAGTCGTCATTCCTCGCCCCACAAGAGGTCAGAGACTTCCTTTATCGAGTCGTCCCAGATCTCCCTGAGAGCCGTTTCGTATCTGAGATCGATCCGCATCTGGCCGTCCTGACTCTCGATTATGAGCCCACCGATGCAGTCCGTAGTCCCGGCGAAGTTGCCGCCCACCAGGCCTTTCACAAGAGGGGAGTCCTTCTCGTTGCAGAACACCTTTCCAGAACTGATCTCCGTTTGGTTCTGCATCACCATGGATCTGAGAATGTTCTCGTTCTGCGGGAGATTTCCGAGCCTGTCAAGAGCTCTCTGATAGACGGCGTCGAGCATGTCCTTCTGACTGCCCAGCACTATCTTCTTGGATTCCAGCTCCGTTCTGGCGATCTCTTGTGTGTTCATTCTCACTACGAGTTTCTTGGACTCTTCTACCTTGGAGTCGAGAAGCAACTGCCCTTCGGCCTGAGCTTCCGAGACCTGCTTCTTCTTCTCTTTTTGGCCCTGCTCGATGATCTGCCGCGCTTCCTCTTTCCCCGTGTTGAGGATACTCTCTATCACTTTGTCTAGTGACATAGGTCTGTCGCCTTGATTATCCCATTTTGCCCAACAACATAAGCGCAATAACCAGCCCGAAAATGACTATAGTCTCTGGTAGAACCATGAAGACTATACCCTTTCCGAACAACGATTCGTTCTCTGCCATTGCCCCCACAGCCGCTGCTCCCACGACCTTCTCAGCCCATGCCGTAGCTACGGCTGAACCGACCATCGCGATCGCGGCTGCCAATGCTATTAAGCCATCACCTATTTCTCCTGCCATTTTCATACCTCCTTAGACATTGCTCCCGGCTCTCCAAAGGGTTTGAATCTCTCTCCATTCCCCTCGTAGAACTTGAGGAAGAATTCCACATAGTTGAGCCTGATTGCCTGAATTCCCGCGGACAGCGCCCCCAGGACGAATATCACGAAGTGAGACAGTATCAGGAAGATACCACCTAAGATCAGCCCTTCGATGGCCCCGCTGACTGCCCATGGCACCAGCATTTCATTGAACGCGTTCGCCATTGCCCCCTTCGCCACGGCCACACCTGCCAGCCTTGCGTACGAGAACATGTTAGCGAGGAGACCTATTACCTCCACCAGACCCATGGGTTCGCCTATCCCCAAGAGAACAGCTCCGATTACCAGCAGGATTATACTCACATAAGAGACGATCCACCCGCCGAAATCGAATCCAAAACCGGCTGGAAATGCGATGTCCAACCCTATGGTCTGGCCTATCCAGTGTGGGAGGTCCACTACGAAGACGGCCACTCCTGGCGGATAAGGTCTGTTGTAGGCCGTGACCATGATCAGGATGAAGAAGGCGAAGAGAATCAGCATCCATCCGACCTTGGCCATTGCGTGTCTCTTCTTCCCTTTCTTGAACTCGTTGATGAAACCGAATGCGTATCCTATCCCCAGGTGGATGAGAGCGGCGATAAAGGACACCATGATGAGGTCCATCACGTCATCGAGTTTGTGGAATAGCGGGAACTTCAGAGACAGGAAACCTATCTCAACCTCCAGATGTTCCCAGATTGGGAACCCAAAGGCGTCCCCGAACACGAACAGACCGAAGAACACCGAGAACACACCACCCCAGAACATGACCAACATCAGATTCCTGAAATCTGGCATGCTCTTCAGTTTCGCCTGCATGATAAAGGCGGTGACCATCATCGCTACTCCGTATCCTATGTCACCGATCATGAAGCCGAAGAAAAGCGGGAAGACGAAGAACAGAATCGGTGTGGGATCCAGCTCAGTGCTCTTGGGGGTAGAGAACATGTGAACGAAAAATTCGGCCCGGCTGGCGGGTTCTGGACTGTCCAGGAGGACAGGCGATTCCTCCTCTTCCTTTTCTATCTCTTCGATGTAGAGCGTGCCCATCTTGGACAGGGAGGACTTGACCTCCTCGGCTCGTTCCTTGGGAATCCATCCATCAACGGCGAACGAGTGTTCTGTGGATGCGAATCTCAAAGGAGCTTCGGCCTTCTCCACCTGAACTGTAAGGAAATCCTCGGCTGACAGGACGAAATGTGCATGTTTCTCCTTGAGTTTCTCCAACGTATCCTGTGTCTGCTCCAGTCTCTTCTTGAGATTCTTCTTCTCGGTCTCAAGGTCCTTGGTCACCTTCAACGGTAGTCCGTCTCCCTCTGGAACCTCGACAGCCACGAAACCGCGGTCATTCAGGAATGTCTGTACCTCCGAAGCCTTCTTCTCAGATACAAAAAGGGCAATGAACTTCTCATGCTGGTAGACCTCGAAATCCAGGGCGACCTTTGCCAGCCCTTCCAGGGATTTGGATGTCCGACCGACAAAGACATGCAGGTTCTCATAACCTCTGTACAACCCGAGTGGAAGTGGAATATGTGAGAATGGCTCCAGAGTCCTCAATCGAATGTCTATGTTGCTCAATCTGGATTCTATTTGCTTCCTGGCATTGTCCTCATCGGATATCTGCAGTTCAAGGCTCGTGATCTTGCCCTCTATCTCCCCCGTGACAGGGCCCCCCTTCCTTGCCTGCGATTCATCCAGTTCCAGTACCGAACAGATTGATCGAAGCTTGATCAGACTGGTGGATGCCGAGGATGCCTTCTCCAAGGGCTTCCCGATCTTGAAGGTCTCATCTTCTTCGACAAAATCCAGAAGGTGCAGAGTCTCCAGAGAATAAAGGACCTCTATTGTAGGTTCAAGGTCCTTCTTGGGACCCACAATAAGAATCCTAGACATCTGTTTCGGACGGAACAGCTACGACCCCCTCCTCGAAGCGTTTCAGCAGCAATGAGACCGCCGGATCGATCTTCGCCTCTCCCTTCTGTTTAATGACCGCAGCCTCCTGCCTCCCTTGCTCCAGAATACTGGCAGTCTTGACCTCGATCTCCTTCTTTTCTGCGTCCAATCGTCCTCTAAGTGTTTCATCTGCCTTACGCCTGGACTCATCCTGAATCCGGAGTACTTCCTTTTTGCCTTCCTTCAAAATCCTCTCTTTCTCGTCCATTGCCCTCTTCTTCATCTCCTGGACGTCCGCCTCCGCCACCTTAACCTTGACTAATGCCTCACCCTTCCTCATGGAACCCATTGGGTAAATGAAATAATCGACTTAAAGGTTTCGTGAAACGGCATCTTGAGAATCCCATGGCCAGATATTCCGAGTAGTTCTCGGTGTATTCGTCGCTTCTCCCTTTTCGACAAAGACACCATGCCAAGGTTGGATTATTGGAAAGAAGGGACTCCCATTCCTACTCAGGGGGTGCTATGCCGAGCCCCAACCCTATCGTCCCCAGCAGGTCTTCGAAGGTCGGGTTCTTTGGTGTTATCATCACCCCGATACCTTCCTCTTCCAGCCGTTTTTTGGTGGAGCGATTCATGGCCGCGACTATCTTGTCGTTCAGTATGTCCGCTACCTTGTCTCTCACCCCGAGTTCGTTGGCAATCTCCAGGAAATAGGTCACCGTTCGGGCGCTGGTGAAGGCAAAGATATCGATATCCCTTCGAATGGCCATCTGAATGAGCTTCTTGGGCTCGGACAGGTCTTCTGGAAGGTCGATCGTATATAAGGGCAGAACACGGACCTCCACACCCATGTCTATCAATCTCTCCGCCAGCATCTTCGATCCTTTCGAGCTTGTCAGGATCTCCACTCTCTTCCCGACCAGATCATATTGGCTGGAAAGGTAGCTGATCAGTCCTTTGATTGTCACAACCTCAGGAACATCTGAAGGTTCCAAACCCACCTTTCTGAGAGACTCAGCGGTCTGGTCCCCAACGGCAATCACATGACAATGACCCAGCTGGCCTAGGAAACGATCCTTCGGAACATACGCGTCCGCGTTCTCAATCGCGAATTTGATCACATTCTCGCTCATGACCAGGCAGAGGTAGATAGAACGGTTCGATAGCGCAATCAGAAAACTCCGGAACTCATTGCCCGAGACCTTCTTCATCTCAATCATCGGTGCCCCAACTGGATCGAAACCCAGTCCTCTGGCAAGCTCCATCGACTCTGGAAGCGATTCTATTGGCCGCATCAAAGCGATTCGATTCAAGCCTCCTCACCCGTGCCTTATCTCCGAAATCCATTCCTTCAGAATGCTCTCGTCTACCTCTGTGTCTACGGTTATGTGAAAGGGGGTATTTGCCCTTTTCTCACGTTCAGTATCAGCGAAATAAGAACGAATGAATTGAGACTTCGTCATATCAGTGTGTTTCGACAAGACATGTTCATTTCGTCACCTAAGGTTACGATATCAGAGAGAAATCCAACGAAAACCGTTAAGTATTAATAAGTATGCGACGATTCCCCTATTGGTTATGAACATGACGGCTAGTTCCACTAAGAAAAAAATCCCCTCGGAATTGGCAACAAGATGGGAAGGGTTGGACCTCAAGCTTTTGCCAATAGACCAGATTGACATCCAGATCCTTTCCATGCTGAGGCTGAACTCCAGGGCCGCTAATATCGAAATCGCGAGGGATCTTGAGATAAGTGAGGCGACTGTGAGGAGGAGGATAAAGAACCTCGAGCAGAAAGGGATCATCAAGGGATACAGTACATACATCGATTATCAGCTAATAGAGAATCCAGTCAAGGCATACGTCCACCTTGGCGTGTCCAGCGAGAACAGGGATGACGTCGTGAAGAAGATAGTCGCGCATAACAGAGCGGTTGCAGTGTATCGCGTGACCGGCGACTTCGAGATTCTCTGCGTGATGCTCTTCGTTGATATGTCGGAGATGCAGACATTCATCGATTCCTATCTGAAGATGGACGGAATCACCCGAGTCCTTACCCAGATTGTAATGAGTCCATACAAGGGAGTTCCCTGGACAGGAGTCTGAGCACACTTCACATCAGGCCAAGTGGGGACAAGGGGGAGGAAGAAAGGCGTATCGGCACCTTCAGATGGATGTTTGAAAATGCACAAGACCGTCGACATCGATGTTGGCAAGGACATTTTGGACAGAAACAGGGAGTTGGCAAGGAAGAACCACACATTTCTGGTAGAGAAAGGCATCAGGTCCTTCGATTTCGTGGGGGCCATCGGCTCCGGCAAGACACTGCTCATTGAAGGGATCATTGAGCTTCTGAAAGAAAAGGGACTCAGAGCGGGGGTCATCGCCGGTGATGTTGCGGGAGAGGAGGACTACATAAGATTCAGGGAACATGGGGTCCAGGTGGTAAACATCAACACAGGCAAGGAATGCCATCTCGACGCACATCTCGTTGAGCATGCAATGGACAAGCTGAACCTGGATGACCTGGATGTGCTGTTCGTGGAGAATGTCGGGAACCTGGTGTGTCCGGGCGATTTTCCGCTTGGTACGGATGTCAGGGCGGTCGTGGTTTCGGTTACCGAGGGGGACGATATGATCAAGAAGCATCCCGTGATATTCGCGTTATCCGATGTCATCGTGATCAACAAGATAGATCTGGCCGATGCCATGGAGGTCGATCCAAGGACATTGCAGAATGACGCGCATGCTCTGGGAACCAAAGCCGTGGTCGTGCAGACCGATGCCAGACACGGAAAGGGAATGACCGAATTGATGGATGCGCTCCAGATCTGAAAGAGAGGCGTTTGTACGTGATACTGAAGATATTCGGTGTCGTGCAGGGGGTGGGGTTCAGACCAACCGTCTTTCGCGTCGCCAACTCGATGGGTGCCAGAGGTTATGTCAAGAACAAGGGGTCATACGTGGAGGTCTGCATCGATGGAGATGCGGATGAGTTCATCGTGAGGCTGGAAGAAGAGCTTCCTGTCCTCTCCAAGATAGAGAGGGTCGAGAAGGTCGAGAGCGAAACGAATACCGACTTCGATGGTTTTATCATCCTTCCGAGCGAGGAAGGCAGGCGGGACCCGTCCATACCTCCGGACGTTGCCACCTGCGACAGCTGCTTGGACGAGATCTTCGACCCTGGGAATAGGAGGTACATGTTCCCCTTCACCAACTGCACCGATTGCGGTGCCAGGTTCTCTCTGATTGAGGATTTCCCCTATGACAGGAAGCATACCTCCATGGGGGACTTCTCTCTTTGCGAGGTCTGCAATGAAGAGTACAATGAGCCACTGGACAGGAGGTTCCACGCTCAGACCATTTCGTGCACCGATGACGGACCGGCATATGTTCTATACAACGGACGAGGCGATGTGATTGAAGAGGTGGATGCGGTAGCCGCCTTCGCAAGGGAGATCGACTCCGGCAAGATTGGCGTGGCCAAGAGCTGGGGTGGTATGCACATCGTGAGCACCTTGGAGGCGATACATGAGCTCAGGGAATGGTATGGCAGACCACACAAACCCTTTGCGGTCATGGTCAGGAACCTGGAGGTCGCCAGAGAATATGCGGAGTTTGGGGAGTCTGAGGAACGGCTTCTGACATCATTCCAGGCGCCGATTGTCCTTCTGCAGAAGAAACATGGAATTCACGATGAACTGATGGATGCCGTGTCTCCCGGTCTGGGCAACATCGGGCTTTACCTTCCGTACACTGCTATCCAGCACATTCTTTTCCACCATGTTCAAAGCGACGCCCTCGTCATGACGTCGGCCAATCTTCCGGACGAACCGATGCTCATTAGGAACCAGGACGCCTTCTCACTTGGTCTGGATTTTCACCTGTTGCACAACCGCAGGATTGTGAGCCGCGTGGACGACTCGGTGCTAATCCCCTTCGAAGGGCGCAGGCTGTTCATCCGGAAATCCAGAGGTTACGTCCCTGACCCTTTGAACGTTTTTCATGGGCACAGCATTCTATCCCTGGGAGCTGAAGAGAACGTCACTACCAGCATCTCAAAGGACGGGAAGGTCGTCACGTCCCAGTATATCGGAAACACACGGAGATACGAGGTTCAGAACTTCCTCAGGGAGAGTATTGACCGTCTCCTAGATCTGTTCGGCGTCAATGAACTGGACGCTGTCGCCATCGATCTTCATCCGCAGTATTCCACCAGGAAGGTCGGGGAGAAGTTTGCGGAGAAGTACGGAGTTGACGTTCTTGAGGTACAACACCACTGGGCCCATGTTTCCAGCTTGATGGTTGACAACGAACGGGATGACCCCATCGTGTCTCTATCTGTTGACGGCGTCGGATACGGCACTGACGGGAAGATCTGGGGCGGGGAGGTCATTTACTCACAGATGGACTCGTTCGAGAGACTGGCACACCTTGAGTACCTTCCTATGATCGGAGGCGACCTGGCAACAAAGGAACCCAGGAGGATTCTTTTCGCCATCTTCCAGCTACTTGGCATATCCAAGAACTACTTCGGTCAGAAAGAATCTGAGGTTTTCGAGAAGGCTATGGGCAACTCACCACAGTCCTGCAGCCTGGGTAGGGTGCTGGACGCGCTTTCAGCGTACCTCGGGATCTGTGACCGTATGACCTACGATGGGGAACCTGCAATCAGACTTGAGCGATATCTCGAAGCAGGAAGACCCACCCATGAATTCGAGACAGAGATAATTGGATCGGATTCATCCACAATCGCGACCCTCCCGATGTTCGAGAGACTGGATTCCATTGCCAAGGGGAAGGAACTTTCAGAAAGAGTGAGGGCGGACCTATCCAGATCCTTCGTAGAGGAGCTCATGAGGAGAATGGTGGAGATCAGTGTCCTCAAAGCCCAGGAGAAAGACGTTATGAGCATCGGACTCACTGGTGGGGTCTCCTACAGCCTTCCAATCGTACGGATGGTCGACCGTTTTGTTAAGAAGGCCGGTTTGGAATTGGTGCTCCACAACTCGGTCCCCAACGGGGACGGGGGAATATCCGTCGGCCAGAACGCAATAGCTGGTAATCTACTGTAGGATAGTGTTTAATATGTCTCTCATATTGTACGGTCTGATGTGTCTGGCTGTCCCGGCCAAGGTCGTTCGGATCAAGGGCGATGTCGCTGAGGTCGATTTTGGAGGAGTGGTGAGAGAGGCGAACATATCCCTCGTTGACACCAAGGTCGGTGAATACGTTATCGTTCACGCCGGATACGCAATTCAGACGCTCGATAAGAAAGAGGCAGAGGAGACCCTGGAGTGGTTCCAGGAGATCTTGGAAGATTCTCATGCATGAATTCTCGGTCATGTCCGATGTCATGGAGGCCCTCAAAGAGGAGTCACTCAAACACGATTTCAAAGGAGTGAAGGAGGTAGTTCTGGAAGTTGGTGTATTGACCTTCCTGGCCCATGAGCAGTTGAGGTTCTCTTACAAGGTGCTCTCTGAAGGGACGGTCTTCGACGGGTCCGAGCTCTCAATCGAGAACAGGCCAGCAATGGTCCGATGCGACTCGTGCGATTATGAAGGAGAGGGGGGTTTCAGAGATGAACCAGGATTCCATCGGGTCATGCCCACCTTCTCATGTCCCAAGTGCGGAGAGCCGACCTCGGTCGTGTCTGGCAATGAATGCATAATCAGAAGAATCGTGGCGGACGTTGAGGAATGATGTACCAATACCGAGACCGAGAGATGGGCGAGAGGATTATTCGGAAGATCGCAGATCTCAACCTTGAACTGACTCTCATGCACGTGTGTGGCACCCATCAAGACACTCTAATAAGGCATGGTTTACAGGGCTTGTTGGCAGACGTGGGTGTCGATATCAGACAGGGCCCCGGGTGTCCTGTGTGCGTGACAACTCCCAAGGAGATTGAAGAATCACTGTTACTCGCCAAGAGCGGGAAGACAATCCTGGTCTTCGGGGACATGTTGAAGGTCCCCGGCGCTTCCTCATCCCTTTCCCAGGCAAAGACCGAAGGGTGCGACGTGCGTGTCGTGTACGGCGTGGACGACGGCGTGAGGATCGCCAGAGGGATTGACAGCGATTGTGTCTTCATGAGCATCGGGTTCGAGACAACCACTCCGAGCTCCGCCGCGGCGTTGAAGGCCAAGACACCGGACAACTTCTACGTCCTTACATGCAACAGGTTGGTCCCCCCAGCGCTCAAGGCCATTGCACAGATGGGAGAGATCCGCCTGGACGGCCTCATCGAGCCTGGCCACGTCAGCACCATCATTGGATCCGAACCATACATGTTCCTCTCAGAGGAGTACGGGATTCCTCAGGTCATAGCAGGCTTCGAACCGTTGGACCTTCTAATGGGAGTCTACATGCTTGCCAAACAGAAGATGAAAGGCGAATGCAAGATGGAGATCGAGTACACAAGGGCCGTTCGTGAAGAAGGCAACCCAAAAGCCGTGGAGGTCATGGACTCGGTTTTCGAACACACGGATGTGAAGTGGAGAGGTTTCCCCGTCATACCTGGTAGTGGGCAGGAGCTTCGAGAGGAGTACGGATCTAAGAACGCCAGATTGGTGTTCGAGGATATACTGGTAGAACTCGAGGGAAGAGAGTTCCCAGAGCCTGAAGGTTGTCTTTGTGGCGAGGTTCTCAGGGGTATCGTGAGCTCAGACGAATGTCCGCTCTTCGGTACAGCATGCACACCCGAATCCCCGGTCGGGCCTTGTATGGTCAGCTCTGAGGGAAGCTGTAACATCGTGTACAAATATGGAAAGATGGGCTAACATATTCTGGGGACTGGATCCCCGGCTGGCATGTCCACAATCCGCTTGCCGCCGACAAGCGTTTCCATCACCACACCATTTATGTCCTTCCTGGCTTCGCCGATGATTGCAGATTTCTTGCCAGGTTCGGTACCTTGAAGGATTCTAAGGACGTCATCAGCTTTTTCTTTGACTACAGCGATGGCCACTTTGCCTTCGTTCCCTATTGTCAGAGGATCCATGCCGAGGATCTCGCAAGCCGATGTCACTCCCTCCGTCATCGGGATGTTCTCCTCATGTATCAAGACCCCAACTTCCGACTTCTCGCTCCACTCGTTCAGGCAGTTCGCCAATCCTCCCCTGGTCGGGTCCTTCATTGCGGCGATACCGCCTTCCTCCAGGGCTTCTGAGATCATCTTGTTGAGAGGGTATATGTCGCTCTCGACCGCACCTTCGAATCCGTAGCCCTCTCTCTTGGAGAGTATGGTCACTCCATGGTCGCCCATGGTCCCCGAGACGATTATTACATCTCCATCCCTGACATTTGAGTCCCTGATCCATTTTTCATTGAATTCGCGGTGCTGTTTAACAACCTCGATGTTCCTCTCCAGACTCTCTCCCCCAAAGCCAATTCCAGATGTGTTGACAAAGATACCGTCCATTGCCCCTCTTTCAACGACCTTGGTGTCTCCCGTGACCACAGGAACTCCAGCGAGCTTGCTGGTCGCGCTCATGCTCTTCAGGACTATCTCCAGATCATCGATCGGAAAACCCTCTTGGAGTATCAGGGCGCAGGAGATAGCTGCCGGGTCAGCTCCGACCACCGAGAGGTCGTTCACCGTTCCTGCAACGGCAAGGCTCCCGATGTCGCCCCCCGGAAAGAACAACGGCTGAACAACATATGAGTCCGTGCTGAAAACAACGCCACCCACGGCAGCCGAATCATCCAGATCCTCCAATGCGATCTCCACTTCAGGCAGGTCCTTGCTCCCGCCCAGGTTCTTGAGGATGCTTTCCTTTATCAGCTTCCCCATGAGCGATCCGCCCGCTCCATGGGCCATTGTTATGAGCCTCTTCTGAGCCATGATCGCACCCGTTCAGTGCTAATCGCACATGTTGTTATATGATTTGTGATTGGACCTCCGCCTGAGAAAGATTAATTAGCTCTCTGGGAGTTGCAGTTAAGGAAAGGGGGTAGAACTTGGCCATTGAGATCGAGATCAGAAAATTCAAGGACATGAACCTGACTGGAGGCACCGTCCTGGAGGCCTTTCCCAGCGTTGGACTTGTGAGCACAATCGCGTCGAGCTACCTGATCTCCACGCTAGAGCTGGATCAGATTTGCGCTCTGGAATCAGAGCATTTCCCTCCCGTGTCCATGGTGTACTCGACCAAGCCCAAGTTCCCGGCTCGGATCTACGCCCGGGAAGACCTCAAGCTGGCAATTTTCATGTCCGAATTCCCTCCCCGCACAAACCTCCATAGGCCGTTGGCGAAGAGACTTCTTTCATGGTCAATGGACCAAGGCTGCAGGAGAATACTGTCCCTGGAAGGGCTGCCCAAACCCGGGTCCCACGATGCAGAACCTGAACTGAAAGGTGTCGGTAGCATCGATGCGGCACGCGCCCTCCTGGAGAAAGGCGGTATCGAGCAAATGAAGATTGGTATGGTCCCTGGTGTGTCCGGCGTACTACTGAATGAGGGGAGATGGGTGGGTTTCAATGTCATTTGCCTTCTTGCGGACGCGATTCCGGATCACCCCGATGCTTTTGCTGCGGCCAAGCTGGTCGAAGGCATCAACAAGCTGATTCCAGAGATAGAGATCGAGTCCGAGCCTCTTCTGAAGCAGGCAGCCGAGATGGAGACCTACATTAACACTTTGAAAGAACAGGCAAGACCCGCTATGACCGAACCATCGGTGCAGATGTTCAGATAACTAGACCATAAGGTATCCGCCGTTGGCGTGCAGTGTCTCTCCTGTCATGTAACTAGATTCTTCTGAGACCAGGAATGAGACGACCGAAGCTATCTCCTCGGGTTGTCCCACCTTTCGAACAGGAGTCGTTTCTATCCTCCTCTGTCTCTGTTCTGGTGAATCGTACGCTATTATTTCGGTCTCTATCGCTCCAGGTGCGACGCCGTTGACCCTGATGCCGTGGGGAGATAGTTCAAGTGCGAGTGATTTTGTGAATGCGATCACGCCCGACTTGGACGCCGCATAATGGGCTCCGTGGGATGTACCCTTGAACCCAAGCATGGATGATATGTTCACTATGTTCCCCTCTTCCTTCTCAAGCATTCCTGGGACCACAGCCTTGGCACAATTGAAGCATCCGGTCAGGTTGACATCGATAGTTCTCTGCCAGTCATCCAGTGACAGGTCCGAGAAGGTGCTCCTTTGATAGATCCCGGCGTTGTTGACCAATACCCCGATCTGTCCGAGGTCGTTGCCAATGTCAGAGACCATCTTCTCCACTGCGTCAGAATCTGCCACATCAGCTTTGTACGATCTCGCCTTCCACCCCTTCTCCTCGATCTTGGCCGTGACCTCATCGGCCCCATCATGGTTGCTCAAGAAGTTGACCGCAACATCGTACCCGTCCAAAGCCAGCCTCAGGGCGATCGCCCTTCCAATACCTCTCGAAGCACCTGTGACCAGGGCCACTTCATTCTCAGACATCCACCTGCCCCCGGACGGGAATGTGACCACAAGTTAAAAAGATGGAGGTGTTGGACCCGTCAGGGTTCCAGCATGAACTGGACGAACTCCTCGACCGTCCTGGGTTCAAGGGTGTAGTTGCCTCTCTTCTGATTGCCCAGGGAATCATGCGGAAGTGGCCCATAATCGTGTCCTGGATACACCTCCAGATCATCATCCATCTTCGCTATCTTGTTGAAAAGGCTGTCCCACAGATGTTCCGAGCTACCGCCACCAATATCCGTTCTGCCGCACTCGTTGATGAAGAGTGTATCACCCGTGAAGAGGTTCCTGCCGATTATGACGCAGATGCTGTCCGGACTGTGACCCGGTGTGTGAATTATCTCAACATCGACATCTCCAATCTTCAGAACGTCCCCATCATTGACACCGATGTCCGACGAACTTGCACTGCTCACATGTTTGACCATGCTGGCCCGAGTACTGGCCGCTATCTCCGCGTTCCCACCCGTGTGATCTCCGTGACCGTGGGTGTTGATCACGTACTTGACCTTGACTCCTCTCTGGGCGACCGAGTCCAGTATCTTCTTTGTCATGCCTGATGGATCGATTACCACACCCTCCTTGCTGATCTCATCAGCAACAATATAAGCGAAGTTGGCTCCAAAACCTCCCTTAATCTGCTCGAGCATCATCTGGGGTCACTACCTCATGTGGTTCCAATCTTCGGTCCCGTATTTCTCACCGGCGACCTTGTCGGCCATGGACAGCTCAGTCTCGCTCAGCTCCGACCTTTCGAATTCCACTCCAAGCGACCTCTCAAATCCCCCTGCAAGCGCTGAAACGACGTCTTCGAAGGAGACGTGGCTTGTGAGGATATCATTGATGCTGGTCACCCTCTCCTTGGCGCTGTCGATCAGTTTCTTCCTGGTCTTCTCGGATGGGACCTTCAGCAGGGTGAACATCCTCTCCAGGTCGATACCCATGAGTATTGTCCCGTGCTGGAGTATCATACCCTTCCTTCTTGTTTGGGCGTTTCCCGAGATCTTCTTCCCCCCAGCTGCAATATCATTCAGACCCTGAAAGCGGGCGTCGATCCCCAGTCCTTCCAGTCCCTTGAGGATGCCCCCACATATGTACTCATAGGATTCAGGGATCGAATCCGGCACCGACCTCCAGTTCTCAGGGATGACGGCGCTGTAAGTGACCTCATCATCGTGGAACACAGCACCTCCTCCGGTTATGCGTCTCACGACCTCCACTCCCAGTTCATCGCACACATCGAGGTCCACCTCCTCGGACAGGCTCTGGAAGTAACCTATCGAGACCGCTGGCGGTTTCCAGCCATACAATCGAAATGTGGGGGGAGAGTCGCCCGAGGCAACGTGATGGAGAACGGACTCGTCTATTGCCATGTTCCTCGCTGCAGTGCTGTACCCCGTGAGCAGAAGTCTAACCGTCATCCTCCCCCTCCAGACATTCCATTATCCCTTTGTATAAACCCTCGAAGCTTATGCCGTACATACGTACTCCCTTCTCCTCGAAGAAGTCCTCGAGTATCCTCTTGATCTCTCCGGACTCCGCCTTTGCTCCTGTGAGGTTCTCCTGCAGCTCGTCAATGGCCTGTTCTGGGTGGGCAAAGAAATCCCCGGTTATTACTATCTCATTGATGATTTCGTCGAAGTCCATATAGATCTTCAGAAACTTTCCTTTTGGGTCCTCGACAAGCACTTTCTTCTTCATTTGCACGTCTCCTGTAGCTCCATCTGAAACTCGCTCTCGGTCAGATCTCTTGGGTAGTTGTAAGGTCGACCTGTGGGTCTCTCATTGTAATACGGTCTGTTGCAACCTTCGCAACCCTGGGTCTTGAAGATCTCAGGTGGAATGGCTTCCAGTTCCGTCCCCTGTGGACCGAAGGATAATATCGCTCCTCTATTATCAAAACTTATCCCTTCACCTTTCTGAGAAGTTATCAGGTATTTCGCCAATTGGATGTTCCTGTATTGAGAGAGCGACGGTGGATCGGATTTCTCCATCCTCGTTCCCCTGCAAGGTGTGAAAGCGAATAGACCGATTGGCATCTCCCTCTCCGCTATCTGCTCCATGACCTCGACCATCTCCTTCTCGGTCTCCCCAAGTCCAACGATCACGTGTGTCCCGATCCTGCCCTCGAATGATTTGCCGGCCTCGAACAGGAAATCCAGGTTATCTTCCATCGATCCTCCTCTCAGATCAGGGTAGAGCTCTCTTGATGCGACATCCAGCGGAAGCCCCACATATTCTGCACCGATTTTGAGAAGCGTTTCAACATCCTCCATCTTTCTCGTCCTGATCTCAACGCTGATGGGCAACGAGGAGATATCGCTCATTCTCTCCACATACTTGGAAGCCTCTTGGACGTGTCCTTCGCTGTTCACTATCTGAAGGCAGATTCGTGAGAATTCGTCTTGCCTTTCAGCCAAAGCCTCATATGCTCTTTCCTCATCGTGGGCGGGCCACGGCACTCTGCAGAGGTACTCCCCCGATGCCTGGCTTGTTCTCGCCCTAGTGCAGTAAGCACAGTTGTACACGCATTTGCCACTGTTCATGAAGTGTGCCGTTCCGGGCCTGACCTGAGGATCGCCCTCGGCCAGTCCAAGCATGTTTGCCGTCCCAAGTGCAACGTGTATCAAAGAATGCAGCACTCCTCTCTCCACTCGATCTCCAGCCCCTTCTTTACGGCAAGACCGCGAGATGGCTTTGAAGGGTTGACTATGCGATCGATACCCTCATCTAGGGCCATGACGTCCAGTTCCTTCCTGTACCTTCCGCCCGGTCTCATGCAGCCCATGTAGACATCGTCAAACGAATCCCTTGCTCGTTCAATGACCCTTCTCACATCCTGCAGAGAAGGCGGTGGTACGTCTCCAAGTTGAGTTCCTTCCGTGGGGATGAAGACGTTCAGGACAACTGACCGCGTCCCAAATCCGCTCAGAAGATCCAGTGCCTCCAATTCACCAGCCAGTCTTCCCCTGTTCAATCCGATGGTCAGGTGCGGAAACGTGGGAATCCGGCGTGACAGCCAAGAATACGATTTGATGAAATCACTGGCAGATTTATCCAGGCCGTAGATGTCTCTTATCGTTCCATCGTCTATAACGAAATCGAATGATGCTACGTCGATTAGTTCAGAAAGCTGTTCTACTTCGTGTTCATCCACGAGTCCTGTGTGCCCTATCTTCGTGGATTCCTTCGGTAAGGAACTGAGATCGTCCAGATGCTCCAGGATCGGCACCTTCCCCTCGGCATCGCATCCACCCGTAATCAGATATGAACTGGCCTCGGATAGTCCGTTCAGCTCATGCACGTCGGTCTTGCCTTCCAGATAGTTACCAGCGCAGTGCAGACAGTCTAGGGCACACTTGCTCCCCGTGACGCTTATGGGGATTGTTCTGGTTGGACGCACGAATGAGATCTTGCTCACTTCTCTCCTTCCTGTCGGTGTGGGTGTATTACGAACTGACCTCTAAAAGTTTACAATCCAGAGGGTGTCGGTCGGAACGTAAATCCAGTAACCATGTCCGGGGATCAGCATATCTGAATCAGAGAGTCTCTTCAGATTGTAGATGGGGGCCGAATAATCGGAGGTCTCGACCTCCGTCGCACCCGTCTCCATCTTCAGGTCCGCCACCGTATACTGAGCGTTGATGGAAGGATACCCGACCAGGTTCCAGCCGGCCTTGAGGTTGATATTGGTGGTCACCCAAACATCCCCGATTATCTGCAGCAGACCGTCCTCGTGGAAGTCTATCCAGTATGCAGTCGCCCTGTCCACGTTCCAAGCCGGGTCCAGGTCACCGATGAGCTTGCCAGGTACGGAGGCCTTCCACTTGTTTGTGGGATCTGCGTCATCGTATACCCATGCCCTGTCGAAACTGAGCGGTCCGAAGACGTTCGGTAGGCTCTGTCCCGGCACGTTGAGGACCGACGAGACCAGTTGCATGCCGTAGCAGACCTGGACGGCCACTTTAGCTGCCTGGTTCGGACCCCGACCTTCGTTGAAAGAACCGTCCACCGCAGAGACCAAGAAGAAATGAGGCAGATGGTCCGCACCCATTCTGGGAACGTCATAGCTGGTGATTCCAGGTCCTACTGAAGCTATTATTGAATATCCCTTTCCGGCGGGGTTGTACTCGGATGAAGAGTAGATATCGTATCTGACCACGTCATTCTCGCCTGCTCCGTCATCCGGGGATGCTGGCCAGGTGAGAGTTATGTACCCGAGGCTCGGGCCAGAGAGCTGGGCGGAGACCGGTCCGGGTGGCAGCACTTGAACGTCAGGCGGTTGACCGCTGTCCTGCAGGGAAGCCTCGATATTGACCAACTTGGAGGTCTCAATCGAATCTCGGTTGGACAGAACAACATACCAGTCATCAGCGGATGGAATGTCGAAAGACAACGTGTAAGACTCTCTGTTCGAGGTGGCGTTGTAGCCTTCGAAAGGATACCCCTTGAGGAACTTATCGAACTCGGTCCTGTTCACTATGAAGGCGTCCAGATGTATCCCGGTGAATATCTCCTCGTCATGGTAGAGCTTCTTTGTGATCGTTGAGTCGTCCATGCCGAACCCATTGGCGGGATGCTGTATCCCGACCTCCACGTCGAACCTGAAGTTCAAGCTGAACGTCCCTGGTAGCAACGGAACTGCCGGCGAGATTAGCGGAAACGGTCTGGAGTTGTTGGTGGGCGCTGTCCAGTTCACGTAATACATCGGTTCGTTGTTAATCCCCGGCACGTTGATTATGAGCCTGTTGGGATAGCCGCGGTTCCATATCTCCTCTCCGTAACGGCTGTTCATGTGGATCAGCAGACCCTCGTTGTAGGCGTTGTCTCCCATGCTGTTCTGCCTGCTTTCTGAGGTTGTGAAATATGCGATCCCGTCCCCGTCCGTGTAAAGCCATGCACCCCCAAAGGAGGTTCCGAAGGGAGGCTTATAGTTCCAGTCAGCCAGCGAAACTCTGACACCATCTATCGGGTTGCCGTTCCAATCTGTGACCTTGACGGTCACGTTCCCCCTGTCGCTCCCTCCATTCCCATTGTGATCGTCTATTCTGTGGGTCTCGTTTATCGGGAAGGGTGCCTGCATGGCCCCATCTCCCCTGTACGTTATCAGGCTGCCCCAATCTCGGTTCCAGCCGTAGTGGTAGAGGTCCCAATTGTCGACTATGGTTGTCGAAGCGCTCCAGTGATTGTCCTGTTGATGCCACCCCCTCTCATAGAAGGTGCCGTAGCAGTGATCCCCTGCTATCCCGAGGACCTCCATGTACGGTATCAGCGTCGCCCTTGCCGCAGCGAGGGTCAAATCGCCCAATTCACCACAGTTGCCGTTGTGCTCGAACTGGATCCTGACCATTTGTCTGGGACGGTTCCCGTCGTTGTCCTCCTGGGCGTTCAATGCGAGAGTGGATTCTACCCAGTGTGTCATTACCTCAATCGCGTGCGTGTCCTTGGTCCAGGGTCTCAGAGGCAGGCCGTCATTCCCTCTTGCCGTCTCGCCGGAGTTGTTGTACAATCTGGGTGTGGTGTATGGTACGCCGTCCCACAGGTATTTGATGCCCGCGATCTTGTCCTTCAACAGCGGCGGGTTCTCCTCCTTGGGGTACTTGACACTCAGTGCAGAATCGTCAGGCCAGTGGGTGTCCGCCATGTTGAAGACCGACCATCGCCAGAAGGTCCCGTTCCCTGCCGGCCAGCGGGGTTCCGCTCCGAAGTGGCCCGAGTTGACGAACCTGGGGTTGATGAACGTGGGTAACTCATCCGAGCCTTTCGGATGCACGATCCACCAGTAGTAGATGTAGGGCGGATATTCTTGCCTGCTGAGATTGCAGCATCCCTCTTCCTTCACCCAATACTCAACGGTCGAGAACTGGTCGGGGGTGCCGAGATTATAGTCCACGATGTTCGCATAATCCAAGTGGGCGTCATTGTGGTAGAGGGTCTCGGTGTTGTTGAGCCAAACCTCTGCCCAAGTCGAACCGTGCATGAGGGATGCGGTACCTGAATGAGCTATCGAGAAGACCAGTTCGTCCACCATCTTCTGCGGGACAGTGTTGATGTAATCCGCGAACTCCACCGCTCTGGCCGGTACGTTCCTCTCCATCAGGAACACAGAGTTGTTATCCGAGTAGAATTGCCTGTGGTTTGCATAGTTGAAGCTCGTTCCCACGCTGTCGTACATCAACCATTCGGGTTGGGCCACGGTTCCAATGTTCTGATAGTAATGGAGCTTTCCGTTGTTCTCCCCCAGGACTAGGTCAGGTATGTAATCCAGATTGAGGTCAATCAGGGCTGGTGCGGCATCTGCGGGAAGATCGATGTAAGGGAATACCAATGTGTCCATTGTCCAGTTTATGGTTTCATTCCAGAACTGCTTCACCGTGCCCGTGTTGTCTCCCACGGTCAAGTCAAAGTCGCCGTCGTCGTCAAGGTCCGCGAAGCATGGTGCGCTGTTATCTCCAACATCCGTCCATTCCAGGCCGACCATGATTTCGGTGAAGATACCTGCAGTGTTCTCGAAGTAGTGAAGTGTCCCGTTAGCCTCACCCATTATCAAGTCAGGATAGTTGTTTCCGTCGATGTCCTCGAGGTCGATCGAGGCCGAACCGCTGTCAGCCGTCACATTTGGAAGAACTACCCCAGGGGCCCAGGACGGAACACTTGCAGTTCCTTGGTTCTCATAGAAGTAGACCTCCCCGGCTTGGGTCCCAACGACCAGATCCAGCAATCCATCGAAGTCCACGTCACCGACTGCTGGGTCCACTCTGCCCACGTAAGATATGCCTGAGAACATCGATGTGTTCCTCTTGAAGACACCTCCGACAAAGACGTCATGTCCTTCCAGGTAGTGCAGGGCTCCATCCAGGTTCTCGTAGTAATCCAGGTATCCGTTTGAGTTGCCCACGATCATATCAATGTCCCCATCCCCGTCCAAGTCCGCGAACTCTGGAGTGCTCCTGCTGCCAACGTCGATGTTCACATCTGCAAGCTGCTCGAACTTCCTGGTGATGTTGTCTTTCAGCCAGTTAGGTGATCTGTCGATGGCGTCCAGGATGGACTGTGGCATGCCCGCCGTTGCATCGGGCTCCTTCATCGGGATCAAGCTTTGGGTGGCTTGATCGAACTTGAGATAGTACTGTCCTCCCTGGGGTATCCAGATTGTGTCTGACAGATAATCCACCGACTGCTGCGGTACGGGATCATCCGACCCTCTTGTGCTCGGCGGGTCATCCGAACCTGTCCCCTCTCCGGAGTTCAAACTCGTCACACCCGCGAGAGGCCCTAGCTGGAAGACCAGGGAAAGACCAACGATAAGAACTAGTATCCGGCCCACTGGAGACGTGATTCTCCGCTTCATTGATAATCTCCTCCGTGTCGACAATCAACAAGACTGGCGTACATTTTGGTATTCCGTCCTATCTATAAGTATCTTTTTCACTACTTGGCAATGTCTAATATACCACAATCACTTATCAGCTCGTCCACGAAGGACGGAGGGTAGAGAATGGTCGCACAACCACCGATGCCGGGTATGGGTTACCAGCAACCTCAACCTTTTTACCAGAGGGAACTGGAGACTCTGAAAGGTCTGAAGCACATCAACTGGGGAATAATACTGTACATCGTGGCCACGCTTCTTCTGCTGTTGGTGGCGGTGGTGGCAGTCATCACTGTGTTTTCTATCATAGAATCGTCAGATCCGACTCCGGATCTGGGACCATTGCTTGGCCTGGCTGCATTAGCCTGCGGCGGTCTATTGCTGTATCTGACAACCATCGTTCTCTGGTTACTCGGGATTTATGAGATGAACAAAGGCAAGGACGAGTTCAGCTCTGAGCATTCTGCGAATGTAAGTAGGGCGGTCATGCTCATCGTACTTTTCATCGTGTTCGTCGTGATCAGCTTTGTCGTGACCATGATCCTTGCGCTCAGTTGGGCCGATCCGTTTGCTACCCCATCCACAGCCGAGATGATCGATTCGCTAAGACTCACTGTTCTGGTCAGCGGAATCTTCGGCATAATAACCACCGCCATGCTGGGCTTGGCCATTGTTTACCTGATATTGTCTCTCTGCGACGAGAAATACAAGAAGATCCTTTGGGCGGCCTTCGCCGTGAATATGATCGTCACCGCGGTAGGCACTGCGATTTCAATAGCCGTGGTGTACGGCGATCTGAGCGCCATCACTGACGTCAACGACTTAGCCAGCGTCTCTAGCGCAGGAGATCTGGCCCAAGGCATGTCCTTCATCGCTTTCATCTTGTTTCTCTTGGCCTACAGGCATGCATACAATAGAGTCAGAACCGGAGAGCTTCAACCAGTCCCCATGCCCCAACCGCAGATGGGTTATATGCCACCTCCCCCGGGTCCTTACTATCAAACCGGCCCACCACCGACAGCAGCCCCACCTCCGAACGTATGCCCAAGCTGCAACTCGCCAGTAGTTCCAGGGGAAACGTTCTGCGCAAACTGTGGAGCGAGGCTGTAGGGCTAAGGCAGATAGTCTACGGACATATGCTTCCTGATCGATTCACAGAAGTCTTCATCCAGAGCTGGGTCTCCAAACAGACTCTCGGCAACCTTCTCGCTCGGGACCCCCTCCTTCGCACCTCTTGAGACGATTTCAGCGACTCTCCCTGCAGATTCCTTATCTTCCAAGAATGATGCCAGTACCTGGACGAAATCCTTGATAAGATCTGCCGATGAAGAGAAATAGAGCTTCGAATGTCTGTTTGCGAGGTGTTCGGACACATCTTGCACCAGTTCTTCGGGCTCAAGGTCTTCGATGAGTGAGATCTTCCACACATGCCTCACAAACCCGAATGGACCCATCTTGTCGACGGTGTCGGCATCATGAACTACCTTCGCTTCCGGTGTTTTGGCCTCGACCTCTCCGTCATGAGCCTCAATGCAGTGAGTGACCATTTCAATATCTTCGGGATCTACGCCGATTTCTGTCAAGTACTCCTTCGCCGGTTCGATCCCTGCAAAACAGTGACCTTTGTTCCCATTTATCAGACCAAGATCGTGAAGCCAACCGCCGGCTACGCAGATGTCATGTCTCGCATACTCGACGTCGGCCAAGTATTCGACTATCTTGTTGACCCTGTGCAGGTGCTGATTGCCCTTGGATTTTCCATCGAACGCCACGACCCAATCCATGCAGATCGCGTAGTCCATTATGACCTCCAACTTGTCCTCACCTATTGTCATGCATATCCCTCTCTCAACCAGGTGGGGCCTGGAACAGGAACCCTGGGTCCTCCATCATAAGATATGTGGGGCTTCCTTCTTTCTCCAGTCCGTCTATGAACTCCCTGATCCTCTTCAATGGGGAGTCACCAGCATCGCCGACATAATCGAACGGGAGCAGATCCATCTCTTCCATCGACAGACCATCCTGAATGATGTGGAGATGCCCCCAGCCCAGGTGTTCGAGCACCCTCAGCAGGTCCACCGGCTTCTGCTTCCCTATCTTGAAGTCCCTCATGACCTCCTCCTGAACCTCTCTCCTTGCCCTTTCTATCGCTCCAGAGACGACCTCTTGATCCGGCAAGTGCCCCAAATCCTCCTCCATCTTCTCGAAGATCTCGGCCGAGAAGCGCATGAGGTCTTTGAACACCTCGTTCCCGATGCCATCTGGACATGGAGCCAGTAGTAGGATTCTTCCACCTTCTTTGGTTGCCCTGTAGGCCGCGTTGATGGCCTTTCCTGCCTGGTACACATCTATCCCCTTCGACATTGCACTTACGACCGTCACGTCCGCCTTCTTCTCAATTGGATGGACGTACACCTTTTCCAGTATCTTGCGGTCCCTCTCATGGGTCTCGAAGATGTCTCCTCCGGACAACTGCACGAGCCTTCCTTCCGGGTCCACGACCGATAGTATCGAGTACACCAGCGTTCCCTTTTCGGACAGTTTCTTCAGTATCAAGCTAACAATCTCGATCTTCCGATCGAAGACTGGATTGCCATTAACCACGCCAGTATCCACGTTGTCCGCGAACCCCAGTTCTCCGAACATTCGAAGGTGCTCATCGGTGATTATCCTCTCACCGCATATCCCCGGACATATCTGTTTGGGTCCTCCCGCAACGCCTGCGAAATAGTGGTAGTCAAGGTCGCTCAACGGGATCAGTATCTCCGATTCGAAGGCCACCCTGTCGATCTCAACCGGCACTCCATCCAGATTACCGACTGAAACCAGGTTTTCGGTGCAACTGTGGGCGAATACCTTGTCCCGATGCCTGGGCCAGATCTCTCCACCCAGCATCTTCCGATACTCACTTTCAGAGGGCGCTCTGTGAGTTCCGCCGCAGACCAGGATCCTCAGGTTCTCCTCACTCAGACCAAGATGGATCAGCTCTTCGAACAACAATGGCAACAGGATCCTCGTGTGTATGTTCTCACGGGTATGATCGTCCACCATGATGGTGCAATGTCCGCCCCTGTATCTGCTCTGGATGAACTCCTTGAGCGGCGGCGTATCCTGTCCTATCGAGTTGGAGATTTCCTCCTTCAACCTCTGCCTGACGTCCTCGATGGGGGGATGCCCCTCTGGCGCGCAGCACTCAATGAGCCTCCCTTCTTCCACGATTGACTTGGGTAAGATGCCCTCCAGCAACTCATCTCCGTAGATCATCTGGCCGATGTACTCCATCCTACACCCCTGACCTCACACTACATATGCCCATTCAGAATTCGGTATAAAGGGTTTTTGAGTAAGATGGTCAGGAAGACTTCTCGATCGCTATTGAGATCTCTTTGTCCCCGATGGTGTAGCCCTTCAGTTCCTCGTGCTTCTCAAGGAGAACTTCCTCAGAAAGCGTCTCACGCTTAAGATAATCCTCCCATTGGCCCAGTACTTCGGCCACCCTTCCTGTGCTGTCCTCGACGAACAGGCGGATCTTGTCCTCCACGTGGAGGTCCTTCTCTTTCCGCAATCTTTGCACCCGGCGTACCAGTTCTCGCACGAATCCCTCGTCCCTCAGCTCTTTGGTCAGTTCGGTGTCAAGCAGTATCTTCAGATTGTGCCCTTCGTAGTCCTCTTCCACGAAGTCTCCCCAGAACTCCCCGTCATAGGTCTTTATGTTCAGTTCTTCAAGCAGGATGTCACGAAGGTTCTCGTTCAGGTCCGAGTCGTCTATGAACACCCTTGCCTTGGCCAGGGGCTGCCTGGTCTTCAACTTCTTCTCCGCCCTCACTGACAATCCAATCTCTGTTATCCTTCTCAGGAGCAGCATCTCTTCCTCGAGCTTCTCGTCCACCAGTTCTGGATTTGCGACTGGGAAATCTGTGAGATGAACGCTCTCGGGGGACGACTCGTCCACAGACCTCACGAGGTTCTGATATATCTCCTCCGCCAGGAAGGGAGTCAGAGGGGCTAACATCTTGGTGATCGAGTTCAGAACATGGTAAAGAACGTCGTACGCCTGCTTCTTCTGCTCACTGCTCTCTGCCTTCCAGAATCGTCTCCTGGACCTTCGGATGTACCAGTTGGCCAGGTCCTGAATGAGCTCATCGAGGATCCTGGTGGTATCGCAGACCTCGAATTTCTCCATGTGGTCGGTGAACGATGCCAGACTCGAGTTCAACCTGGAGATCATCCATCTGTCCAGAACGTCATCCGATTTCGGAGCGGCTTCCGGGTCAAGGTCTGGCTGGTCCACTGACGCATAGGTGATGAAGAACCTGTACACGTTCCAGAGGATTGACAGCAGTCTTGTTGGTTGCTTGGCCGCGCCATACCCGAACCTCAGATCGAACCTCGGGTTCTGGGCACTGTACACCCATCGCATCACATCCGCTCCCATCTTCTCGATGGCCTCATCGAACCAGATCACGTTGCCCTTGCTCCTGTGCATCGCATCCCCGTTCTCGTCGACCACCCTCTCGTACATCACGACGCTGTTGAACGGAGCCTTCCCCTCCAGAACGCAGCTCATGACCAGCAGGGAGTAGAACCAGAGACGCACCTGCTCCCTCATCTCCAGAACCAGCTCGGACGGGAACCATTCCTTCCAGTAGTCCCTGTCATGTCCGTACTCAAGTGTCGAATACGGTACGATGCCAGCGTCAAGCCAGCAGTCGCCCACCTCTCTCACCCGTGACATCTCCTCTTCGCATTCCGGGCATCTGATCTTGAAATCATCTATCCAAGGCCTGTGCAGTTCGGGAAGTTCGGCATCCTTGTCCACAGCCTTCTCTAGCAGTTCTTCCTTCGAGGAAACGATTTGGAAGTGTTCGTTCTTGCACACGTAGAATGGCAGCGGCAATCCCCAGTACCTCTTCCTTGAGATGCACCAGTCCCCCAATGCGTTCAACCAATCATCCATCAGTTTCTCGCCGAACTTGGGCTTCCAGTTCACTTTCTTCATCTCTTCCAGCATCAGGCCCCTGAGCTTGGGCACGGCCAGGAACCACTCGTTCACCAGCCGGAACACGATTTCCTCGTGGCACCTCCAGCATTCAGGATATCTGTGCTCGTAGTCGTGAATCTTGTAGACCAGACCCTTCTGCCTCAGGTTCTCGAAGATCTCGTCATTGGTCTCGAACACCGACTTACCGGTCAGAGGTTCGAACCCTTCCATGAACACCCCGTTCTCGTCAATCGGACAGATGGCCGGCAGGTCATGTTCCTTCGCCAGCTCATAGTCCTCCTGTCCGCAGCCGGGTGCGATGTGGACGATCCCGGTACCCTCTTCTGCGCCCACCTCGTCCCAGAGCAACACCCTGTGCTCGACGCCGCTTTGAGCCTTCAGCTCGTCGAACGGGCCTTTGTACTCCTTGCCTTCCAGCTCCGAACCCATCATGACATCCAGGATCTTGTTATCTCCATCCAGTGCCGGTACTGCATCCTCCGCAAGTATCAGGATCTCGCCTTCATTTGACACTTCAACATATCTCTCATCGGGGTTGACCGCGATGGCAACGTTGGATGACAGCGTCCACGGTGTAGTCGTCCAGACCAGGAAATTCTTGTTCTCTTCCCCTATGATGGGGAACTTGAGGTAAATCGCCTTGTGGACCATCTCCCTGTAAGAGTCCATCAGCTCATGTTGGGAGAGGGACGTGCCACACCTGACGCACCACTGCATAACCCTCGCGCCCTTGTACAGCATGTCCTTGTCGTTGCACACTTTCAAGAAATGCCAGATGCTCTGAATGTTCTCATCCGACATGGTGAAATATGAGTTGGGCCAGTCCATCCACTGACCGAGGACCTTGGACTGCTGCTCGATTATCCCTGCATACTTCATAACGCGTTCACGGCACTTCCTCGAGAAGTTGTCCAGACCGTAATCCTCGATGTCCTTCTTGGTCTTCAGGCCCAGGGCCTTCTCGGTCTCCACCTCCACCCAGAGCCCTTGGCAATCGAAGCCGTTCTGAAGCCTCTGGTTGAAACCTTGGAGCGCCTTGAACCTCTGGATGACGTCCTTGAGCGTCCTTCCCCATGCGTGGTGCACACCCATGGGATTGTTGGCCGTGATAGGCCCGTCTATGAAGGAATAGTTGTGTCCGTTAGAGTTCTTCTCCATCAGTTTGTTCACGAACTCTCCTTCTTCCCAGTACGCAAGCCACTTGTCCGCGATCTCCTTGAAGTTGGGGTAGGAGCCGACTTCTGGGAATTTCCCTTTACTCATAATTTGTTCCTCCAAGAGCCAGAAAACAGTATGAACTCAAGCACTCGGAGGGCTCAGCGCCCTATGATAATGATAATCGTGCAAGAGCTCATTGGGCGTTCATCTGGATTGGGGTATAAGTAGTTTATGCGTTGAGGTGTCTGGCACTTTGGAAAGGCGTACCGATTACCAGCGCAAATGAATAATACATCCTTCATGATTATTCCGTGGGTGAGACCATTCGTTGTGTGGTGACAGGAGGAGCGGGGTTCATTGGCAGCCATCTCGTTGAGAGACTTCTTGACGAAGGCCACCACGTCGTTTGTGTCGATACCTTTGACGATTACTATTCTGGAAAGGAAGTGAACATCGGGAGCATTTCGGAGCATCCCAGCTTCGAACTCCAGAGGACCAACATTCTGGATTACGATGCCCTTCTTGCCAGCTTCAACGGCGCAGAGGTGGTGTTCCATCAGGCCGCCCAGCCCGGAGTTCGCGTCTCCATCGCGAATCCTTTCAAGACGTATTCAACCAATGTCAAAGGGACGCTCAACGTGTTGCTGGCCTGTCGCGATTCCGATGTCAAGAAGGTCGTTTATGCATCCTCCTCTTCGGTTTATGGGAACGGCGTTCCGAGGCCCACGCATGAAGATTGTGAGACGAGGCCCATTTCTCCCTACGGAGTCAGCAAGTTGGCGACCGAGCACTACTGCAGGGTCTTCGGGGAGTTGTACGGAATGAAGATAGTCGCTCTAAGGTACTTCACCGTCTTCGGTCCGCGGCAGAGGCCGGACATGGCGATCAGGAAGTTCGTTCGGTTGATGGAATCCGGTCAACCGGTGAACATCTACGGGGACGGAGAGCAGACCAGGGACTTCACATTCATCTCCGACGCGATTGAGGCGAATATGCTGGCTATGGGAGGCAGTGGGGCGGACGGGGAAGCTGTCAACATCGGCGGAGGCAGTAGCGTTACCGTGAACCAGGTCGTTCAGAAGATCAGGGCGCATTATCCGGAGTCTCCGGAGCCCATATATCAGGAGGTCCAGCAGGGGGATGTTGACCATACCCTTTCAGACAACTCCAAGGCAAGGGAATTGCTGGGTTGGAAGCCCGCGGTTTCGTTCGACGAGGGTCTGAATGAATTCGTCGACTGGTACCGCTCGAATGTTCAAGGCAAGGCCATTGGTGATTGAGTTTGGTGGAAGACGACAGTTCTGAAGAACCTCCTCAGGAGGACGGCCCTGCCCCCAGAGATGTCTGGGCCGCCAGAATCGCGCTATCCATCTACGCCTTCTTCCTCATCCTCCTGGCAGGCATTGGTTTCTACATTCTGTTCTACATCGTTCTCCTAATCTCTTTCCTCGCTCTCGTGATGCACATCGACAAACTGGAGACGTTCAAGATCGTTAACACACTGAATCTCAAGAAGAAGATGGTCCTCATATTCATCATCGCCCTTCTGACCCGACTGGTGATGCTGGTCCAGGACCAGATAATCACTGACGACATACTCAACTACGTTCTTCGTGGAGACTGGATGCTTGACGGAAGGATCCCGTACGTTGATTTCGACGGGGGAAGCAAGCCTCCCCTGCACAATCTGGTTCTTCTCATGGTATCCGGTGCCTTCGGTGCTGGCGAGGTCCAGTTCCGGGTCGTGTTCTCCATCATCGATGCTATGATCGCCGTGCTGATACTCTTCCTCTCCGAGAAGAACCGAGGGAGCAGATTCCTTCTGTCGGCGGCTCTGCTGTACGCTCTTTGCCCGATCAACGTGATCACCATCGGACTCTCAGGTCATTACGATCCAGTTCCCGTGTTGGCTGTCGTCATATCGACCATATTCATCATATCAAGAAGACATCGGTTGTCATCTCTGTTCCTTGGTCTGGGTCTCGCTCTCAAGGTGTTCGGTGCCGTCCTGCTGCCGTATTATCTTTGGAAGACCAAGTTGCTCAAGGAGAGAGTGTTGTATGTCATTCTGTTCGCCATACCTATGGGTCTTTCGCTTCTGGGCCTTTACATCCTGTCTCCCGATGGCCCTGGATCCTACTTCAGCGAGACCTCAGGATGGGGGGGCTGGTGGTCATTCACTCATTTGTTCTCAACGGCAATTGGCTCCGATTGGCTGGGTGGCCTGAAGGTCTCTTGGATGATCATGGGCTTCTTCCTGCTTCTGATACTCGTCATGTACGTTTCCATCTGGAGAAAGAAGGACGAGGAGGAGAGAATGACCCTTCTATGGTACGAGGTCGTCGTTTTCATTTCCGCTGCATACTTGGGACTCATGATCCTGGACGGTTGGGCACAGGCACCCCCTGGAACCGACCTTGCCCCCTCTTTGGCAGTGTTCATTGGCTATGCAATCGTTCTGAGCCTCGTTCTTATTCGATATCGGGAAACCATATTCCCAAAGAAGCTGTCCGGCGGTCGGACCGAGAGGATACTCATCATCACTAGCCTTGCCATCATCCTGTTCTGCTTTGGGCTGCCTAACTATGCCCCCTGGTACATAATCTGGTTCCTGCCCTTCCTGCTCGCGGTGAGAACCAACAGCATCAGATTCACACTTCTTTTCCTTCTGGTCTGGCATATAATGGGAAAGGGCGTTTCCATATTCCCTGGACTTCCGCCGATCAGGTGATCGTCTTGGATGCTCAACCTACTTCCTTTTCATGTGTTCCCTTCGGAACCTAAAGAAATCTCGCAGTGTTATGAACACCACCGTTGACGGCTTGATGTATGATTTCCCACCTTCTCGATCATAATGCTTGATGTCCACCTCGGTTACAGAATAACCCTTGACTTGGGCAAGTGGCAGGATGAATCTGTGCAGACCCAGGTAGCCGTCCGGTTTGAAGCCCATACCCAGAGCCGCCTCCTTGGTGAACGCCTTGAACCCGCTGTTCTGGTCTTGGATGCTCAATCCCAGGAATCCCCGAACGATGACCTTGTTGTACACCCTTGAGATTAGCCGTCTTATCCAATCATCCGCCCTTTCGAAGCGATTCCCACTTACGACGTCATATCCTTCCTCGATTTTCTTAAGGAACTTGGGGATCTCTCTAGGCTCGTACTGGCAGTCGCCGTCAATAATGAAGAACACGTCACCTTTGGCGTTCTCAAAACCCGTTTCAATGGCCCAAGAGCGTCCCTTGTTCTTATCGTGGTGGACGGTTCTGACATTCGGATACTTCTGGGAGAGTTCGTCACAGATTTTTCCCGTGTCATCCAGGCTTCCGTCATCCATCAATAGAATTTCACCCTCTATTCCCAGTTCCCCGTAAGCCTTCACAAGATCGATCGTCTGTCTTTCCACATTGTCCTTTTCATTGTATAGAAGGACTATCGTGCTGCATCGCATGATATCAGATACCGCCTGGTTGGAGCCTAATCCTTGATCTCCGAAGGTTTTGCCATCTCAACAGGGACCAGTTTCTTCTCCTCAGCGCCTTTTGAATTCGCCAGGTTCCTGACGACTATGACTATTCCCAACGGAATGAGGATCCAGATCGATGTGAGCGTCATCAGCAATCCCGCAGTGGTGGCCAGTGCGATGCTTATGCCAGAAGCGTTGAACACCATCGCGATCAGAGCCACGTTGAAGGTTCCACCGGGAACGAAGGACCCCAGCAGCGTCGCTAGACTCGCAGCAATAAGGACGAATCCGACAAAAGGCGCGGATTCGGGCGCAAGTGCGTACATCACCAGGAATACCCTCATTGCCTCATTCAGCCAGATGATTACCGTCAGGGAGAAAGTCGTGAGCGTTGTCCTCTTTGATCTCAGGATGACCCTGAACCCGTCACTGAAGTTGTTGATCGTGCTGCTGACCGCCCTTTCCCACTTCGGAAGAGGCCTCCTCACTATTCTGGACGCCGTCCTCACGAACCAGTTCGCAAACCTGTCCAGCGTGGAGAGATGAAGTGCAAGGTACACAACTGCACCCAGAAGGAGAACCACCAAGATTATGAATAATACCAGGAACAAGCCCCCGGCAAAAGGAAGGAATGTCAATATCAGAGCCAGTCCGATGATAGCGAACAAGGCGAGAACCAGGAGATCCATGACCTTCTCTGTGAATACGGTGGCCAGACCGCTCCCGAAATGCAGGCCGGACTTCTCCCTGAGCATGTATGCCCTTACAGGTTCACCAGCGATCCTTCCAGGTGTGACGCTGTTCACGGAGAGACCTACGATGACAAATGACAATGCTGTTCTGAAGGATGTCCTATGGCCAGATGAGTTCAAGAGGAAGAACCACCTAAGAGCCTTCGTCAGCAAGTTTGCGAAGTAGAGAAGGAAGACCGCACCTATGATCGCCAGATTCGCTCCTGAAAGGATGGAAACCAGTCTACCTGGATCCGCCAACCAGAGCATTGCGAGAAGCAATATGACGGAGATTACCACGAGGGCCACCGTTCTGGGCCTTATCTTCTTTCTATTTCCCCTTACCCCACTCCCTTCCATTGATGCCAAGTGATGATATGAGGATACAAAATACTTGCGAAGACCAGTCATCTGAATTCTTGTGGTCGGTCCCCTGGATTCTGCATACTGTTAAATACGAATAGGACTTTCTTAGAAGGCGAGCCTTCTAGATGACTAGGAGTCTCAAAGAACAATAAGGAAGCATAATATGGACGACGATAGAGGAAGGCGCGGCTACGATCGCCCGCCTCGAGAGATGCACAAGGTCACTTGTGCAGATTGTGGAAAAGAAGACGAAGTTCCGTTCAAGCCGGACGGGACTAGACCGGTATACTGCCGGGATTGCTATAGGAATCGCAGGCCTAAGAGGTATTAGTTAGGTAAGAGTAGAGAGATTTATCGGCATTCTTTTTTCGTGAAGGGAGTTTAACCTCCCATTTTCTTTCTTTTGCTCTAGGTTGAATGCCAAGTTTTTTTTCGTTTACCAAGAGTCGTTTAGCCTACAGCTTGAGCTTTGCAGCACTGCTTGGATTTAGGGTCACAAATATATATGGCTTGTCTTATGCACAAATGGGGTAAGTTATGTATTGTCAGAAATGTGGCAACCAGAACCCGGATGAGGCGCAGTTCTGTCTCAGGTGCGGCGCTCCGCTCCATGCTGCAGCGACACCTCAATGGCAGCCAAAGAGGAATGACTGTGACAAAGGGGACGATCCGTGTACTGGTACAAAGCGTGGGGATGCGATCTTCTGGGGAATCATAATCGTCCTGGTTGGGATATGGATACTGATTGAGTTCGTCCTGAAGAGAGTCCTTGAGACTTCTCATTGGATACACACTGTTGAGTTGTGGTGGATTTTTGGATTGGTGATTGGAATTGCCATCATAATCGCGGGACTCAGATTGGTGTTCAAGCGCGGAAGAGCTCAATAGGCCTTGCACGATTGGTCGCACGCCTTGCAGATATCTCTGTGACGTTTGCTAGACAACTGAATCCTCGTGTCCAGCCACAGGAATGAGATGATTATGGCAATGAGGCCGAATGCTGCACTTCCAGTCAGTTGATGCACGCTCACGACCACGAGGAAGAACCCCGTCACCAAGAATGTGTTAATCCGATTGTGTAGCCTGGCTTCCCCTAGAGAGAGGATGATATCAGTTAGGCTGATAGCGACGAGTACTATGCCCACAATTAGAAAGACAAACAGGATCCAGGCGTCCGCATTGACTTGAAGAGCGATGTAGGCTATCGTGAAGACGATTGCCACAATTGACCCCAAGGCCAGACCGGTGCAGCCGGAGCACACTGTACGGCCCATGAACTCCATTACATGACCGTTGAATCCCTCACAATCTGGATGGTGGCCTGTCATTCTCCTGCCGCTCCTCTCCCTCTTGTCGGCAATGTGGGCGTGATCTCTTGCTCTCGACGACCTCCTTGTCCAACCGGGTCTCAGAGCCAGTGATATCCCGAACAGGCAGCTGGCAATGAAGGCTCCCCCCACCATCAACTTGTCATTGAATGTGATTGAGGGAGATTCAGAGAATCCCAGCCAGGCTATCAGAAGTATGAAAATGCCCCCAATCACCGATAGAATCAGGTATATTGATGCGCTCCTTCTAGGCGTCAAATGAGACTCCTCAGCGTCTTCAGGACCTTCTGCCCAGCCATGTGACGATAGGCCCTCCTTTTGATCTCGTTCTTAGAGAAGATCCCTTTAATGTTCCGTACCGCTGAACCGTAGAACTCGCGATAGCACTGGAAGAGCTCCTCCTGGACCTCTTTTCTGGAGAGCGTCTCTGTAGGCATGATCGCATGGGACATGTCGTAGTTGGCGTAGTTCAGATCCTCCAGCCATCCGTTCTCCCTTGCCTCGTCGAACACTTCGGTGCCTGGAAACGGCGTCAGCGTGGTGTACACGTTCAGGTCCGAATCCAGATCGAACGAGAACTGCCGAAGTCTCTCTATAGATTCTGCAGTATCCTTTCTGGAACCTATCACCATCATGGCCTGTGCGAACACGTCCCTCTCTTTGAGGGTCTTCACTGCCTTGATCGAATCACCCACGCGCGCCCCTTTCTTGAAGTACTTCAGGACCTCTGGCGAATCGTTCTCCACCCCTATCAGGATCCAGTTGTTGCCAACTTCCCGCAGCTTCCCGACCAGTTCAGGGTTGTTCGAGATGTCATCCGTCCTCGCCTGGAAGAACCAGTTGATGTCGTCTGTGAACTCCCTTTTGCGCAATTCCTCCCACAGACCCATTCCACGTTTCCTGTATTCGAAATTATCGTCCGTCAGCCACAGGAACACTCCCCCGTACGTCTTGTGCAGGAACTCCATCTCGTCCGCGATCCTTTTGGGAGACTTTGTTCTCCATCTGCCTTGCCAGTGTCTCCATTGAGTGCAGAAAGAGCATTTGTGAGTGCAACCACGCCCACCTTCGAGGATCATGTATTTCTTCTTGCCGGCCATCAACGCGAAGTGGTACCTGTCCATGTTCTTCTCGATCAGGTGGTATGCGGGGTAAGGTAGGTCATCCAGGTTCTCTATCAATGGACGGTCGGGCGTATTCACGATCTCACCGTTGTTCCTGAGTGCCAGCCCCTGAACCTTGCCCATGTCGCCGCCCCCGCGTATCGTCTTTATCAGCTCCACGAGCGTCAACTCCCCTTCTCCCCTCACGATGTAATCTATTTCGGGGAAGTCTCTCAGGGACTCCTCGGCCACGGCCGTGAAGTGCTGTCCGCCCACTATGGTAACGATATCCTGGCTCACTCCCTTGGCCATCTGCGCGACCCTTGCACAAACGTATGCGTTACACGTGAACCCAGATGTCGCGACGAAAGATGGGGACATGGATTCTATTACCCTTTGGACATAATCCCAGCTCTTCTTCTCGGCCTGGCAGTCTATCACCTTGACCTCCATGTCCGGAAGCTCTCTCTCCACGTATGCAGCCAGAACCAGCAGTATTGTTGGTGGCGGCAAGTACTCTCCCATCAAGAACCAGTAATCCTTCGGTGGCTCGACGAAAAGTATGCTCGAAGACATATTTCCAAGCGTAGATAATCAAATCGATACTGAAATATGTTGTTGTATTTGCCTCGAATGAAAGATTTAAGAACATGTTGAGCATGTCAGTAAGTTGCCAGGCTATCGGGAAGGCGGAGAACCTGTCTGGGCGAAAGAACTCGGGATTTGATGCCCGGACTGAAGGAATTGCGTTTAAGACGGCCGAATGGAATGTTATGAGCCGCCATCAGTGGGGAAGGAGGAATTAACTTGGAGAACGTGGGGAGTGAGAAAGACTGGGAGAATGATTCTGCTGAAGGAGATAACAATCCTTCTCATGACGGTAGAGAGCCGAAGAACAACTTCAATCCAGCAATGAAGAACATACACCTTTCTCCGATAGTCAGGATAAGTGAACGGGCTCTGGAGATGGGTCCTGCATACCGTGAAAAGACCGGAAAGGATTTCGTCTATTTCCAGAGGGGAGAAGTTGATTTCCCCACTCCCGAGTACATCAAGGACGCCGCTAAGAGGGCCCTGGATGAGAACCGAACCAAGTACCCCAGGTCTGGAGGGGAACCCGAATTCAAGGACGCGATCCTGAGAAAACTGCTGGACTTCAATAAGGCAGAGAACCTCACCAGGGAGAACATTGTCTGCACCTACGGTGGAATGGAAGCTCTGCAGTTGTCGTTCAAGCTCTTCGAAGGCGGGAAGGCCGCCACCTTCGCACCGTACTGGAGTCCCATATCGGAGAACTTCGTGCCCTTCCTGCAGATGGATCTCACCGAGATACCGATGAAGGAGGATTTCAGCATTGATTACGACCTGCTGGATGAAGTTCTGGAAGATGTCAACATATTCTACTTCAACACGCCCAACAATCCCACCGGGAAGGTGTTTTCTGAAGAAGAGGTGAAGAAGATCGCCGAACTGTGCTACCAGAATGATGCTTATCTTCTCTCGGACGAGCCATATGAGAGGATCATATTCGATGGAAAGAAGCACTTCAGCGCAGCCTCACTGGACTATGACAACATAATCTCAGCATTTTCTTTCTCAAAGACCTATTCAATGACCGGATGGCGCATGGGCTATCTGGTTGCCAGGGATCCCAAGGTCGCTGGGATGTTGAAGCTGGGGAATTACAGCTGCACGGCCGGAGTGGTCCAGTTCCTGCAGTTTGCCGGAAAGGAAGCTCTCGACAATCGCGAGGAAGGGGAGAAAGCCATAGGGCAAATGGTGGACGAGTACAAGCGCAGGAGGGACGTTCTATGCTCGGAACTTGCGAGTGTTGACGGTGTCAGGTTTGAGAAGCCAGAAGGGGCGTTCTACCTCTTTCCGAACTTCACCGGGCTGATTCCAGAAGATCTCCAAGGAAAGGACCGGGATGAGTTTGTATTCGACAGACTGATGGAGAACGGTGTTGCCACCGTCTACGGTAATTGCTTCGGAAAGAACTTCGGGGACAACATCAGGATTTCATTCTCAACGACTCCGGTACCCACGATTGTTGATGGCGTCGAGAGGCTTCGCGAGGCGTTCAAGTAGGATTGTAGAAGGACAGCGGGCCCAGAGGGATTCGAACCCTCGATCTTTTGGTCCGAAGCCAAACGCCATATCCTGGCTAGGCTATGGGCCCATATTACTGGATTCCAAAAAGAAACGATGGGATATAATACCAACTACGGTCACATTCTGTCAGGCGATTCGATTCCCAGAAGTGAAAGGCAATTTCTGAGAGTCTGCCTGGTCGCCTTGACCATCGCTATCCTCGATTCCTTCACTTCAGGTTCTTCCGCCCCCAGCACCGGGGACTTGTGGTAGAACTCCGTGAATTGTGTGGCAAGTTTGTAGGCGTAATCTGGCAAAAGATGTGGCCGCCGTTCCGCTGCTGCTGTGAATATGATGGACGGGAAATGCGAGATCAACCGGGTCAAGTCCCTCTCCGATTCGTTGGTGAAGACTATATTCTCTGGTATGGACGTATCTTCGAACACGCCCCCTTTCCTCAGTATGCTGGATGCCCTTGCATGCGCGTACTGAACGTAGGGTGCCGCATCCCCTTCGAAATCCAGCGCATCTTCCCACGAGAACGTCAACTGCTTCATGGTCTGCACTTTCAGCATGTGGTACTTTATCGCTCCTATCGCGACTTGTTTGGCGATCTCCGCAACCTTCTCGTCGTCCAGTTCCTCGTTCCTGCTACGGACCTCTTTCTCCGCCCTGTCGATCCCTTCATCCAGCAGCTCATCGACCGAGACTATGACGCCTTTGCGTGTCGACATCCTCCGCCCCTTCATCCCAACGAAAGCGAAGTGAACCACGTCCAGGAGGTTATCATCCTTCAGGTCTCCCAGCAGTTTCAGAATCGTCTTCAGTTCCTTGTACTCCACCTTGTGATCCTCTCCGAGCACTATCAGGTTAGCGTCAGCCTGACCCAGCTTCCACCTATGGTATGCAACATCCCTCACGATGTAGACCGACGTTCCATTAGGTCTTTGGAAGACCGTGCCTCCACCTCTTCTCTCCAGTCCGAACTCGGAAAGGTCGATGGCATTGGCCCCGGTGTCAAGTTCCAGGGATTGCGGTAGCGCCTTAAGATCCTCGATCGCCTTCTGAGCCGAACCGTCGAGGACAAAGCGGCTCTCGAAGTCAAAACTGTCGAACGTAATTCCCAGCCTTTCCAGTGTCTGCTTCTGCCCAGCGAGTACGTCTTCGACCACCTTCTTCAATCTGCCAATGGATTCCTCTTCCCCCTCCTCGCATCTCTCTGCAAGTTCGTCTATCTCTGAATCGAGGTTCTCATCTTCGATGAGTTTGGTCGTGGGAACGTAAGTGAAGAACACCTTGAAGTCCGGCTTATCTGCATACTTCTCGTACCTGCTCAGCAGTTCGTTCTCCGCAGGGCCGTCAGTTTCCTCCAATACCGGTTCTCCGCGCTCATCGAATGTCAATGAATACTTCTCAGAGATCTTGTTCTCGATCCCCCACGCGATCGTTGCGACCTGCTTCCCCATGTCGTCCACGTAGAAATGGGTCTCAACGTCCCAGCCCACGGCCCTGGCCAATCCTGCCATTGTGTCTCCGATGAGAGAGTTCCTGACGCGACCTACGTTTATGGGTCCAGTTGGATTGATCGATGAGTGCTCCAGTAGAAGCTTCTGCCCCTTGTGGAAATCCGATTTGCCATAGTCATCCTTCGATGATAGAACCTCTCTCAGAACCTTGTCCCCGAACGCAGGGAAATCCAGGAAGAAGTTCAGGTAATAGACGCCGCCAGCTTCCATGGCTTCTACACTGTCGACGAACTCCGGTTTCTCGAATCTCAAGATGATCTCCAGGGCAATCTCCTCCTGCTTCTTCCCCGCTGCTTTCAACAGCTGGATGCAGAGATTGCTGGAGAACTCCCCGAACTCTGGCTTGGTCTGGATGTCGACCGGGATCTCGTCAGGACTCTTGGATAACTGAAACGCCTCATGGACCGCCTTGGCTAGAGACTTCTTGATCTCGATCCTGATATCCTCTATCATCCGATCGACCGCAACGGGCTCGCTGGGATTCGAACC